>NZ_BTCK01000001.1:0-475796 GCF_033239625.1 Paenibacillus sp. CCS19
CGCCGCCCGCCAGGCGCTCGCGGAAGCGCGCCAATGGCAGCGCGCGCTCGCGCAGGATGGCGCTGGCGCTTCGCCCAGCGCCGACGCGCCGCATGGCGGCGGCTCGTCAGCCGCGCCAATATCGCGCGGCTCCAATGCTTCGCCGTCGTCACCAAATGACGACGGCTCACCGCGCTCTGCTCGCGGAGCAGACGCATCTTCGCGATCGCGAAGCGCCGACGCTTCGCTCCCAGCCCGCGCGTCGTCGCGCGAGCCGTCGCTCGGCGCTCTGCTTGCCTTCGCTTATCCCGATCGCGTCGGCCAAGGCCGCGGCGACGGGCGCTTCCTGCTCGCAGGCGGCCGCGGCGCTGTGCTGACACCGGCGCAGCCGCTGTCATTCGCCGCTTATATCGCGGCATCCGAGATGGAGGATGCCGACGGCGAGAGTCGAATTGTACTCGCAGCAGATCTTGAAGAAAGCGAACTGCACGCCTTTCACAGCGATCGCATCTCCGAAGAGGCATCTGTCGTCTGGGATCGCAGCGCGCAAGCGGTGCGGGCAAGACGCAAGCTTATGTTCGGTGCGCTCGTGTTGAAGGAAGAGCAGATGGCGAGGCCTGACCAGACAAAGGTTTCCGAAGCGTTATTAGAAGGTGTTCGAATAGAGGGAACCTCGATCCTTCCATGGAACAAACAGTCCTCGCAGCTGCGGGATCGCATTCGCGTCATGCGCAAGTACGATACAGAGCTGCCGGATTTGTCAGAGGAAGCGCTGCTTGCATCATTGGAGGATTGGCTGGGGCCGCATGTATCGGGAATTCGAAGCCGTGACGGTCTGCAGAAGCTGAATATGATGCATGTACTGGAAGCGATGTTGTCCTGGAACGACAAACAGCGATTGGACGAGCTGATGCCGACGCACATGACGGTGCCGAGCGGCTCTCGAATTGCGATAGATTATACGGATCCGGAGCAGCCCGTGCTCGCGGTCAAACTGCAGGAATTGTTCGGATTGCAGGAGACGCCGAGGATTGCGAAGGGGAAGCTTCCGCTGACGCTTCACCTGCTGTCACCTGCACAACGGCCTGTGCAAGTAACGCAGGATCTAGCGAACTTCTGGCGGAATACGTATTTCGAAGTGAAGAAGGAATTGAAGGTTCGTTATCCGAAACATTATTGGCCGGATGACCCGTTCGCGGCGGTGCCGACGAATCGAGTGCGACCTCGGCCATAGAACTCCGATAGCGCATGGATTCAACGCTTAGAAATGCAGCAGCACCAAGTTAGCGGCAAGCGCTATATAGATAAGCGCCTCGATAATCGGGAGGCGCTTATTCCATTTGTTCGAGCGGCGCTGGATCGATCCGCCGAGCCAACCTGCAACGATTGAAGCGGCGCTGAACACGACTAGAGCTTGTACAATGAACAGCAGGCCGAGCTGAATCATTTGGAACGGAACATTGCCGTTATTGATGGATACGAATTGGGGCAAGAGCGCCAAGAAGAACAACGACACCTTCGGATTGAGCACGTTCATCCAGATACCGCGCCGATAGAGTGCACCGAGCGTAACCTCATCCTGTTTCTGAATGGCATCATTACGGTTATTGATAGCAGTAGCAGCTGCTGTAGTTTCAGCAAGGGCATTCTCTACTGAATTTGTATCCGATGAGGTTTGTTGATCTAACAAATCATTCGACTTCTTACGCGGCCACGTCTTCCAAGCCAGGTAGAGCAGATAAGCGGCTCCAAGCCATTTGATAGCGGTGAAGGCAGCTTCAGAGGAGAGCACGATGGCGGATACGCCAAGCGCAGCCAATGAAGTATGGACGAGCAGCCCGGTGCATAAACCAAGCGCGACCATAATGCCGCTTCGGGCAGAACGGCTCATGCTCTGCGCGATGACGAAGAGAATGTCAGGCCCGGGCATAAGCGTAAGCGCAATGGCGACGGCGACGAATGAGACGGCAGTTTGTAAATCGATCATAATGTAGGTTCCTCCATGGTAGTCAGCGATGATGTCGTAGTAAGAATTTCAAAGAATTGAGGTTTAAGATCCATGATTCCTATCCTAATCGCTTATTATGTAGCAGTGAATTTCATTCTATGGGGAATGATGAAACATGACAAGCAGCAGGCTCGCAGACACGGCCGGCGCATCCCCGAGAAGCAGTTATTGACGCTCGGCATGATCGGCGGCGCTATCGGCGGCATAGCCGGTATGCGGATGTACCGACACAAAACGAAGCATGCAGCGTTCAAGCTTGGTTATCCTGCAATGGCGCTTGTCCATTTGTACCTGCTGTCGAAAGTACTACTATCGTAATACAGCTCACTGCCTATTGACTACATATGGTTGCAAACAAAAAACGGCCCTAGGGACCGTTTTTTTACTTCTCCAAGCTCTAGTTGAACTCTATAACGCTTTCTAAACGCTTAGAAGGTCTCGAGCACCACCGGAATAACGTTAATTCGGCTGCCGTCCTTGGCGCTGTATTCGAACAGTTCGATCTGGAGCGTTCCGTCTGCAGGCAATTGATCAACGGGAATGACGATGTCCAAGCTGAACGTGGACCAAGCAGGCGCCCCTTCGTTCAACATGTAGTTACCCTCGGTCACAACATCACTCCCAGCGAAAACAACGTAGTTCATGACCGCTTCGAAAACCCTCGCTTCTCCGGTTACGGTGTAACGTCCGTTAGAACCGGTTGTTTGAAGATGGCGGAACGCATTGTTCGCATGGGGGATGCCGTCGCCGTAGGTGATTTCGGACCGATTTAACTCGCTGTTCCATTGTACATCGGCACCAAGAATATCGCCAACCGATCGCATCGGAACATAGGTGTTGCCTTGATAATTCAGAATCGGCTGTTCTCCGCTCGTGTACTCTTGTCCGTTGACGTACACGGGATAACCCGCTTCGACTAATAGATATTGCTTTACCGTGACGGCAAACGTCGGTACGGCGAGCATGAGAAGACAACCCGCCAACAAGCCTGCCACAAAGCCTCTGATTCTTTTCCGAAATTTCAGACTGCTCCCACCTTTATCTCATATTGCTATATTCTATTCGGGTGAGTTATAAATAAGACACCTATCTCTAGCTGCTAGGGAAGATGAGCTGCACAGGAATGACGGCATTCTTGGGCGAGTATATATTGTCCATTTGTTCACTCAACAGCTTTACGGCTGTTCGTGCCATTTCCTGTTCATCCTGCTGCACATACGCCACGTTTGTTAGATGAGGATTATCGAAAGATAGCAATTCAATGGTAGTGTCATTGTTCAAACGACTGATGGCTGCCGATGCAAGCCGTGCGGTTTCCTCGGTCAAGGTGAAGGCTGCAGTGATTCCGCTGCGTTCCTGTAAGAAGCTGCTTACATAATCCAATGCTTGCTCGCCGCGCAGAATGTCGAGAGGAATGTGACACCACAAGCTCTTGTCGATCGAGATGCCTTGATCGGTGTACGCTTTCTCGAAGCCCAACGTTCGGTCTTCAATGGCGGAATTCGCATTCTCAGGCGAAATGAGCGCAATCCGCTGATGACCCTTGGACAGCAAATAGGAGACAGCCTTGTACGCGCCGCCGTAATTATCAGATGTAATGGTGTACGTCTCAATATTGCGCAGATACCGGTCGATGAACACGCATGGGAATTTGTCGAGCGATAGACGCAGCAGCGACTCATTATACTTCTCATCTTCTGTCGGAAAAACGACTAACCCCTGTACACCGAGATCCGTCAGCGTGCGAATGGCGTTCGATTCGATCGTGGAGGACTCCCGCGTGATGCTCAGCACCATGCTGAGTCCAGCTTCTTGCAGGAATTGTTCCATGTAGTCGACCAGCTTCTGAATAACACGAGTTCTCATCGTCGGAATGATGTAGCCGACGAGCGGTAAGGACGATACGCTGCGTACGGGTGGCGCGTCGTTGTTATAAACATTAAGGTTGGCGGACACAAAGGTTCCCTTGCCTTGTACGCGAACGATTAACCCTTCGTCAGCTAGGAGGGTCAAGGCGTTCTTGACTGTAATTTTACTTACTTTGAACTCGTCCATTAGTTCTTGCTCAGAAGGGATGCGGTCCGTTGGCCGAAGCAGCCCTGATTTAATCTTCCTCACAATATCTTCTTGAATCTGCTTGTAGAGCGCCAGCTTTTTCAACTTGCCGCATCTCCTCATGAATTTTATGATTTTATAATCAATTGGTTATATAAACCATATTCCATATATACTATAATACAAAATGTAAAGCGCTTACAACACTTAATCTGAGAGGGAGTACGAAGGGGTCTTTTCATTAAACGGTTAGAAGCATGTTAAGGATAGTGGAGCCAATGACGAAATTGTAACCGCTTAAATTAACATGGCTAACTAGTCAATCCATTTTTAAACGTTTAACAACAAAAGAGAGGATGACGAACAAATGAAAAAACGCAGTTCTTTAGTTTCCATCGTTACAATCCTTATTTTGACACTGGTATTGTCTGCATGTGGTAAGTCTGATGATTCAAAAACAACAACGCAGCTAGGCGCTAATGCCGGTGAGAACGCAACGGAATTGTCATTCTGGACATTCGTAGATTTGCACGGCAAGCACTTGGATAAAATGCTGGGGTTATGGAACCAAGAGAACCCAGACAAACAAATTAAATTGAATGTATCGGTTATGCCTTACGATGATATGCATAACAAGCTCTTATTGGCTGTTACAAGCGGCAAAGGCGCTCCTGATATCGCGGATATCGAGCTTGGTCAATTCCCTAAATTCTTGGAAGGCGACAACGTTCCGCTGGAGCCTTTGAATGATGTATTCGCACCATACAAAGATGTTGTCGTACCTTCGCGTGTTGCGATCTACAGCAAAGCTGACCAAGTGTATGGCTTCGATTATCACGTAGGCGCTACGCTTGCTTTCTACAACACTGAAATTCTTGAAGCAGCAGGCGTTGACTACAAGAAAATCATCACTTGGGAAGATTACAAGCAAGCAGGCATCAAAGTATTCGAGAAGACTGGCAAGTACTTAGGAACTGCCGATACTTCGGCAATGTGGCAAGAGTCGCTGCTGCTCGCTCAGCAAAACTCTGATTTCACAGACGAGAATGGCAATCCGAAGGTTAACTCGCCAGAAATGATTAAAGCGCTTGAGATGTTAGTCGACCTGCAGAAGAACAATGTCATTCATACGATCCCAGGCGGACAACCGGATACAGAAGAAGCGAAAGGCGAATACAACAAAGGCAACTATGCAAGCGCATTGATGCCTGAATGGTATATGTCCCGTTTCATTAACGAAATGAAGGATCTTAAAGGCAAGTATGCAATTGCTCCGCTGCCTGTATTTGAAGTTGGCAACCCACGTTCCGTTGGTTTGGGCGGTACGGGCACAGTTGTAACTAAGACCGGTAAAAACGTTCAATTGGCTAAAGAATTTGTAGCTTTCGCTAAGCTTTCGAAAGAAGCTACGACTGAAATCTGGAATACGCTCGGATTCGACCCAATCAACATGGATGTATGGAAAGACGAGGCTGTAACGAAAAACCCTGATAACGAGTACGTCCAATACTTCAAAACAAACGCATTCGATACGCTGAATGAAATCAAAGACGAAATTAAAGCGATCAAATCCGTTAAAGCTTCACCGACGATCGGCAACGTCTTCAATACGGTTACTTTGAATGCGATCTTCGAGGATGGCAAAGACGTGAAGGAAGCACTCGACGAAGCGCAAGAGGCAATTGAACAAGAATTGAAATAACCATAAGAGGGAGTTCAAAAAGTCGGCTGTCAATCAAGGCTTCTTGAACACGAACTATAAGTAAATGATTTTGATTAAACCTGTCGGCAGGTATAGTGGTCGGCAGGTTTAATCGCAATCAAGGGAGATTGAGAATATGATAAAGAAATTTGTATACTCTCAAAAAGTTGCGCCATATGTGTTTGTCCTGCCATTCATATTCATATTCTTGATATTCTGGTCTTACCCGCTTGCAAATTCATTCTTAATGAGTTTTCAAGATCGGATGTTGGGACAGGATCCGAAGTGGATCGGTGAAGCGAATTATTCGAAATTATTGACCGATAAAGTGTTTCTGACAGCTATTAAGAACAGCGTAATATACATGCTGGGAACTTTAGTGCTGTTAATCCCTTTCCCAATGTTATTTGCCGTTATGATTAACAGTAAGCTCATGATGGGAAGAGAGTTCTTCAAATCTTCGTTCTTTCTCCCTGCGTTGACCTCTGTCGCAGTTGCGGGCACCATCTTCCGCCTTACGTTCGGCGAAATGGAAGGTTCATTAATGAACAGCTTCCTAGGTCTATTTGGCGTAGAGCCTATCAAGTATTTGAAAGACGGAGAATGGAGTATGGCAGCGCTGTTAATACTCGCATGTTGGAGATGGACAGGCGTCAATATGCTGTACTATCTATCCGGTTTGAAAAGCATTGACAATGAATATTATGAGGCTGCTTCAATGGACGGGGCATCTGCTTGGCAAAAGTTCAAAAACATTACAATGCCATTATTGAAGCCGACCACGATATATGTGACGACCATTAGCGTTTATGCAGGTCTAGCCATGTTTACCGAGAGCCTGATGATGTTTAACGGTAACAATTCACCGAAAAATATTGGCTTAACCATTGTCGGATATCTGTATAGACAAGGGATCGAGAAGAATAAGCTGGGTTACGCAGCCGCAGTTGGAATCGTCCTCTTAGTTATTGCTATGGTTATCAATCTAACGCAGTTGAAATTCAGCGGAATGTTCAAGAAGGAGGAGGATTAGAATGGGCGGAAGTCAGTCGAAGAACAACTTAATTGCACGAATAGTCATGATTTGTTTCTTTGTCGTACTATTCGTTATCATTATGATTCCATTCTATGCTGTGGCCTTATCTTCCTTTAAACCAGGTGAATCCTTAATAAGATATGGTCTGAACTTAAGTTTGGATTTTAACATTATGAGTTTTGATAATTTCATCTATCTGTTTACCGGACAACATGATTATTTCACCTGGTTCTGGAACAGTATGTTTTTAACGATTGCACAAGTGGTTCTTACGCTATTTGTAAGCGCTTTTGTTGCATATGGTTTTGCGGCTTATGATTTTAAAGGAAAAAATTTCCTGTTTATATGTGTTTTGCTCATTATGATGGTGCCTTTCGAGATCTTGCTCGTACCTTTGTACAGCCTAATTAACGATTTGCATTTGGTGAATAGCTATTCAGCAATCATTTTGCCGGGTATAGCGAATGCCGGGACGATCTTCTTCTTCAGGCAATATCTAAGAAGCATACCCAAAGAGATTATTCAATCCGGGCGAGTTGATGGCGCGAACGAATATGCGATTTATTTCAGACTGATTATGCCGATTATGAAGCCTTCCTTTGCGGCAATGGCCATTCTGAACGGTATGAATAGCTGGAACAATCTGTTGTGGCCGTTCATGGTGCTCGGAGATCAAAGCAAATTTACGCTTCCAATCGGTTTGAAAACCTTGTTAACGCCTTATGGCAATAACTATGACCTGTTGATCGTAGGTTCCTTCTTCTCCATCATTCCGATATTCATCCTGTTTATCGCATTCCAGAGATATTTCATCGACGGTATGACTGCAGGTGCTGTTAAAGGTTAGTATTCAAACTTATGAAGCAGTCGATGGACTGGAGAGTCCAACTAAAGGAGTTATACACCATGAAACCTTTGATCGTGCAGAGAGCTGATCCATTCATTTACCGACATTCGGACGGTTATTACTATTTCGTCGCATCCGTACCAGAGTATGATCGCATCGAAATCCGTAGGGCACATAACCTGGAGGAGCTTGTCACGGCAACTCCTGTTGTTGTCTGGAGAAAGCGTGAGACGGGTATCCTTAGTGCTAATATTTGGGCGCCTGAACTGCATTATATCGATGGCAAATGGTACGTTTATTTCGCTGCCGCACATACGACGGAAACGAAGGATGGGTTGTTCGACCATCGGATGTACGTGTTGGAGAATGACAATGCCAACCCGCTGGAAGGCAGCTGGACGGAAAGAGGTCAAGTTCGTACCGCATGGGAAAGCTTCGCCCTCGATGCAACTACCTTCGAGCATAATGGCAGCCGCTATTACGTATGGGCACAGAAGGATCCGAATATCGAAGGAAACTCTAATCTGTACATTTCGAGAATGAGCAATCCGTGGACGTTGACGGGGCCTCAGACGATGATTTCTACGCCGGAATATGAATGGGAGATTATCGGCTACAAAGTGAACGAAGGCGCGGCATTTGTTCGCAAGGGCAATCGGGTATTCCTCACTTACTCGGCTTCCGCTACTGATTTCAATTATTGCATGGGCCTGCTCGAAGCCGATGCGGATGCGGATTTGCTCGATGCCGCCTCCTGGCGCAAGTCGCAAGAGCCGGTTCTCAGGACAGATGAAAGCATCTCGCTGTACGGTCCCGGTCATAATAGCTTTACGGTGTCGGCGGACGGCGAGAAGACGTTGTTTGTGTTCCATGCGAGAACGTATAAGGACATTGTAGGGGATCCGCTGTACGATCCGAATCGCCATACCTTTGTAGCGGAGCTTCTGTGGACGGAAGACGGCAGACCCGATTTCCGCAGCTCCGTTGCAGCCTATGCGCTTTCTGCACAGTAAACGTTTGTACCATTGGGATATCTGAATACTAGTATGCCCTGCGGCCTCGATCATATCGAGGCCGCTTGTTTTGTCCGCGGAACGTAATTTATGGTATTGTTTGTTGCATAGTAGGCCGGAAAGTGTTACTCTATTTATCCTTTTTATATCGTAACGGTTAGTAAAAGACACACATTTGATGGAGGTAGTTATGTCCGTTCAAAGCATTCATCCGGAGGAAGAGCAGCGGCTAACCCACACTCTTCAAGAAATTGATCGGCAGTTAAGCGGGATCGGTCCGCGGTATCTCGGCAATGATTATACGGAGCAAGTACTCGACGCGCAGCGCGAGGAGCGGCGGCAGCGGCTGGAAGTATCGGCGAAGGAGCCGTATTTTGGCCGCATCGATTACAAGCATGAGAACGATAACAGCGTGAAGCCGCTTTATATTGGCAAAGCGGGAGTCGGCGATGATGAGGGCGTCAATCCGCTCGTTATCGATTGGCGTGCGCCGATTGCCAGCTTATTCTATTCGTTCAGCGGCGGTGAAAGTCCCGTAACGTACGAATCGCCAGAGGGCGAGGAGACGGGCGAAATTATGCTGAAGCGCAATATACTCGTTCGTCAGCGAGAGCTCGTGCGTGTCGTCGACAGTTATGTGCGCGGTGCGGACAACGTTGGGGCGGCAGACGAGTTTCTGTTGTACCGCCTCGGCGAGTCGAAGGACAATAAGCTTCGCGACATCGTGTCAACGATTCAAGAGGAGCAGGACAACATTATTCGTGCCGAGCGCAGCAAGGCGTTGTTCATTCAAGGGGTAGCGGGTTCCGGTAAAACCACGGTGGCGCTCCATCGTCTCGCATACCTGCTGTATCGCTATGCAGGCCGGATCTCGGCGAATCGCATGATTATTTTTGCTCCGAATACGATGTTCCTCGATTATATATCCGGCGTACTGCCAGAGCTTGGCGTTGGCGATATTGCTCAGACGACGTTTGCAGATTGGTCGATCGAGCTTCTGGAGCATGAAGTGAAGCTTGTGAGCGCAGCGGATACGCTTGAGCATTGGTTCGAAGAGAAACGCACGCAAGCGGAGCGCGATGAGGCGCCCGGCCGATGGAAGGGACGCGCGGCGTTCCGCCAGATGCTTGATGAGAAGCTGAAGGATGTGGAACGGAAGATGGTGCCGGAAGTTCCATTCGAGCCGCATCCGGGCCTTACGCTGTCGCCTGATCGCATTCGAGAATGGTTCGAGACCGATTATGGCGATGATGAGCCATTAATGAAGCGGCGGGAACGTCTTGCAAGCCGGATGAAGCGTTGGCTGGAGTCGGAGTGGAAGGATCGCAGATTGACCGACAAGACGGCGAAGTCGAAGGCGAATACGAAGCTCAATGCGTACGTGAAGAAAATGCCTTCCTACACGGCGCCCCAGCTGTATCGCACGCTGTTCGACGGCAAGGATGCACATGCCGAGGTGCCGAAAGCGATTGCCAAGCGAACGGTTCAGCAGTTGAAAGCTGGCGTCGTCGATCCGGAAGACCTGGCGCCGCTTGTCTATTTGCACATTCGGATGTATGGTCTTGGCACGCCGATGTTCGACCATATTGTCATCGACGAAGCACAGGACTATTCGCCAATGCAGCTTGAAGCGCTTGCGCTGTGTCAGCGCGTACCATCGATGACGGTGCTTGGCGACTTGCAGCAGGGGATTCACGATTATGCAGGTGTTCGACGCTGGAGTGAACAGATGGATCTATTCGACCCGGCGATTGTTGGCTATTACGAGCTTGACCGCAGCTATCGCTCGACGATGGAAATTATCGAGTTCGCCAATCACGTTCTGGCGGGCATGGACGGTGGCGTAAAGCCGGCAACGCCGGTATTCCGGAGCGGGGAGCCGGTCGATGTAATCCCATGCGAGGAAGCTTCATGGGAGTCGCAGCTGCTTGCTTCGGTGAAAGCGATGCTGGATGAGGGCGTTTACCAGACCGTTGCCGTTATCGGCCGGACTGCGCTGGAGTGTGAAACGATCTATGGCGTGCTGAAGAATGCTGGTCTGACGCCATCAATCGTTCAGAGTAAACAACCTGCTTACAAGGGTGGTTTGACTGTCGTCCCTGTCTATTTGTCCAAAGGGCTGGAGTTCGACGCGGTGCTGATTGCGGACGCTGGCGAAGAAGCGTATCGCGAAGGCGATGCGAAGCTGCTCTATGTCGGCTGCACGCGTGCGCTTCACAAGCTGCAGCTGCTCCATCGCGGCGGATTGACGCCGCTTGTGAAGGCGGATGCAGCGGTGTAATTGAATGGGGGAAAGGAGAGGCGCACTAAGGCTGCTTAGTGCGCTTTTCCGTTTTCATCAGTGGAAGCTTCCTTAAGGGAGAAATATTCCAGAAGTTTAAACTTTACAACATAGTTTAGACATCGTAAGATTCATTTCATCGAGACAACATCGGACAGGGAGTGGACGGGAAATTGCAGCAAGTATACGATGTTTCACTGGATGTGATAAAACCAGCGATTGTTTCAAGAAACACGAAGATTGATCTGATTGAAGTGTATCTGTTTGACCCGCAGTGGGCGAAAGAAAACAGACAAGGAACCGGAGACAGCAGCGGCTGCGGACTATTGATGATTTATGGTGAGAATAAGAAGGGAGCAGCGGAGTTTATTTTGCCCCATTCGATCCACAAATTCGACCTAGTGAAATGGGCGAGTGTATGGATGAAATTAAAGAGGCACCCGATGCCGGCTGCTCTTGCGCATATTGAATCCATGATTGAAATCTGGGGAGCAGATCGAGCGAACATTGCCAAGGCTGCTTTGTTGGATCTGGAGTCGAAGCAGAGCGGCAGCGACCAAAAAACGAATCTGGATCGCAAAGCCTTGTTCGAACATACGCAATCTTATTTCTCTTTCTAATCGGAAGGCTATCCCACGAGGGATGGCTTTTTCTTGTGGCTGCATGAAAGTACCGAGCAATTATGAGATTTGATTTTCACCTCAGTGAACATCCATAATTAGAGAGAGTCAGTTGAGTTAAGGCACGATCACGAATTAGCGTCATTATCCTTAAGGAGGCGTGAATGGGATGAAAAAGGAACATATCGTACACTTCAAAGTGATTCACGGTAAGGAAGTCAAGGAACTTCGGGGACTGCTATACCTGGAGGACAATGAGGAACCGAATGCAGAGGACTACGCTCGCCTTTTGAAGGGATACGGACATGAGATCACCGGTTTGATCGATCCTTATAATTTTATTTATGAAGCTGTAAAGGATGGGGAAGTTTATAAAATCGATGTGATCGAGAACGATGAGAAGAGCAGTCGTAATCCTGAGGCAGAACATCTGGCAAAAAACTTCATGAAGCCTTGACGAGCAATGGTGTGAAATAATTCGTTACATAAAAAGATTGTAATCGAGGGAGTGCTTGCTGCTCCCTCATTTTGCTATGCGTAATTATGCTGCTTGAGGTATAGAGTTATATTTTGGAAGGTTTTTTTTGTTTGGCCGTAGAATGTAACCTATAAACATTGTTCGGTTGATATAAGATCTGCCAAACATATTAGAAGTGGACTTATGGCGAGCTGGCAGCAACTCGACGATCTTTTTGCGGACAAAAGCAGTATATATACGAGATGTTTTGTGTAAAGGAGGTGCCTTATGAGTTCCGTTCAAAACGTTATAGAGAAGCTGAAGTTGAACGTCTTGCATGTGGAAGATGTTCCAGAGTCTTATAGTTCAGAGGTATACAAGCTTACTCTGGCAAGCGGTGAAACCGTTTATGTAAAAATTCCGTTTAACCGAGATAAATTAGTTCGTGAATTTGAGATGCTCGAAACATTGAAAGGAGTCATTCCTGTTCCGCAGGTTCTGGACATTTGGCATGGGGATGAACGTGCGACTGGCGCTTTGCTTCTCTCGGCGATTCCGGGGAAGCATTGCACAGCAAATATAGATGAGAAGCTTGCTTATCGAATCGGATCGTATCATGCGATGCTCCATGAGGTAACAACTCCGGGATATGGTGTCCATGCAACCGAGGGATTCAAGGTTCTTGAGCCCAATAATTGGAGACTGCATATCAAGCATAATTTTGACAAGTGGAAAGCGCCTTGCCAAGAGATCCTCGCCCCGGAGCTGTATGAAAGATGTATTCATCATTTTGACGGCATTTACGATGCTTTGCCCGATCCTGATGGACCGTGTATCGTTCATATGGATTTTAGGCCCGGTAATATCTTGGTGAACGATAACAAGGTTACTGGCATCATTGACTTCGAGAGTGCTCGGGGCGGGTCCACTGAAATTGATTTTACCAAAGTGAATCGATACATATGGGAAGTTAATCCGAGTACTAAGCTGCCGTATATGGAAGGTTATCAGTCGATTCGTCCTATGCTGCCTCTTGATGACGTGCTGCCTTTTTATGATTTCTATGATTCATTCAGCGCAGTTGTTTGGTGTAAAAACAGAGGCATTGAAAAGCAGCAAACGTTTCTTGAAGAAAACATTCTTACCTTAAAGAAGATCGTAGGTTGCCCGAGTTTGGAAAAATAAATTTGTCGCACTTGTAGAAATCCGATCAATCGGAACGACATATTAACGAAACTAAAATCAATCAGTACTTGGGAGGCATTTAGGTATGACGTATGCGTTGATGTTGTTCGAGAGTGAAGAGGATTTTGCGGCAAGAACGGATCCGGCGCGGCAGCAGCATTATTTGGCAGGCTGGACCCACTATACGCGTGCTTTGAAGGAGGCTGGAATTGTCGTGTACGGTGCGGGACTCTACGCTCCGGAGACAGCGGCCACGATGAAGCGACGGGGCGGCGAGCTGATGGTGCAAGACGGACCGTTTGCCGAGACGAAAGAGCAGCTGGGCGGGATCATGGTAATTGATGTTCCGGACATCGACACCGCATTAGAGTGGGCTGCCCGCGCACCTGTCGATACGGTTGAAGTCAGACAAAACATTCCTCCGTTGAAATAATGGCTATGGAGATCAATCAGGTCATTGAAGAAACGGCTCGGGATGCTTATGGCCGATTGCTCTCCTATCTGGCTGTCAATTGGAGAGACCTGCAGGCGGTTGAAGATGCGATTGGAGACGCTTTTCTCTCCGCGCTCGAAACGTGGCCGAATGGCGGCATTCCGGATAAACCCGAAGCTTGGCTGATTACTGCTGCACGTAGGCGACTGATCGACCGGGCACGTCGTACCCGTATTTCCGACAATGCGCTGCAGACGCTACACGCCATGTCTGAGGATATACAGCTTCAGACTACTTCAAACGCAGCTTTCCCGGATGAACGACTGAAGATGATGTTTCTGTGCACGCATCCGGCTATTGATCCTATGATGCGAACGCCGCTTATGCTCCAGACGGTGCTTGGCATTGATGCAGTTCGTATCGCGTCCGCCTTCATCGTCAAGCCCTCCACTATGGGACAGCGGCTTACGCGGGCCAAAGCCAAAATCCGTGCCGAACGTCTTACCTTTGAAATGCCCGATGCAGATGAAATCCCGTATCGTCTCGATTCCGTATTGGAAGCCATCTATGCCGCTTACGGGAGCGGGTGGGACGAGGCAGCCAGTGTTGATTCGTCTCGTCATCAATTGGCTGGGGAAGCGATTTATTTAGGGAAAATGCTTCTCCGTTACGGTCTCCGCGAACCGGAGATTTACGGTCTGTTAGCGCTCATGCTTCACTGCGAGGCGCGACGCGGTGCGCGTTATGATGACGAGGGGAATTATATTCCCCTCTATGACCAAGATTGCAAGCTATGGGATCAACGGTTGATCATGGAGGCAGAGAATCATCTACATACCGCTTCGCAGGCGGGTAGAATGGGTCGTTTTCAACTTATGGCAGCTATTCAATCGGTGCATGCACAACGTCTGTTGACGGGTCGTACGGAGTGGGTGGCGATTGCTCAGTTATATGAGGGGCTTGTTCGCATTCATCCGACACTAGGTGCATTCGTCGGGCGGGTTGCAGCTGTAGCTGAGGCTTATGGCGTGGAACAAGGCATTCGCTTACTGGAAGCCATACCGTTGGAAGAAGTGGTGAACTATCAGCCTTATTGGGCGCTCGCAGGTCATTTGTACAAGTCATTGAACCGAGTGGAAGCTGCCCGCTCTGCTTATAGCCGTGCGATTGGATTATGCACCGATGCTGCTGTTCGACAGTTTCTAGATCGTCAAGCTTCCGCGTTAGATGCTTAGTATCAACTTTTGAATAAAATGATACCGACGAAATGGCTATCCGTATCAGGGATAGCTATTTTACTTGTAGATAGGAATCGACCTTCGTTATTTTTAAAATTAACTTAAAAGGTATGTCGATTCTGCTGCCTATCGTTCGTCGATTGAATAGATCCCCTAGTTGTTCAATCTATCATTAAAGGAGTCGAGAAGATGAAATTTCTGTGTTTGGGTTACTTGGATCATGGCAAAATGGATGCGCGCCCAAAGGATGAGATTGAAATGATCATGCAGGAATGTCCGCCTCACCTCAACAATTTCTATGAGAGCGGCCAAGTCATTGTTGATGCAGGTCTCGGAGCTGAATCGAAATGTTTGCGGCGAGAGAATGGGAAGATAAGGGTTATGGACGGCCCATTCATCGAAACGAAGGAGCTGATCGGCAGCGCTTTTCTTATAGAAGCACGGGATATGGAGGAAGCGATCCGGATAGCTTCTTTACATCCGACCGTACAAGTGGGTACAGGCGAACAATTTGGATGGGGGATTGAGATTCGACCGATCCACTATTTTGAATCGAGAGATTACCCGAAAGGTTAGTTCGGCTTCAGCGCTCAATTAGCAGGAAAGTCTTGACAGTAATTCGTTTATCCCATACTGTAAAAGTAATTTAAAGGCTATGCAACCGAAAGGTTCAACCTCGCTGCTGTTGAGGTTGGGCCTTTTTTGCTTTAGCTTAAGGGAGGATATTAGAGATGGCGACGAAGGAACAGCTGTTAACTAGGCTCGATGAAATTGGGGGCGTACTTGAGCGGAGAGGTGAGGCGCTGCTCCTATTAGGACTCGGATCGGTTGGGGTCGAAACGGAGCGCATAGATGAATATTCGGACTTGGACTTCTTCGTAATCGTGAAACCGGGGTATAAGCAGGCGTATATCGAGCATTTGGATTGGCTGGAGGAAGTACATCCGCTTGCGTACAGTTTCCGGAATACGGCGGATGGATACAAGGTCTTGTTCGAGGACGGGATCTATGGCGAATATGCCATCTTCGAGGAAGACGAGATGAACCATATCGCGTACGCAGAGGGTAGAATCATCTGGATGGATTCCAAATACGAGAAGCCCGAAATCGCTAAAGGCGGAAGCGGAACGGAGGCGCATAGAAGAGAGGGATTGGATTTTTCGCTCAATGAAGCGTTGACCAACTTGTACGTAGGATTATGCCGATACGCCCGAGGAGAGAAATTATCTGCGTCGCGATTCGTTCAGAGTTATGCCGTGGACAGCATTTTATCAGTACTCCATCTGTTAGAGAAGGAGGAAGCGTATTTCCCAGATGTGTTCGGAGCGGAACGGAGAATGGAGAAGAGGTTCCCTTCCTTCGCACAACGAGTTGGCGATATGATGCTCGGTTACGAACGAACCCCGGAATCGGCGCTGCATATTCTTCGTTACCTGGAAGAAGTGTATCCGGTTAACGACAGAATGAGCGCGGAAATCAGGCGGTTAGCTGAACATCACCGCTCCATTAGGACATAAGAAGACGATGAACGAATATCAAATAAAAAAAGGGTAATTAACAGATATGTGGAATCTGGAAGGAGTAGAAGAACATTTACGATCGAGGGTGAAGCAATTTTGGAACACGGTACATTTAAGCTTTACGGTCGAATTCTCTTAGTTGCGGCTCTGATTGCTTCTCTAATGGGAGAGGTAGGTCACGCAGCAAATAAGGCACAAGATGCCATTCGAGACCCAGGATTAAGACAAGCGATTTCGCAACAGCTTCATACGAATGATCTTACGTCTCTGAACTTGTCATTAATTGAAAGCTTGGACGTAAGAGACTACGGCATCGAGAGTTTACAGGGCTTGGAGCTGCTGACGAATTTAAAGACCCTCTATCTTTCTCACAACCGGATCGTGGATCTCACGCCATTATCGTCACTAAAGCAATTAAGCCACGTGGATCTAGAGGATAATCAAGTTGTAAGCATTGAGCCGCTTAGCTTCAATCGGAATATAGCCTCCGTCATTCTTAACGATAATCCTCTAAATTCCGTTGCGACGAAACAAATTGTGACTTGGAAAAATCGCTCCATTCCCGTTTCTTATTCAGCGGTCAAGTTGACTAATACGAGCGAGGTCGTTGTTGTTAATGGGGACAAAGTTCAGCTTGTGAATATGCCGATAACAAGGAACAATATCGTCTACTACGATTTGAAAGAAATCGCTGAGCTGCTTCAAATTCAGCTCTCCTACGCCAAAGGGAAACTAACTTTAATCAGAGAAGGAAAACCGATTGTAGCGGATCCGAACAAAGCGCAATCAGGCGTTGTTATGCATAACGGGCATAGTTATGTGCAGCTCTCTAAGCTCATGGGCTGGTTCTCGATTCATTACCGGGAAGATGGCAAACAGCAGCTTCTCAATTACACAGTGAAAGATAAAGCTCCATTGTTTAAAGTCTGCAAATATGCAGGGTACGATAATAAATGCGGGTATATGAACCGTGATGGAGATGTTGTAATCCCTCAGATATACGCTCAAGCATATGACTTCTCGGAGGGTGTTGCCTCTGTATACGATGGAGAATGGAAGGTTATTAATAAAAAAGGCGATGTCATTACAGATGCCTTAAATCATTCCGCTTATCTATTCGAAGAGGGGCTAGTCGGTGTAGGAGAGAATACGTTTACCGAGGGTAATCAAAAGTATGGCTTTATGGATATCCGAGGGAAAATGCAAATCCCATTTCAATTCGAATATGCTTGGCGATTCAGCGATGGATTTGCAGCTGTTAATAAGAACGGGGAATACATGTATATCGACAAGCAAGGTAAAGTCGCCATTCCCGGTCCATTCTCTAGGGCGTATGATTTTGAAGGCGGCCTCGCTGCCGTGCATACGACAGACTCCAAATATCTAATTATCGATTCAACAGGCAAAATAGTGGGAAGATCCTCTTACGGATTTGAAGATGGTTACATCCGTGACGGCTTGATTCGAGTGGTCAAATATCCCATCAAAGGCGATTATTCTATCGTGCGGTATGGTTTCGTCAACACCTCGGGCAAGCTCATTATTCCTCCGATAAATAGTGAGGCTCTTCCTTACTCCGAAGGAAAGACGATTGTCCGTACTGTGCAAGGCGAGTACCAAATACTGGACTCGAAAGGAACAATAATAAGTAAGCTTCAGCAAGGCAGCATGTATGGTCCGTTAATCGGATTCAGCGAGGGCTTGCTGCCAATGAGAAAAGACGGGAAATACGGTTTTATCGATGAGAAAGGAAAATGGGTAATTCCTGCCGCTTTCGATTATGCATTGCCATTTAAAAACGGGCTGGCTTATGTTGAAATCTATGATCCGCACAATCGGCCTGGTCAAGACCAAAGCGGCTATATCGATCGCGACGGTAATTTCGTTTACGGACCGACTAATGTATGGTTATCTGTAAAAAGTTATTAGGCACTGTTAAGAAGCACAAATATTCGTACTGATGTAGACACTCCTTTCCGTATCGTTTATAATGAACCCAAGTTAATAGATGTGGCGGAGACAAGGAGAACACGCGAATTAGACCCCGGTGGGTCAGTTCGTCGTTCTCCTTTTTTGTCATATAAGCAAGCCAATGGACCAATCCGACAAGCGGAGGGAGAGGACAACATGAGCTTTCATAACCAGAGCATATTGCCTGCTGCCCGGAAAGTGAAGGATCTGGAGAAGCTTATCAAGCTGTCGTACGAATATATCGTCATTCTGGACACCCACATCAGCCAAATCCGGCCGGTTGTCGATCTGGCCAAATCGCATGGCAAGAAGCCGATTTTGCATGCGGATCTGATCGAAGGGCTGAAGAATGACGAATACGCGGCAGAGTACTTATGCCAGGTTGTCAAACCGGCAGGCATTGTCTCCACGCGGGCAGGCGTTATTGCGAAGACGAAGCAGAACGGACTGCTGGCGATTCAGAGACTGTTTCTACTCGATACGAACGCTTTGGAAAAGAGCTATGCCATGTTTGAGAGGACGAAACCGGATTTCATTGAAGTTCTTCCAGGCGTTATTCCACATATCATCACCGAGGTGGCGCAGCGGACGGGCATCCCGATCTTCGCAGGCGGCCTGATCCGTACCGTACAGGACGTGGAACTGGCGCTGCAAGCAGGAGCATCTGCAGTAACAACATCGAATTATGAGCTGTGGAAACATTTTGAGCACACGGGACGGAAAGGGGAACGCTAAGTGTCGCACAAATACATTATGGCGATCGATCAGGGGACGACAAGCTCTCGGGCCATTATTTTCGATCGACAGGGACACATTTTCAGTACGGCGCAGCAGGAGATCAAGCAGTATTTTCCGCAGCCGGGCTGGGTAGAGCATGACGCCAACGAAATTTGGGTTTCGGTGCTTGGCGTAATTGCGGCTTCGCTGTCCAAGGCTGATGTTCTTCCTGAGCAGATCGAAGCGATCGGCATTACGAATCAGCGGGAGACGGCAGTCGTATGGGACCGCCATACGAGCCGACCGATTCATCATGCGATCGTGTGGCAGTCTAGACAAACGCATGATAGTTGCGAAGAGCTGAAGCGACAAGGGCATGAGCAGTTATTCCATGAGAAAACAGGCTTGCTGATCGATCCTTATTTCTCCGGAACGAAGATCAAATGGCTGCTTGATCACGTTGAGGGAGCCAGAGAGAAAGCGGAGAATGGCGATTTGCTATTCGGTACGATCGATTCTTGGCTCGTATGGAAGCTGACCGGAGGCAAAGTTCACGTCACCGATTATTCCAATGCATCAAGAACGCTCCTCTACAATATTCACGAGCTGACTTGGGATGAGGAATTGCTCCGCATTCTGGACGTTCCAGCGTCCATGCTCCCTGAGGTTCGTCCTTCATCGGAGGTTTACGGCCACACGATCAAGCACCACTTCTTCGGGTTCGAAGTGCCGATTGCCGGTATTGCAGGCGATCAGCAGGCTGCATTGTTCGGTCAGGCCTGCTACGAGAAAGGCATGGCCAAGAACACGTACGGTACTGGCTGTTTCATGCTTATGAACACGGGCGAAGAGGCGGTTCGCTCTGAGCATGGACTGCTCACGACGATCGCCTGGGGGATCGACGGCAAGGTACAATATGCGCTGGAAGGCAGCGTATTCGTAGCGGGATCCGCGATCCAATGGCTGCGGGACGGTCTTCGAATGCTGAAGCAGACTTCAGACAGCGAAAGTTATGCGGAACGTGTAACATCTTCGGACGGCGTCTATGTCGTGCCCGCTTTCGTCGGCATGGGCACACCTTATTGGGACAGCGATGTACGAGGAGCCGTATTCGGACTCACGCGGGGAACTTCGAAGGAGCACTTCATACGGGCAACGCTGGAATCGCTCGCTTATCAGAGCAAGGATGTGCTGGACGTCATGTCTCGTGATTCGGGTCTGCCCGTCAAGGGCTTGCGCGTGGACGGCGGCGCGGTGCGCAATGATTTCCTTATGCAGTTCCAGAGCGATCTGCTTGGAGCTGCGGTCCAGCGTCCCGTCGTTAACGAGACGACCGCGCTGGGAGCGGCGTATCTGGCTGGGCTTGCCGTTGGCTATTGGGCGGATAAGCAGGAGATAGCCGAAGGCTGGAAGCTGGAGCGGACGTTCGCGCCGACGATGCCGGAGAACGAGCGGGATGCTCTATATGCAGGTTGGAAGAAAGCTGTCAATGCCGCTATGGCGTTCAAGCCATGAGCGTCCAGCTGTATAATATATAAATGCAATGCAATTATGACACTTACAAGTTAATATACGGTAGGAGATCGGGAGAACCACGTTTGTTCCCGCTGCGCTTGCGCGGCGGGATGAATGTGGTTCTTTTTTACTGCAAACAATATGACAAATGAGGGATAACTTATGAATAGAAACCTTGCAACAGAACGCTATAATCGGCTCTCCAGATTGGAACAGGAACAATTCGACGTACTCATCGTTGGCGGCGGGATTACAGGTGCAGGCATCGCTCTTGATGCTCGGAAGCGGGGAATGTCCACGGCATTGATCGAGATGCAGGATTTCGCAGCCGGGACTTCGAGCCGTTCGACGAAGCTCGTCCATGGTGGACTGCGGTATTTGAAACAGTTCGAAGTGAAGATGGTTGCAGAAGTCGGGAAAGAGCGTGCGGTCGTATACGAGAACGGTCCGCATGTAACGACGCCCGAATGGATGCTGCTGCCGTTCTATCAAGGCGGAACGTTCGGTGCGTTCTCCACGTCGATCGGGCTGCGCGTATACGATTTTCTGGCAGGAGTCAAACGCGAGGAACGACGCAAAATGCTTAGCAAAGAAGCGACGCTGGCTAAGGAACCGCTGCTTCGTCGTGATGGCCTAAAGGGCGGCGGTTACTATGTGGAGTATCGGACGGATGATGCTCGCTTGACGATCGAGGTCATGAAGAAAGCAGTAGAAGCGGGAGCGCAAGCCGCAAACTATGTGAAAGCTGAAGAGCTTCTATATGACGAGGGCAAGCTTATCGGGGTTCTCGCTCGTGACTTGATTACTGGTGAAACGTATCGAATCAAGGCGCGCCAGATCGTCAATGCAACCGGCCCTTGGGTCGATACGCTTCGCGAGTTGGATCGCTCGAAGCAGGGCAAGACGCTGCGGCTTACGAAAGGCGTTCACCTCGTGTTCGACGGACGCCGATTCCCGCTCCGCCAGGCTATATATTTCGATACACCGGACGGACGAATGGTGTTTGCTATTCCTCGCGACGGCAAAACGTACGTCGGCACGACGGATACGGATTATAAAGGCGATACCGTTCATCCACGCATGAGTGAAGAGGATCGGGATTATATATTGGCTGCTGCTAATGGCATGTTCCCGGATCTTCAATTGAGTGCAGAGGACGTCGAGTCCAGCTGGGCGGGATTGCGTCCTCTGATTTATGAAGAAGGCAAATCGCCATCGGAAGTGTCACGGCGTGACGAGATATTCGTTTCTCCTTCCGGTCTGATTACAATCGCAGGCGGCAAGCTGACAGGTTATCGCAAAATGGCAGAAACGGTAACCGATCATCTGGCGACTAAACTTCATAAACTGGCTGGCAGGACGTTCAAACCGTGCAGCACGAAGACGCTGCCGATATCCGGCGGCGATGTAGGCGGGTCCCGCCAATTCCTCTCCTACGTCAACAAGATGACAGCGGCTGGAGAGAAGCTCGGCTTGTCGAAGAAGATGTCGGAGAAGTTAGCCCGCCGTTACGGCTCGAATGTGACCGTTATTCACAATCTGATTCAGAGCGGGAAGGGCAGCGGCAGCTCAGTGGATCTTCCGATTGACCTGCGGGCGGAGCTGCTGTACGCAATCGAAGAGGAAATGGCAGTGAAACCTGTAGACTTCCTTATGCGGAGAACGGGCGCTATTCTGTTCGACATCGACTGGGCACGACGCTGGAAGGATGCAGTAATAGCGTTCATGGCCGAGTGGTTGACTTATTCCGAGGAGCAGAAGCGCGAGTATGCGCAAGAGGTTGAGCTTGAACTGGCTGGCGCATCGAAGGGAAGCGAATCGCAAGGGATATAAGGAATAAAGGATAAGAAGCTCAGATCATGAGGCATGGTCTGGGCTTCTTATTTATTTTATAATCAGAGTACTAATAGAGCAGTGAGGTGCCGGCATGTACGAGTTGAAAACAAAGCAAAACGACAACAGCGTGATCGAGTTCATCGAGCTAGTAGATAACGTTAAGAAGCGCGAGGATGCCTTTCGCTTGCTGGACATCTTCACAGAGACGACGGGTTATCCGGCTCGAATGTGGGGGCCGAGCATAATTGGCTTCGGGTCTTATCATTACAAATACGCATCCGGTCATGAAGGCGACGCCCCGCTAGTCGGTTTCTCCCCGCGTAAAGCGAAGACCAGTCTTTACTTTGCTCCGGGCGATCCGGATCGTGAAGCGCTGCTCGAACATTTCGGCAAATATACGGCTGCTAAAGCATGCGTCTATGTGAATAAGCTGGAGGACATCAACGTGGATGTGCTTCGAGCGTTGATTCAGCAATCGGTGATGTACTTACAGAAGCTGTACCCAGAAAATTAACCATAGCGACATCGTCAATAGACGAACAAAGCGAATGGTTGTTTAGGGTATAATGATATTTATCACATCGAGTCGAGTTTACATACAAATTAGAGAGATGGAGGCTGAAGGTATGTCGGATAATAGCACAAACAATACTGAGGCAAAACTGCACTTTATGTTATGGTCAACGCCGCCAAGAATAACGTTTCATCAAGATATGACGGCAGAAGAGCGGAGCATTATGCACGAGCACATCGGCTATTGGACGGACAAACAGAGGCAGGGGATTGCACTGGTATTCGGTCCTGTTCGCAAACCGGACGATCCCCATGGTCTCGCGATCATTGAAGTTGAGCATGCAGATCAAGTTGCGAAACTCATCGCAGAGGATCCAGCTGTCATCGCGGGATTGATGACGACGGAATTTTATCCGATGATGGCGGTCTTGCCGAAATAAACAATGGTTGTTTCTTATTTAACAAAACCCAACCCGGTCTAGTAGACCGGGTTTTGTCATTACTTCTGCGCATTAGGTTTTCCTTGGTTGCTTGGATCGTTAGAACGTGAGGGGCTAGTCTTTGGACTGTGTTTATTAGGCTTCGTTTTATCGCTCATGATTAAGGTCACCTCCTATATTATCCATATAGAGTATTTCACCTAACCGTTGTTCTTATTAGTATCTTTGCAATGATTAAAAACGCCTGGCGCTCGGAATAAGAGTATCATCAGAACGAGGGATGTGTAATCGTTTATAAAAGGTTAGAATTTACATGTAAAAAATAGTATCCTTTAGCTACTTCCCGATAAGGAGGATCCAAAATGTATTTTCATTTCTACCGAAAGCCGATTAGAATCCGTCAGCTTCCTCAAAATTAAATTTTGAGGAGGAGAAATATGAAAGTTAATAACGAGTATTTGAAAGAACAATTAAAACATGTGCATTGGTTGAACGGTGGTTGCTGCGCGGGCAAGACCACGATGACGAAGAAGTTCGTTGAGGAATTAGGTTTCCAGACGCTTGAGGATGATGTCATGAAATATCGTCCATTCACCAGTGCTTGGGAGTATCCGGCTCTTCAATATCCTCATCCCGGACTGGATTGGGAGAAGTGGTTTAACAAGCCTAACGATGAACATTGCAGATGGCTCGTACAGATTGTCGAGGAAATGATGGAGTTCTTCGTCATCGATCTGCTGAGAATGCCTGCGGATCGTCCGATTATTATCGACTTGGGTATTATGCCAGAGCGAATTTTACCCTTTATCCCGAAGGAAAGAATGATCTGTCTTTATACGTCGGATGAGGAAATCGAGCGGCTTTATTTTTTCCGAGAGGATCATCGAATGATTCTGGACGTCATTAATCTTACAACGAATCCGGCAGATACCATTAAGAACGGTAATAACAATATGAAGACGTTCTCCCGTGATATTCGAGAGGCATGTATACGTCACGGCATCTCAACTATTGAAAGAACAGCGAGTTTAAGTGTGGAAGAGCAATTTAGACTCGTTCGCGACCATTTCGGATTGTGATGCACGCATGAACTAATGAAATAAGAATCCGTAGAAGGGTCGTCCGTAAAGGATAGCCCTTTTTTTGCATAACTAATTTAATGCTATATTACCCGCTGCGTTGTCACAGATCATTTCAGTTAATCGTCATGTACATATAAGGCTTGCAAATATATGACTTGAAAGGAATGATGGATATGGTACAAAATAGCAGTGAGGCTATGTGGGACGTCGTCGTAATCGGAGCGGGTGCTGCTGGGTTGACGGCTTCGATTTATCTAGCAAAAGCAGGAAAGTCCGTTCTTCTGGTCGACAGAGCTTCGCAGATCGGAGGGCGTGCGGCTACAACGGAGATGGCAGCTGCCCGAGTCAATCTAGGTCCGCATGCACTCTATAGAAGCGCGCTGCCCATTCTCCATGAGGTTGGAGTCAAACCGCAGGGGGCATCGGCCAAACCGCCAGGCATGTTCCTGTTCCGCGATGCGAACGGCAAGAACAAAACGGTGCCGCTCGTTCAGTTATTGCTTGGATCGTTCCTTGCTTTTCAGGAGAAAGTTGAGCTCATCCGCTTCTACAGCCGTATCCGCAAGGAAGATACTTCAACCCTTCATAACGTTTCTCTGTCCTCCTATTTGGATTCGCGTATTGCGAGTCCGCGCGTGCGCAGCATCGTGGGAGCGCTTGTTCGTGTATCGACTTACAGTGAGGCGCCTGATCGGATTAGCGCTGGAGCCGTTATCGAACAGCTTAAGCAAGCCCAAGTCATGTATGTGAATGGTGGCTGGCAGTCCATCGTGAACGATCTCGCAGAGCAAGCGCGGCAAGCAGGGGTATCCATTCGAACAAGCACATCGGTACAAGAAATCGCAGGCAGCCGCCCGAATATGGCCGTCACTTTCAAAGATGGAACCATTGCGAACGCCCGTCATGTTATATCTACCGCTGGACCGGCGAATACGATGTCTTACCTCAATCCCGCGCCTAGTCGAGAGGAAGAGGCTGTCTATCAGCAGCTGATTCCGATTCAAGCAGCATGCCTGGATCTCGTTGTATCCGGAATGCCTCGGCCGAAGGTGAAGTTTGTGTTAGGTGCAGATTATCCGTTGTATTACTCGAATCATTCGGCTGGGGCAACCTTAACGGATAATCCGTCCCATTCGGTTATCCATGTCATGAAGTATCTGACGCCTGGCGAGCGCACAGATGCTAGAAAAGATGAACAAGAGCTAAACAACTTCCTCGACGAGATACAACCAGGATGGCGCAAGTATGTCATTGAGAAGAGATTTCTGCCGCATATGACAGTCTCTCACGGGCTCGTGACTGCCGCGACCGGGGGACTCCCGAACAGACCAGGGGCTGCAGTCGAAAGCCGGCCGGGTTTGTATGTGATTGGAGATTGGGTTGGTTCTGAAGGGATGCTGCTCAACGCATCACTGATAAGTGCCAAGGAAGCTGCAAGTCATATACTTGCAGGGAATAAACAAGACAAGGGTGAGGAAGGGATATATCGTGGAGCTTGATTCTGCCTATTTGACGTATCGACCACTGCTGCTATCCCTCGCGTATCGGATGCTAGGATCGGTTACGCATGCAGAGGATTTGGTGCAAGATACGTTCGTAACCATTCAACAGCAGGACATCCATCATGAAGGCGGACCCGTCCGCAACCTTAAATCCTATTTGTGCAAAATGGTTACGAACCGCTGTCTGGACTTCTTGAAGTCGGCTCGAACCAAGAGAGAGGTTTATGTCGGCCCTTGGCTGCCGGAGCCGCTCGTACAAGATTATGCAACACAGGATCCGCTCCAACGAATTGTGTTGGAGGATACGATCTCATATGCTTTCCTCTTCTTACTCGAGAGGCTGACACCGATCGAACGGGCTGTATTCATCCTGCGTGAGGCTTTCGAATTCGATTACAGCGATATCGCGGATTTCGTACAAAAATCCGAGACCGGATGCCGCCAGATCTACAGCCGCCTCAAACGCAAAATTCAAGAAGACAGGCCGCAGGTCGATCTTGCGGCCAGCGACCAGTCGGAGAAGCTTGTCATGCAATTTATTCACGCGACGGCTACAGGAGATATGAAGGGACTCTTCGCGATGCTTGCCGATGACATCGTGCTGTACAACGATGGTGGCGGTAAGGTATTGGCAGCGATCAGACCGATCACATCGAGCCAGCGTGTATTGGC
This sequence comes from Paenibacillus sp. CCS19, assembly GCF_033239625.1. Taxonomy (NCBI): domain Bacteria; kingdom Bacillati; phylum Bacillota; class Bacilli; order Caryophanales; family Paenibacillaceae; genus Paenibacillus; species Paenibacillus sp. CCS19. The sequence goes on from NZ_BTCK01000001.1 coordinate 26,623, forward strand.
ATTCATTCAAGGGATTATGGCTAAGGAGAATGGTCAAGGTTCCATGCGCCTTGTTCGAATCAACGGGCAGCTTGGCGTTGTGCTCTACAGCAGCTATGAACCCTATCCGACGATTGTCAGCATCGAGATGCAAGATGATCGCGTTCAGCGAATGTATATCTTACGGAATCCGGATAAGATGCAGCATTTGCAATTGAGCGGGGCATAAAGCGGATATAAGTTGAAGTGAAAGAAGGCCGTTTTTAACGAAATGGCCTTCTTTGTTGTGTTGTTTCTGGTTACCGGGATGTTGACCAAGCCGTCATACGGGAAGACCGACCCCGTCAATCTCCCGAACTGCCGAATGTCATCGAGAGCGCATCTTCCATCAGATCGTATTTATCAGCGTAGTGAGCGTAGAAGGTCGCGCGGTTGATCTTCGCATGCTTCGTGATGTCGCCTATCGTTTGCCGCCGCTGGGCTGATTGTTGGCTTTTGGCGCGACAGTTGGGTCTTCTGGGGCGCCGTCCTGATCGGCTTCATTATGATTGGCGCCGTCGCCTTTCACGTACGCGTCAGCGACAAGTTCGGCGCGATCGCGCCTGCGCTGGTGCTGGCAGCTCTCGCCATCGTACTCGCTGTCTTGTGTGGCTCCCATCTAGAGGACTTCCCGAACTGAATGTACAGTTACTAGAAAAGCCGTCATTGGAATTGACGGCTTTTCTGTGTGAGCTGGGGGACGCCCTCCACCAGCCGTTCGAACACGGGGCCATTGTTGAGTGTACACTACCTATCCTGAAGGCGTGGAGAGATGGCTGATCTATCACTAACAACTTTTGCAAAAATTTAGTTGACCGGGATGATATAAAAAACTAGTCTAAATAAAGGAATATAAATCCAATTATAGAGGCTGGTTATAGAGATGACAGTTAGCGGAGTTTCTTTCTTGCAAATCCCAGTTAGCAATCTTGAACAATCTACTGCGTGGTACGTTACTAATCTGGGCTGCAAGGTGCAATGGAAACGACCAGACAACAAAATGGTTATTGTTGAACTCCCTTCGGGCCCGGAACTATTTCTCTGTGAAACGGAATTGCATCAAGGAGCAATGTCGGTCGTTATCGGCTTTGAAGCAGAGGACATTATGCATCTGTTATCTCACCTGAAGAGTAATGGGGTAAGGATTGGTGAGATCAGACAAGACAGAGGAGTCGTCGAATACGAAGATGTCAAAGAGACGCTTGGCATGGATTTTGACTTTTATGACCCAAGCGGAAACATGCTAGTGGCGCATGCCAAGTCTACTTTTGAATAAAATGTGCAATTGCAAATGAACGTTATGCAAGAAAGGGTCATCCCCATGGGATGGCCCTATGTTTGCCCTTGATGTTCGGGCGTGTCTGGTTTGAAAATTCCTCAAATTCGCTAGTGCAGTGACCCCCATTAGGAGGTTTAGGTAATGCTTCGACGTCGGAATCGAACGCAAGTCAGGTGGCTGTTTGCGAGGCTGTTGCTTGACAACATGAGAAGCCTGCTGCGAGGTTGGTTACCTCGTATGACCACACGTAAAATGAATGCTGATTCTGAGTTAGCCCAATATGCTATCCTTGCCGAAACTACGCTCCAGATGTCACGCTGGAAAGGACAAGAGGAGATTAATGCTCGTCGTTTCCATAACATGCATACCGCATGCACCCTCGTAGACGGAGTCGCTCTTAAGCCGAACGAAGTGTTCTCCCTCCGAAGGTTCTTGAAGGATTCATCAGGTAAACTTGGTTTCCAGGAAGGACCTGTCATTATAAACGGCGAGGTTGTATTCGCGACTGGCGGCAGCGTGTGTGCTGTTGCCACATTAGTATTCGATGCTGCATTGAAGGCGAATCTCGCAATTCTCGAGAAGCATAATCATAGCACGGACATGTGGGGAGAATCGCGATTCATTCATCTAGGCGGCGACGCTGCCTATGTCTATGGCCGGAAGGATCTGAAGTTCCGTAATTCGCATAATAGCGACATTATCGTGAAGGCAGCATTTGATCACAACAATATGATGCTCAGCTGCCGTATTTACGCTTTAACCCCACTCCCAGGGACGGTTCGAATCGACATTCGGCTGCTGCAAGAGATTGTGCCACCTGAACAAGAAGGTCATAAGTACCGCAATGGCTGCATCGTATCGACGCGCCGATACCTACGCATGACTAACGATCGGGAAACATTGACCTATTCCAAGAACGAAGTTTATCAGCCGTTTCGGTTGAGAGAGACGAATGAATAGGAGGGTGTAATATGCCAAGCAATAAAGGAGATATAATCGGTTACTGCTGCTTGAGAATCCCCGTATTGGATTTGAGGAAGTCAGTCGATTTTTATTGCGAAGTGTTAGGCTACGATCAGGTTTCTGCAGATTATTCGTTTGGCGAGGCGCATATTGCGTTGAAGAACGGGAACGGTCCGAGTATCTTCTTGATGGAGACGAAATCAGAAGATGTTACACAGTTGAAGTTTGTGTTTCCTCGTTCGTTCTGGATCACAAACAGCACGGGACAAGTGACGATGGTTGAACTGTTAACGAATGATTTGCTGGCTTTGCATGAACGAGTGAAACAGGCCAGCGTTCATATAGATCATGAGCCAGAGTTTACGAACGAGTATGGATTTTTCACCTTCTTTGATCCTGACGGTCATTTTATCCGAGTCGTTGAAGAAAGAGGGGAAGCCTTCGACCTTAAACATAGTATTGGTTCCGCACTTAAAAGGGAATTGACTGAGAATGAGAATAAGATGATTCAGGGGATTGCCGAGCGGATAAGCGTGGAACAACAGAAGTTTCTAGACGCTGTTGTTGCGGGATTCAGGCTGTATCACGAGATTGAAGATAGGCAATTCCGCAATACTGCTAGTGATCATGAGAGGAGTGATGTGTAATGCTGCTGAACAAGGTGATTGTAGTCTAATCCACAGATAGAGTCCTTCTGTTGGATTTCTTCTGTGGCAATCTAAGGAGGAAGTCCAGTCCAATGGTAAACTTAAGGGAAGTCACAAGAGATAATTGGTTTCAATGCACGCAGCTTAACGTAACGGATGAGCAACGCCTAATATTCACGGCACCCGTTGTATATTGGTTAGCTGACAACGTATGAAACACACTTCAACCCACTCGCTATCTATCATGAAGATGAGATGGTTGGCTTCGCCATATATTGCGTCAATGAAACTGGAATCGGAGAAATAGAAGCGATTATGATTGACCAGCATCATCAAGGAAAGGGATATGGAAGAAGTGCAATGGTTGAACTGATCAAGCTTCTTAGAGATCAGTTTCGTTGCCAAGAGGTAAGACTTAGTCATCGCAAAGAGAACGAAATCGCTTCGAACCTTTATGAGTCACTTGACTTTGAAATCATCAACTCGGAAGAAGCAATCGCTCGTCGATTAGTTTTGTAGCAGCTCTTGTTACAAGGAGATGACCGGAATAGCCTCGGCTGCTCCGGTCATTTTCTATTGAAGGTCTGATAAGCATATACATCCATAGCGGCGCATTAATCTTAGGATAGATGGTGCGGACTATGTGTCCGATCACTATTTAAGAGAGGGGGGTAGCGTTTTGAAACTACATACGAATACTTATCCATATCGTTTGGAATTAGGTTACGAATTGGGATTTGGTCCGAGCGTTTTTGATTTTATAACAGAACTCATTCTTACATTTCGAGAGCCGGGACAAGATATTCTCTTCTTATATACGAATTGGAATAGAGAACTGGATCCGCATAGGGACGAAATGATTGAAATCTCAGCGAGTAGTTTCCACGCGGGTATTATCTATGATCCTAACCAAGCTATTAGACAAAGGGTGATGGAAGTGCTGTCGCATCATTCGGCACCTAATCTCAAACATCAGGTTAATTCGGACATTATGGATGAACTGTTCTCGCAATTTATCGGAACTGCGTATAAAGAGTTGGATAAAGAGCTCTTATTGAAAATAGGAGCTATCGTACATGAAATGAACTCCGTTTATTCGTTAGAGGATCTAAATGAGATTACCCAGGCGTTTGTAAATGACCGATTGGTATACAATAATTGTTCGTGGCTGCTGCCTTATGATCGCCCCGATAATTTGAAAAGCACGCTCTGGTATCGGGCCAACACGAAAGAGGAGATCAAGCAATCGTTCGAACTAACGGATTGGTGGTTCAATTGCGTGATATTGAATGAAGAAGCCCCAGTCGAAGGGTATGATTACTTTCTTCATTTTACCGAAGAACACGGGGATGATCATGACGGGATGGTCCTTCAAATATCCCGCAGATCGACCGATCATTTTGAGAAGGTAGTTCTCCCTCGTTTGCAGGAGCTTATAAAATGACAAAAAAATGGCCGCTCAGAAATTGAGCGGCTTTCATTCATTTTCCTCACTTAAATCACTAACCGCCCAAACGGATCTGATTAATCGCTTGCGCCAGAATATCCATCGTGCGATTGGATTCCGCGAGCGTATTTGCCGTGCCTCCGACTTCGATTAGCGCGCTGTTAGGCGAGTAGTTCTGGTTATACCAACCGTTGCCGACGCTTTTATCTTTATAGTAGATACCCCTGGACAGGCCCGGGTATTTGGCCGTGACTAGCGCTTGAATCTTTTTGGCGAAGGCATCGTTTTGTCTCCAATTCGGATTCTCGAGACCGATCACGAAGTATAACTTCGCATAGTTCGTGCCCTTGATGTTGACTGTCGTCGCGCTTCTTGGGCTCGTATCGCGGTGAATATCGAATAAGTACTTGATTTGCGGATGCAGCGCAAGTTGGTTGATGATCGATTTCTCCGAATAAACGTATGATTTCGAATAAATAAATTGGCTTCCATATATCGATTCATAGTCGTAGGAGGTATGATAGACCTCCGCACCCATCGCTTGCAGGACGCCGGCCAACCGAGCTCCTAACATGGAGACATTGGTCGTTTTATTAAACGCGTAATCTGGGTTCTTAACGCCCGGCAATTCCGGGATCCACGATTCCTGACTGTGCGATTGGTAAATATAGACCGCCGGCTTTGAATCCGAGGTCGCCGCCTTATCCAAACGAATGACAAGCTTCGATGGGTCGCCGGTGTTCTGGATCTGATAGCTCAGTTTCTGTTTGAGCTCTGCCACGATGCGAATCGTCGAGGATTCCGAATCGTTCATTATGTATCGGATATTCACAATATTAGGATTGTCGGCAGCAATGTTCGATACTTCACCCATCGTACTGTCGACCGGTTCGCTGATAGCGCCATTAAACGTTACGCCTGGCAGATCAATGACTAACCGATCTGGATCGGTGAGGATGGAGACGCTCGGAGAGAAGCTCCCATCGGTTGCGATCGTTAATAGATTATTGACCAATTGAATGGACTGAAGCGACGGATATTGATCAGGCGGCAATACGGGCACATTCGGGTCGACTGCCGGATCGCTGCCGGACACATCGCTGGTTGTTCTCCACAAACTAACTGCGTAAGTTGCCGCATCCCATTTCACGACAAGACCAAAGTTCTCGGCGACGAATCGAATGGGAAGCAGCGTGACCCCATCAATGACGATTGGGGATTGCTCCAGCGGCTTCGTTGTTCCATTGAGAATCGCATAGGCTCCGTTAATCGGCAGTACGATCGTTGTCGTGTCGTTGGAAAGGGTAGCGATCTGGCTTTTCTTATCCCATACGACGTCAGCGCCTAAGTTTTCCGCGATAACGCGAATCGGCACCATCGTGGTTTGATTCATTAATTGAGGGGCAACCGGCGAGCTTAGCTTCTGGCCATTCAGATACAATTTGATCGTTGGGGTTGAAGCATAGGAAGTCGGTAGATTAATAGAGAGTACAAGCAATAGCGATAACAAAGCAATAATCGATCTTTTCATCATCCACCTCTAGTCTAGTTGTCGGGTCTAGCAGACATGTTGTCGCAGCGAGAAAACGAAAGCCTCTTAAAAATAAGAAATTATCGCCATTATATCAACCCTATATTTCTGGTAATGTCTAATCAGGAACCAGATTTGGAATAATGTTCATGATACAAATCGAAAGGGATGAGAAGTTCATGCTTCATGCAGCACACATCATTTTATATAGTACAAATGCGGACGCGGACCGGATTTTCCTCCGGGATGTGCTCGGATTAGGAAGTGTTGATGCTGGCGGCGGATGGTTAATATTCAAGCTGCCTCCTGCGGAAATTGCTGTACACCCAACAGAAGGAGTCAGCACGCATGAGTTTTATTTTATGTGCGAGGATATTGAGAGGACGCTTGCGGATTTAACCGCTAAAGGCGTGAAGATCTCACGGACAATCAGCAATCAAGGATGGGGCAAGCTTGCCGCCATCAAGCTGCCAAGCGGTGCCGACTTGCCGATCTATCAACCGCTTCATCCTACAGCCTTCGATCTCGAAGGGTGAATACGACGAAGAGGCCATCTCATAAGGGATGGCCTCCATCATTTTTACTTCGTATAGCATGCGTTGCAGGTTACATGGTTTGTCCGCTATCCACGGCGATGATCTGCCCCGTCATCGCTTCCTGCTCCAAGGCGGCAATGATCATGGCTGCTATATCGTCAGGCGTGGATATCCGTTGTAAGGGAAGATTGGGGGCAAGTCGATGCATTTGTTCTTCTCGTCCTTCCCACCATCTTGTTGCAACAGCTCCAGGCACGATACAGTTCACTCTGATCGCGGGGGCAAGCGCACGCGCTAGCGATTTCGTAAGTCCATGTACGGCTGCTTTGGAGACGGCGTAGGGGAGCGAGGAGCCAAGGCCTGTCAACCCTGCGATACTGCCGAGATTAACGATTGCGCCAGCTTGATTGTTCTTCATATAAGGAGCTGCTGCACGAGCGCAGTTGAACATGCCTTGGACGTTCACGCCGAACAAGTCGTTCCACACTTCAGTCGTAATCGAATCCATATCGCCCAATGGAATATGCTTCGTAATGCTCGCGTTGTTGACGAGTATATCGATGGTTCCGAACTGCTCGACTATTGTATCGACCATGCTGCGTACTTCCCGTTCTTGCGAGACGTCTGCTTGAATCGTGATGGACCGCCCGCCTTCATTGCGAATTTGCATTGCAGTATGTTCTGCATCCGATTGCGATTTGGAATAATTGATGACGACAATCGCGCCTTTCTTGGCGAGTGCATAGCTGGTTGCTCTTCCTATCACCGTTCCTCCGCCCGTTACAAGTGCCACTTTGTCCAACATGTCCATTGCAGTACACCTCCGATTTGATTGACTTTATTGTAATGGCGATAGGTGGTTTTGTATAATTGAACTAATTGAATAGATGGTTCAAAATTATTGAACTAGGCAGGGGAGATTGCTCTGGATCTCAAAACATTAAAAACGTTTCAAGCGATCGTGAGAAACGGCAGCTTCAATCGCGCTGCGCAAGAGCTTAACTATGCGCAATCCACCGTAACGATGCAAATTCAGAAGCTGGAGTCGGAGTTGGGCGTAACGTTATTGGAACGCGGCAAAGAATTGACCCTTACGGAGGCCGGGCGGCTGTTCTATGAGCAGAGTTTGTCGATCGTGCAGCGCATGGAGCAGCTTCAGAACCATTTGCACGACTTGAAAGAGGGGGTAGCGGGACATGTCCGCATCGGAGCAACGGAGCCGACCGCGAGCTTCCGCTTGCCTGGCATCTTGAAAGCGTTCATGGCCGAATATCCCAATATTCGCATTTCGATTGAAATTGCGAATACACCGGTTTTAACCGAACGGATGTTGGCGGGGGAGATTGACTTCTCGCTTACAACGACGCCTGATAGAGGTGCGAATCTCTATTTTGAACCCTTGTTCCAAGAAGAATTTGTCGCGTTCATGCCCGAGCAGCATCCGCTTGCACAGCAGCAGACCGTCGCGCCGGAGGACCTTCAAGGTTATCGGGTGCTCATTACTTCGGCGATTTGTCCTTACCGCAAGAAGCTGGAGATGGTGCTTCGGGACAAGGGGAATGTGACGCTCGATACGATGGAAGTTGGGAGCATGACGGCGTTGAAGTCGTATGTGGAATCTGGGCTAGGGATCGCGCTCATACCCCGAATCATGGCAGGTTCATCGTTGAATGGGATGAAGGCGAGGGAAGTCAGTGGAGACCTCATCCACATGACGTCTGGGCTTGCATGCAGAGAGTCGTCTTACCCGCTGCAATTGGCGAGCCGGAAGCTCTATCAATATATTAAGCAGCAGCTAAGCGAAGAGTCCTATCTATTAACTTAAGTGCAACGGAGGGTTTGCAGTGTTTCGAATCATGATCGTTGAAGACGACGAGAAAATACGGGCAATCGTAACCGATGCCTTGCGCAAGTGGCAGTTCGAGGTGGTGGAGACAACTTCTTTCCATGACCTTATGAATGTGTATAAAGCTCAGCAGCCTCACCTGATCCTCTTGGATGTGAACTTGCCCGTATACGATGGATTTTACTGGTGTCAGCAAATACGTACGGTATCCAAGGTTCCGATTATTTTCTTGTCCTCGCGAAGTCAGAATATGGACGTAATTATGGCCATTAATATGGGCGGGGATGATTACATCCAGAAGCCGTTCGACCTTGGTATTCTCGTGGCCAAAGTAAATGCGCTGCTGCGTCGTAATTACACGTACCAGGATGATAATATGCAGCTTACACGTCATCAGCTCGTCCTGCATTTGTCCAATTCAACCGTTCGATATCAAGATCAGACAGCGGAGCTGTCTCGCAATGAGTCGCTAATTATGCAGACAATGATGCGTAATGCCGGGCGTATCGTGACGCGTGACGAGCTGATGCAGGTGCTGTGGAACGACGACCAATTCGTCGACGACAATACGCTGACGGTTAACGTGAACCGTCTACGACGCAAGATCGCCTCGCTTGGGCTGGAAGAGTTCATCTCGACGCGCAAAGGATTGGGGTACATCGTCGAATGAAGATCGCACGCTTCCTCCGATATGAACGGTCGTATCTTCTCCTGTATGCGGCGATGTTCCTCCTTACGATCGGCGTGTTCTGGGCTGACCCGGGGATGTTCATCCAATGGCAGACGCTGCTCTACGCCTTCATCCTTGTTGCGCTGCTGCTTGCAGTTTTTCTCATTGCGCGATACATGACCGTGCAGCATGCGGTGCGCAACCAGAACGACGAGGATACCGAGCCGTTGTCGCTTGAGGCGGAATCCTACAAGGATGCGATGGATGAAGCGAGGATTGCACATATTCATGCCCTTAATGAGGTCCAAGCAAGACAGAAGGAATATTATGATTTCATCGTATCGTGGTTTCATGAAATTAAGACGCCGATCGCGGTGCTGCGGCTTATGCAGCAGACCAATGTTGAGCTCAAAGTGATCGAAGACGAGGTGTCGCGCATCGAGCATTACGTCGATCAAGCATTGTACTACGCGAAGCTCGATACATTCAATCAGGACTACGAGATTATGAATATCGATCTGGAACAGCTGGCGAAGGAAGCTGTGAAGGCACATGCCAAGACCTTTATTTCGCGCAAAATAAAAATTCGTCTCGATCTTCCTCCTGCCATCGTGCAAAGTGATCCCAAATGGCTATCGTTCATAGTAAGCCAGCTGCTGTCGAATGGGTTGAAATATACAGAAGAGGGCGGAGAGATCTCGATCTCTTCCCATATGACGCAAGATGAGAGACGGCTTGTCGTCCGCGATAATGGGATCGGCATTGATGCCAAAGATATGCCGCGTGTATTTAATCGGGGGTTCACAGGTGTGAACGGCAGCGTTCATGCAAAGTCGACGGGGATGGGGCTGTATTTGGCGCAGGAGTTGTCGCGCAAGCTGGGGCACTATATTACATGTGAGTCCGTCGTCGGTCAATATTCGGCGTTCACAATCCATTTTCCGCGGAATCATGATCCCTATCTGAATACGGTGCGCTCGTTACACACGGACGCATAGATGAACAGAGGTTGGACAGATGATGTCCAACCTCTTGATTGTGCCGACAACCACCTAAAGTCTTCGGCTTATGATCTTGTAGTACAGGTTCGTGGATGAAACGTAAAGCAGCAAATAAACGAGGAAGTACACCCCGATAATGCCCCATGTGATGCCCGGCAGTTCGGGGAAATTACTGATCGATTCTAAGATGTACGCTTTGATGATCGACCAGCTGTAGAGCACGCTCAATGCAAGCGGTGGAAGGAAGACGAACAGCAGCTGCTTGCGGATGACACGTTTAATCTGCCGATTGTCAACGCCGAGCTTGCGAAGAATTGCGTACTGCTGCCGTTCTTCCGTTGCTTCGCGAAGCTGCTTGAAGTAGATCACGCTGGCAAGCGCGAAAGTCGCAACGAGAGCGAAGAAGCCGCTGGAGAATAACATGAGGGCAGAACCTTCAATTTGCTTCGAATATACATCCGCGAACGACGAGTAGTAGGCGCCGGATGTTTGCGATACAATCGCGTAAACCTGCATGGACAATGCTTCGGCGGTTTTGGCACCTTCGATTGCGTACAGCTCATACGATTTCCTGCTAGCTGCATCACGCAAACTTGCGTACACTTCATCTGATACGACGAATACAGCCGGCTTCTTGCCCATCGATTCGTTCGGATCGGAAGACCAGCCCAGAAAGGCGTAGTCTTTCTTCTCAACGAGCGCGAACGTCGTTGGTTGTTCACTTGGACCGACCTTAACGGCGAAGCTTGGAGCTTCGTCATCCTTGAACGTCCGAGGAAAATCAGACCCCTGCATCAGACCCCTGCGATAATACGACGGCCTCGTTGCCCTCTAACGCCACACGTTGATCGTCCCCGCGTTTACCAACCACTTCGTTATACGCCGTTTCAGATACGAGCTGCACTTCCTGGTCAAAATAGGCAGGTTCATCGAATGCGACATTCATATCCGTGACAGGCGTTGCGACGAGCGTCTCGTGTGTCAAATGGTATTTCACGCTATGCTCGGAGTCGCGAATCATCGTATCCATTCGATTCGTCGTGTCCGCATCCAACGTCTGAAAGGCAATGTCATTCGGCAAATTTCTTCCGACCGCTTCGAACTGCACTTTGTAGTTGATCGTCATGAAGCACATCAACATCATAATCGCCGATCCGAACAACGTGATGAAGGCCAGATTGAGCGTATTGCCTCGTATTTGAAAACGCAGCGATGCTGTCCACAGCACCGTATTGCCTTCGAAATACTTAGCCCGTTTGCTGATGGCATGCAGCAGCCAGCCGGCGAATTGGCGGAAGAACAAGTAGGTTCCAAGGATAATGCCGACACTAGTCGCGATCAAGCTTGGCGTCGAGTATTGCTGCCAGACAACCGAGCCCTTGCCGCTGTAGATAAGCGTGAAAGCAAGGCCGATCAAGAGCACCGCAACGATAGCCCAGATGGAGGATGCACGCACCGGTTTCTCAGCTTTCGCTCTGGCATGGAACAGCTCGGTCAACTGCAACCGGTTCATCATGAAATAGCTTTGCGCGCTGATGATGACCGTCAGAACGAAGAACATCGCCGCGGTCGACGCGATGGCCTCAATCGGGAATGCCAGCGAGATCGCTTGATCGTATTGCATCATATTCATGAGCAGCATGCCGAACAGCTTGGAGAGCAAGCCCCCCGTCAATACGCCGGCAACGAGCGAAATGCCGCTGATGACAAGCGTTTCATAGAAGATCATTCGGACGACTTGCCGTTCGGTTAAGCCATACAACAGGTACATGCCGAACTCTTTTTTGCGCTGGCGCATGAAGAACGAATTGGCATACAGAATGAAGAAAATAATGAACAAGAATACGGTGATAGACGCGATCGTCGCACCGAGCTCGAATATTTCACGATTTTGCAGCGCGTTCAGAACGTCACTGTTGAACATAAGCGATGAGAAGGTGAATTGAACGATAACGCCAGCTATCATCGCGAAGAAATAAATCGAATAAAGACGGAAATTCCGTTTGACGTTGCGCAGTGTAAGCTCGAGCAAACTCATCTTCGCTTGCCTCCCAACAAGCTTTGATTGTCGAGAATTCGATCATAGAATTGCTGCCGGGTTTGTTCGCCTGCATAGATCTCGTTCACGATGCTTCCATCCCGCAGGAAAATAACCCGTTTGCAGTAGCTTGCCGCGTAGCCGTCATGCGTAACCATCAGAATGGTCGTGCGAAACGTCTCATTCAAGGAGACGAGCTGCTCGAGCAACTGCGTCGCGGAGCGGGAATCGAGTGCGCCCGTCGGTTCGTCCGCGAATACGATCGCCGGATTCGTTATTATGGCTCTAGCGGAGGCGACGCGCTGCTTCTGTCCGCCGGACAATTCATTCGGATATTTCTCTAGAGTTCCTTCGATGTTCAGGGCTTGAACGATGGGAGCCAGTCGGCGTTCCATCTCTTCGGACTTGAACCGACGAAGGGAGAGGGGAAGCAGGATGTTTTCTTTGGCGGTCAGCGTATCGAGCAGGTTGTAGTCTTGAAAAATAAACCCGATCCGCTCCTGCCGGAATTGTCTCGCCGCTTGTTTCTTCATATCAAGCAGTGACTTGCCCTCGAGTATGACATCCCCGCCGGACAGACGGTCGATCGTCGATAACACATTCATTAGCGTCGATTTGCCGGAGCCCGATGGCCCCATTATGGCGGTTAGTTCCCCTTCATGGATCGTAAGGTCGATATTCCTCAACACCGACGTCGTTCCGTAGCTTTTGGATAGATTGGTCGTTTGAATAACGGTCTGCACAGTAGGTTCCCTCCTTCTATATCCCTTAATATAAATGGCTGCGAATATTGTATCCATCGAACTACGCGTGTTCAAAGTGACGGAGTTGTCACTTTATCGTTCGGTAACAACAGCATGTTAAAAATCCAGTTGACAGGACACTGAATGGTGTCCTATACTTCAATAAGACACCAAACGGTGGCCGATTGAACCGGACCAACCGACTATAGGAGGAATAAGGATTATGGCAATCGTGTTTGTTATTCTGCAAAGTTTTCTGCTCGTTGCAATGGGATTTGGCGGGGCTGGCAAGATAGCGGGCTCCAAGAATTGGGTGGACATCTTTGATTCGCTCAAACTTCCGCAATGGTTTCGGGTCGTTACGGGAGTCGTTCAATTAGCTGGGGCTGCTGGACTTGTGATCGGTTATTGGAATAAGGAAGTGGCGGTATGGGCAGGACTTCTCCTTGCGTTCACGATGTTCGTCGGATTCCTATCCCACTTCAGAGTCAAGCACTCCGTCGGGCAGGCGGTACCGGCACTGATCCTTACACTAGTCGGTGCGGCTTTGATTGTTGTGCAAGCCTAACAACAGAGGACATTGTTTGCAATTGTTCGCGACTAATAATAAATAAGGAGAGATGATGATGTCCTGCATCGTTGATTTTAAGAATGTGTCCACCGTTGGTTTAGAGTCCTCACCTGTAGTAGAAGCGCTTGCTGGATTGCGTGCGAATGAAGCGCGATATTTTATGACCAAATATAAGCATGAATTTACGGTTGTTCCCGCAAGCGAGAGCCAGGAGAACCTGGATTATGTGAATCGAATCTTGAAGGAAGAGCGTAACCTGGCGTTCTCGGCGAAGCCGCTCGAGACGTCGAGTTTCCAAGTCGAGAATATCAAATTTACTTACGTCTTTTACGAGGATGGGCTTGCCCTTAACGTAATGTACACGGTGGATGACCCGAAGAAGCGAGCAGTTGGTTTCAAACTGTCGGAGGGGATGGAGGTACCGAAGGAGCTGGAAGAGAAGTTTAAGTTTGCAAGGCAGAAATCGAAGCTGGCTGGAACAATTCGGGGCTCGTTCTTCGTTATTAAAGGAGAGTATTAAAGCAAGCAACGCAGTCGTTTCGTATAAGACCAGCTGGTAAGGAACTCAGATAACGCTATTGGGACCAAATGGTGCCGATCGAAGGCCAAGGAACTCAGATGACGCTATTACGCTGCAAATCGCTGATTGAGGCCGACTAAGTACGGAATAACATCCGTACAGTTCCTTGCACAATAGAGCAGCCTCATTCGATCGAATAGTGTACCTATAGTTCCTTAGTGCGAAACTAACCACTTCAACTAAACAGCGCTTCCAATGTTAGTACATGTCGAACAAGGAGAATGAACGTATGGCTAACAAACGACTTAAAAGGGGAGCTATTGTCGTTATCAGTGCTATCATTATGGTATGGATCGTGAGTTTTTTCTCACCTGAGTTAGCAATAAGAAGGCATATCTTCTTGCACTTAAGACCCATACAGAGTTTAACAGCAGATATAACGGACAAGGAAAGACACGATCTGCAGCATGGGCATCTTTATGAGGTAATTGGATATACGGATCCCGTTACCAGGGATGACTTGGGTGTATTCTATCTGCGAAAACACTGGATGTTCTGGACTGTTGCAAGTGTTGGCACAGGGAATTAACCTACCAAAGAAATGGCGGTGCAGGGAAGACTCGCTGACACCGCCATTTCTTTGTTTTATTATCCACAGAGGTTCATCTCGCTGCAGCAGCAGTTTTACCGGGACTTGTAACGCGCACGATCAGATGGAACAGCACACAACCGACCATGCCGCCGGCCGTATTCAGAATTAAATCGTCCACGTCGAACATACCGATGCTGCACACAAGCTGCGTACATTCCAGCAGCAGACATAATGCAAAGGATAGAATGAACACTAAGCCGTACGTCCAGGTGTCAAGCTTCGTGCCGCGAGTTAGATAGGGAACGAAAATCCCGAATGGGATGAATAAGCCGATATTGCCGTATAGCTGAATATATTCGTACACGGAGTGGCTGCGCAGATTCTCTGCAATCGTACGGAACGGCGTGAGGTTAGCCATGTCCAGCCGATAATGGAGGCGGCTCATATCGTGAATCGCCCAATTGGCCTGCCGCAACAAGAACATCAGATCCACGTGACCGAACTTGAACAATATAATCTTTGTCAAAATATACAGGTATACGACGAACAGCACCGTCACCGGAATGGATCTCATCGCCCACTTATTTCTCATCACTTGCATCCCGCCTTTCATGGAACAAGTATAGGGAAGGGGGTTTAAATTAATGTGATGGTAATCCTTAAATTTTCATAAAACAGTTATATCGAATGAGCTAACCCAATAGCGGCCGCTTCCTGTACGCAGCAGGAGGTGGTCGCTATTGTTTTATTCCTCTCATGAAGCGTAATTGATGTAAACATGTATTCCTATTGCAAAATCGCAAAATTCGCTATTTTTCACGCAGATGAAGTAGTTAAATAGTCGCTAATAGTAGGTATAAATATTCGGTATGATTAATTCGTGAGGGGGAAGTAGCGAGAAAATATACTTATTTCGGCTGTAATAGATTACTAGGTCATCCTCGTCATTCTCCACTGTTCAAGCGTCTTCCAACAAGTTGATCGAGTGTCTATTGCGCAGAAGGAGCGCCATGATGCGAACCGCCTTGATGATAGCGGCTGTCATGCTGCTTATGCTCGGAACCGCCTTTGCGATCACTGTCGTACTGGCGGTCGATATGCTTGAATCGGACGCAGCGCTGATGGCTCTGTTCGTAAACAGCCTGCTGCTGCTTGATTTGACTTTCCTCATTTTTCCTGCGATCATGATCTACTTTCTACTTCCCATTAAGCGAAATCGGCTGAAGAACGGAGGAATCGCTGACGTTCAACAAGGTGTGCAGACGGAAACGGCTTCAATTATTCGGGTTCATAAAAGCATCCAGGAGCATACCCATCATCTCGTGCAAGCAAGCGAGCGACTGCAGTTATGCTCAGAACAGCTTACGCTTGCTGGCAAACAAATCGAGATGCGCACGGCTGAACTATCGCAGCTCGCACACCTAACGGACTCGGCCCATTGCAAGAACTGCCTAGATAAACAAGAGAAGCAGCTTGCCAATTACAACGACGATGTCCCTCGTATGAATGATCCGATTTCCACTACCACGATGTCTAATCGAACGTTCGTCGCAGCGGCGATGGAGCAGCAAACAGCTTGCGTGCCGGAGGAAATTTCCGTTGCCGTCGCCACAGCTCCAGCCACCTTTGAAGTTGATCAAGAGCATCCATTAGAGTCGGGTCTGCAGCGAGCAGCGCAATCTAACGGTCGGGATGCATACGAGTATGGTCGTTACGCGAATCTGAACAACCGGGAATGGGGCTGCGATGTGCAGATCCTTGCAGTTGACGGCGAAGTTCATCAGCTGCATGCGATATCGAGCTATCTTCAGCCTCTAGGTTGGACTATCACAACGGCGCTCTCAGGCGCCGATGCCCTCCGTCTTATCGAGCAGAATCGATTCGATCTCGTTCTGCTAGACTCATCGCTGCCCGGCTCCTTCGTGTCGGGCAACGAGATGTGCGTGCAGCTTCGCCAGTCCTATTCGCCAGAGGAGCTGCCGATCATTATGATGATGTCGATGTGCGTTCCTGAGGAAATCATTCAATGCTTCAAGTCCGGGGCTAACGATTATTTGCCCAAGCCGTTCATAGGTCAGGAGCTGATAGCGCGTATCGAAGCGCGGCTGCGTCTGCGCAGGCTGGAGCTGCGATCGAAATCGATTTTGTCCAAGGTGGAGGTCGAGGTGCTTCGTTATTACAGCAGCAATCCAGGTGCGTCGCGAAGAGCAATCGTTGAATTGATGAACCATGATCGGGAGCATCCGATCGCAGAGAAGACATTGGCGAATCATATTACGAGCATTCTGCGCAAAACAACATGCTCCCGCATGTACGAAGCAGTCGCAGTTGCGAAGCGAAATAGCTGGATTTGAGCATCAACTTGTTCCTGTTGTGCTGAAGATCAAATACACGAAGCTGTCCGACATTCGGGCAGCTTCTTTCAGCTCTATAAGCAGTCCTAGCTGGACTAGGACAACCCCAGATGGGCGGGGTCCTAGCGGAATTAGGTCTGGAATGGCAATACAACAGCACGTATGATTCGGAAACGGAGGAGCGTGATGCTATGAAGCTATCGGTCATCATACCCAGCTACAATTCCGACCGACTGCTGCTCATGGGATTGGAGCTGCTTATGAAGCAGCTAGTGAAAGATGATGATTGTTATGAAATCATCGTCGTGGACGATGGCTCGGACGACATGACAAGATTCCATGTTGAACAGCTGCAAGGCCAGTTCGATCAACTGCACTACGTACACCGTCCAAGGGACAGCGATTCGTGCAGATCGAGAGCGCGCAATCTCGGCATTCAGGCGAGTACAGGGGATATCTTGTGTTTCTTCGACAGCGGCATCCTCATCCCGCTGGATGGACTTGCCCGAATAGCAGATTATTATCGCAACCGCCCCGAGAGCAGCAGTCATGTATGCATGCTTTACACGTACGGGTTGAGGGTAGATCCAGCGCTTACCGACATTTCTATCCTTAACGGCATGAGCTTCGAAAGCGCTAATAGTTACGTTCCCTTGCTTGCAGGAGAGGAATGGCAGGACTTCCGTCATGACGTTTTTCGCAGAGATGTGAGCGCAGTAGCTTCGCCATGGTATTACGGCTTCTCTTGCGCGATTACGGTGCCAGCAGCTCTCGCGAAGAGGATCGGCGGCTTCGACGAGGCGTATCTTGGATGGGGAGTAGAAGATATCGATTTCAGCTACCGACTATTCCAGCAAGGCGCCGCCTTCCATCATCCGAAGGGACTGGTCGCCTTTCATTACCCGCATCCGATTCATCGCTCGGAGGAGAAGCGAAGCAATGAAAGCCGCAACAAGGCGTATATGCATGCCAAGTTCAATGAACTGGAGACGGAGCTGTACTTGATCTATGAAGGGCCCATGTACACCTTTGTCATGGAGAAATTGAGAGTTCTACGCATGTCGGATGTGCTTCCGGCTCCTTACTCGGAGCATTCGCTCGAAGAGCTGCGATGCGTTCATCTGGATGGCATGAGCAGATCGCTGCTGATTGGGCCGGATTGCGCTGGCACAGCAGAGCTGCTGCCGACAACACATCTATTCGCGCATAGCCGCCCGCTGACGGAGCTGTACCAGCAGCAATTAGCAGATAGAACAGTCGAGTATTTGCTTGGATGTCGTACAGCTTACGAGGGTCAATATTTTGATGTGGTAATCGTATCGGATTTATTTCGGTTGTTCTCGGCTGACTTTCAGGAGCATTGGCTGCTGGAGCTGTCGAGGATCGGCAAGAAGGTCGTTCTGCTCGTGTCCGACCGTTTCCATGAGCGGTTTAATCAGGTGCTGAACAGTGGAATAGGCGAAGAGCATGTCGTTATACCGAATCCAGTCCAGCGGAAGCTGTTCATGGAGCGGGTGTATCAGACAACGGAATCGGAGCTGAAGGAGCGAATTGCTGCGTACCCGCGTGTCAGTCTATGGGCGATGTCCCATTCGAACGCATATGACTATGAAACCGAAGGAGTTGTTAATCATGAGTAAGCTAGAAGAGCTGCAGTCGTACATTACGGAGGTATGCGTAACGAAGATGAATATGGAAGCGCCGCAGGAGATCAATCT
Source organism: Paenibacillus sp. CCS19 (assembly GCF_033239625.1). Lineage (NCBI taxonomy): Bacteria > Bacillati > Bacillota > Bacilli > Caryophanales > Paenibacillaceae > Paenibacillus > Paenibacillus sp. CCS19. The sequence continues at coordinate 45,097 of NZ_BTCK01000001.1, forward strand.
CGAGGATAACGTGGAGAAAATGTTCCAGCTCGATTCCATCTCCATGATGGAGCTGATCGTCAACTTAGAGGAGCGTTATGGCTGCAAAGTGCCGGATGAGGACCTAGCGGAGCTGGGACTGAAGAGCCTGCCGGAACTGCTCGACTATCTGGAAGGCCGAAGCGTGCATGCGTAATCGCGTTGTTGTAACAGGTTACGGGATCATAACTCCGTTCGGGTATGGCGATTCGTTCATCCGATCGCATGTATTCGAAGGCAGGCATGCTTTCTCGCCGGTTCGGAGCTTCGATACGACAGGAACATGCGCGAAGTGGGGAGCAGAGGCACCGATAGCAGAGCGATCGTACCGCGCGTTCAATCGATACTGCTTGGAGCAGGCGCTGAACATGTCTGGACTTGATCCGACGGTTGATCAGGCGCTGCTGGCGGATGCAGTCGTTGCAGTCGGCAATCTGGGTGAAGGCAATGTGCTGATGCCGTATTATGCGCAGTTCCAACCGACGGGAGATGGCAGCTCGGCCTCACGAATCGAACATGAATTCCAGACCATACACGCAAGTGAGCCGGTGTCGATTCATGATTCGATTCCTTCGGTTCATGCCGATGAGATTGCCGCTCGGATCGGCTCGAGCGGCAGCTGCGTCGCTTTTACTAACGCGTGTGTAGCTTCCGCGAATGCGATTGGCTACGGTTATGACCAGATTCGGTATGGCAGATCGAATTGTGCGTTCGTTGGAGGCCTTCATGTGCTGCATCCGAAGAACTTCTACCAATTCGATTCGAGCCGCGCGATGGCGGATCATACGGTTCGTCCATTCTCGAGAGGGCGGACGGGGCTCCTCATCGGAGACGGCGCAGCCATTATCGTGCTGGAGAATCTGGAATCCGCATTGAAGCGGGGAGCCAAGCCGCTGGTCGAAATCGTTGGCTGGGGCGTAAGCTCGGACGGCTTCCATGTCACACAGCCGGAGCCGGAAGGACGCGGACTAGCATGTGCAATGGAGACTGCGCTCCGTAAGGCTGGTCTTACATCACGCGATATCGATTATGTGAACGCGCACGGAACAGGTACACCGCTTAACGATCGGTGCGAGACGAAAGCGTATAAGCGTGTATTCGGCGACCTTGCCGCGCAAGTGCCGATAAGCTCAACGAAGTCGACGACCGGTCATATGCTTGAGGCGACAGGAGCCGTAGAAGCGGTCATTAGCATGATCAGCCTGCTGGATCAGCGTATTCCCCCAACAGCCAACTACGAGGACCAGGATGAAGGGATGGATCTGGATTATGTGACCGAAGGCGCTCGCAGCTTGCCGCTGCGAACGGTGATGTCCAATTCCAGCGCATTCGGCGGCAACAATTGCAGTCTTATTTTGCAAAGGGGAGATTGGGATGACAGCATTCGGACTCAATGAGCGGCAGCAGGGTGATCTGGCGTGGATGGACCGCGAGTTTGTGCTGACAGGCTGTTCCTTCGTATCGGCTGATACCGAAGTGCCAGCCATACGAGGCTTCGTACGCTCCCCATTCAACCCGCTTATTCATTACAGTGTGATGAACGCGGTGAAGGCATCGGATGTGCTTGGTTGTGATGTTCCGACGACACAACGCGGCATTGTACTCGGCAGTCAGTTCGTTGATGCCGTGACGGATGAAGTGACGAGCACCGAACTTCTGCTCAAGCAACGAGTGAGTCCGATCATGTTCCCGCAATCGGTGCCAAGCGCGATCATTGGTTACGTTGCCAAGGAGCTTGAGATCCATGGACCGATGTCCTGTATCGGGGCGACGAGGCTCGGGACGTACAGCGTGCTGCTTCAAGCGGCGGATTGGCTGGAGGAGCAGTCGGCAGCATTCGTTGTTGTCGTCCTGTGCGACGTGCCGTCCCGCAAGGCGGAGCAATGGATCCTTGACCATATGGATACGCACGGTAGGAACATCGCCTTCGGCGGCGGGAGCGTATGCGTCATCATGGAGAAGCAAGAGACAGCGATACGAAGAAATCAACCAGGTATGTCGATTCAATCGTTCTATGATGTGATGAATCCTTCATCGCAATCGAGCTTTCACGGTATGGCAGGCGGTTTCGAGTCGGAGGCCATCTATGCGCATCCATGAAGGTCGGCTTGACCGAATCGCTCTAAGAATATCGAACGTACCGTCAGTTGATCTCTGCCATCGACTCGAAAGCGGATGAGCTGGACCTTGTGGGCTGCGTGGGCAGGCGAGTCGTGGTTGATTTACCGGATTCCTTCACGTTGTTGGAATGGGTGTACGCCTTATGGCAGAAGGACAATCACTTGCTGCTCCTCGATCCACGGCTAACGGCAGCGGAGAAAGCGGAGCGAGAGCGGATGTTTCGTCCAGAGGCGGCGGTAAGAGTGATGCGAGGTGATGTTTCCCTAGCATTCGGTACATTCATCCCAGTCGTAGAGTCAGCGTTAATGAATGTTTCATTAGATGAAAAGATCGTTGATGCACCCGCCGATAGACAGGATGCGCTCACGCAATTCAGCTCCGGTTCAACGGGCATTCCCAAGATGATCGTCCGCTCCAAGCGCTCCCTTCTAGCAGAACTCGCGGATTATGCCACAGAGCAGCATGCACCTGCCAGTGACAGCGTTGTTCTATGCTTAGTGCCGCTCTGTCATTCCTTCGGGTTGTTGTCTGCTGCCGCCCACACGCTTGGACAAGGGGGGACATTAGTGTTCCCTGAGATGCTGAAACCAAGCCTGATGATGCAGACGATTATCGCGCAACAGGTCAGCCACTTGTACGGCGTTGCGTTCCATTATCAGCTGCTGGCTGGCGAATGGGACAAATATACGGACATAGATACATCCTCGTGGCGATCGGACTTGCGTCTGCTCTCCTCAGGCGGACCTTTCCCTGAACCTCTGCTCCATTCGATGCTGGGCCGCGGTCTCCCCGTTGGGCAGCAATATGGGATGAGCGAGGTTGGATATATCGCGGTGCAGTGGGCAGGACTGCCGACAGGATCTGTTGGCTCTGTTGCAAGTCGCTTGCAAGCAGAAGTGACAGATGAAGGAGAGCTTGTGCTTGTATTGGAGCAATCGCCGTATCGATGTGAACAAGCGCAGTGGGAGCCGGATGCAGCGGTTGAAGCAGGAGGAAGACTGTTCACGCAGGATGCGGTCACGATCGACGAGCTGGGGCGCTTGTACATCGGGAAACGCATGAACGATCAATTGAGTATTGGCGGGTTGAAGCTTAGTTTATCTGAGATCGAGCAGGAGCTGAGCGCTCATCCTTCCATTCAAGATTGCTGTGTTGTCAGCTATGAGCAGCCCTTGATCGGAACAGTGCTCGAAGCTTTCGTTGTACGAAGCGGGGAAGCGGATCTGACGGAGACGGAAATAAAGGAGTGGCTCGCCAGTCGGCTCGCTCGTTACAAAATCCCAAGGCGCATTCGTTATATCGATGAAATTCCAGTATCACCGGCTGGCAAGATCATGCGAGGCGCCCTGCTAAAGGAGTATTGCCATGAACCTGCTGCAGCAAATTAAAGAGCTTGTCAGGCAAGCGCGGTTGTTCCCGCACGACGGGGAAGTGGACGATGATGATGCGTCTCTGCTGCTGGATTCCATGTCAACGATCCTGCTTATCACGTCTTTCGAGGACAAATTCGGCATTACAATCGATTACCGCACGGTGGATCTGAACAGCTTCCAATCGATCCGCTCAATTGAGCAGCTGGTTGCATCGCATATGCAAGAGGGCGTCCGATGAAGTGGGCCATGGCGACGGTATCGTTCCGCTACCATCTCTACTCCATGGATCGCATTGAGCGAATGGCACAGTCATGCGGATTTCAAGGGATTGAGTTGTGGGAGCCGCACTATATACGGCATAAGTCGGAGCTGCACAGGCGCATTAACGGGGGCGTGACGCAAGGACAGCTGCCAATTGGCGTCTTGAGCGGCTATCTCGATACAACGGACTTCCGCACATCGGAAGAGGAGTGGCAGGCAGCGCTGCATGCCAAGCTCGACAGCTGCCGTGCAATGGGCATTCCGACGCTTCGTTTGTTCACGGGCACGAAGGCAAGTGCAGATGCAACGCAGCTGGATTGGATGCGGTTCTCCGAGCGGATGAAACGGGTGAATGAGCTTGCAGAACAGATGGGCACGTCGGTTGTATTAGAAACGCATCCGAATACGCTGTTGGATTCCCCGTCATCTGTTAATCGGTTTGCTGAGATGGTTCGGAGAGAAGGCTGGTCGAACGTTGGCCTTAATTTCGATGTCTTCCATGTGTGGGAATTCGGAGGTGGCCTTGTCGCGGAGCGGCTGGCGGATTGGTATGACATCGTCAAACATATTCATCTCAAAAATGCGTCTCGTCCCACATCCGACTTCGACATGCGCAACGTATACCATCCAATGGGAAGGTTCAGCGACTCCATCTCCATTAGCAGCGGTGTCGTAGACCTTGCGCCTCTGCTGCAGCAGCTGCAGGACAGAGGGTATGCAGGTTATGCAACGCTCGAATGGTTCGGAGAAGTCAGCGAAACGTTCTTCCGTCATGAACTGGACAGGCTGAAACAAATGATACTTGTCGCAAAGGAATGAAGTCCATGATCGCAATCGCACAGCAATTGCCGCACCGTTATCCGTTTCTGTTCGTCGATCGGATTGTAGATCAGGTGAACGGACAGCTGGTTAGAGGCTATAAGAATATCACGCATAACGAGTGGTTTCTCGAAGGTCATTTCCCCGATGAGCCGATCGTGCCTGGAGTCATCATTATGGAGGCGATTGCGCAGCTGGCCGCTTTCGTCAACATAGGCAGCGATGAGCATAAAGTCGGGGATGGCAAACCGCAGAAAGGGATGCTCGTCTCGATGAAAGAGATCAAATTCATAAAGCCCGTCGTGCCTGGTGACCGGTTGGATCTGCAGTTTGAAGCAGTCATGCTGCGCGGGCCTTATCTGAAGGGCAATGGTCAAGCTTCGGTCGAAGGCACAATCGTATGCAAGGTTCATGAGATGCTTATCTATTCGCCTGAGCCGGCAAGGAAGGAGACGGCGAACCGTTGAAGCCTACATGGATCTTAATTACGCCAGACGCCTTCCCGTTCAGTAAAGCTGGCGGCATCAGCGACTATGTTTATTCGCTTGGAAGCGCGCTGCGCGATAGCGGCTATGAGGTCGAGATCTATACGCCTTACTATGAGAAGCTGATGCGCGAGCCGTTCGAGCGGCAGCGTTTTGAAGTGGCTGCGGATGCGATAACATTCCGACGCGAGAAAGTCGCATTTACGATTCATCGGACGAGTTATGAGGGACTCCGATACCATTTTGTCCGCCAGCCCGAGTGTTTCGGTAGAGATGAAATCTATGATCGCGGAGGCCGTTACGACCGTAACCTGAATCACTTCTCCTTCCTAGGCAAAACGATGCTGCAAGACATCGCCAAGCGCGAGCTGGGTACAAGCGCTCGGCCTGTCGTCATTCAAGGCAACGACATCTATGCTTCATTATTCGCAGCCTACTTGGAGGAGCGCAGCATCGAGCAGAAGCGGGCGATTACAACCGTGTTCTGTATTCACAATCTCGGCGAGGGCTATATCGCGAAGAAGGAAGTATACGATTACTTCAATGTGGATGAGGAACTGAAGGCGCGCTTCCGCGATGCGCATCGGAATGCTGCGAACTGGACGGAACTGCTGCTGCCGCAGATTGACTATGTCATGACGGTAAGCGATACGTATGCACGTGAATTGGTCCATGGCACGAGTCCGCTCCATGAGAGGCTTGCACAGCGGTATGCGCAAGGTGAATTCCGGGGCTTCCTCAACGGCATCGACAACCGATTCTGGTCGATTCAAGATAGTCCGCTGCTTGATGCTTATCGGACGAATCCTCCTTCTGATATTCGCGAGATGAAGCGCCGTTGCAAGGAAGAGTTATGTGAACAGACGGGGCTTGATGCTGAGCAGCCGTTGTTTATATTCGTAGGACGTATTTGTGAGCAAAAAGGGCTCGACACCATCGGCGCAATCGCTGCCGAATGCCCTGATGTGCAGCTGCTCCTTCTCGGCGATGGCGAGCCGCTTGACCGTTTCATCGACCGGGAAGCGCCCTTACTGGCGAGGCTTGTGCATCTCCAACCTTACAGCGAATCGCTATGCCATCTCGTGATGGCAGCGGGAGATTACATGCTCGTCCCATCGCAGTATGAGCCTTGTGGACTCGTCGCTATGTATGCGGCAAGATTCGGCACGATGCCGATTGTGAGGCATACAGGCGGATTGATCGAGATCGCCGCTCGGATTGAGCGGCAGATCGGAACCGCTTATTCGTTCCATAGCGACGAGGAGGCGCTGGCGCATGTGCGCAGCCTGCTTGCGGTGGAAATGCCTGAGGTTCCGGTGGATAAGCTCGCTGCGCTGGAATGGTCATGGACCGAATCGATAGCGGCGATGGAGCATTTTGTAGATGGCGTTGGAGAACGCGCTCGCTTAACAAGGAGCTTCCCATTATGACGCAGGTCACAACAGGAAGCACGCGATTCCGAACGTTGACGACGGCTGCCCTGCTGCTGGCGATGTTGCTGGCGTCGCTCGATCAGGTCATCATCGCCACCTCGATTCCGCAGATCGCTGCGGATCTTGGAGATATGAAGCATTATGCTTGGGTGTTCTCCGCGTATATGATTGCCGAGCTGCTCGGCATGCCGATCTTCGGCAAGCTGAGCGACATGTACGGGCGCAAGCCGTTTATTACAGCAGCGGTCATCCTGTTCATCGCTGGTTCCATCTTGTGCGGCATCGCGCAGTCGATGCCTGCATTGATCATCTTCCGCGTCCTGCAAGGATTAGGTGCAGGCGCCATCATGCCGATTGCGTTTGCGATCGTATTCGAGATCTATCCGCAGCAGCTGCGCAATCGGATGCAATCGGTTATGTCAGCTGTCTATGCGATATCAAGTGTCATGGGGCCGATCATCGGCGCGGTGCTGACGGATTATTTGAATTGGCGCTGGATTTTCTACGTGAATCTGCCGCTAGGGCTCGTCTCGATGCTGCTGCTGCTCAAGTTCTATCGAGAAACGAGGGTGCAGGAGGAGAAACCGTCGATCGATTGGCCAGGTCTTGTGCTGCTGTTTTCATCCATAGTTGGCCTGCTGCTCTTGTTCGAGCTAGGAGGCAAATCTTTCAGCTGGCTCTCGTGGCCGATCATTTCGCTTGGAATGGTGGCTGCCGTTTCAATTGTAGCTTTCGTTGCGGTTGAGCTAAGGCGAAGCAATCCGTTCATTCCTATCGAGCTGTTCCGAGGCCGAATGTTTGCGATATGTCAAACGGTCGGATTTTTCCAAGGAATGGTCATGATGGCAGCTTTCACGTTCATTCCGCTGTTCATCCAGACCGTTAACGGCGGATCGGCTTCCGAAACGGGCGGCATGATTATGCCGCTGAGCATCAGCATTGTGATCAGCTCTTTCATTGGAGGCAAGCTCGTATCCAGAATCAGCTTCCGCAGTGCGCTGCTGCTCTCCAATGGGCTGATCGTCGTCTCGTTGCTGCTGTTTCGAACGATGGATGCATCAACGCCGGACTGGGGAATCGGGCTCGATATGGTATTGCTCGGTCTCGGGATCGGACTGTCGTTCCCGGTCATCTATAACGTCTCGCTGTCGAGAATTCATCCTTCCCAATGGGGGACGGTCAACGCGCTTATTCCGTTCTTCCGTTCCGTCGGAGGCATCATGGGCGTCAGCCTGCTTAGCAGTATTCAATATCGCGAATTCATGCGCGGTCTGGCTCAACTGCCATCGTCGATTGACCTGTCGGTCGATATAGCGGATGCAGGCAGCTTGCTGCGGCATATTGGGGAGCAAGGAAAAGCTGCAACAGCCGAGGTGTGGCGCACCGCAGCGGAGGCGCTGATGACTTCGATCAGGCATGTGTTTGATTGGTCATTCGTAATTGCACTACTGCCGCTCATCGCAGGATTGTGGATCGGCCGAACGAAGCTGATGACGCATCCTGAAGTTCCGCCGGAGCTGGAAGGCTTGCCGCCTGAGGAGTTAATGAAGCTGCTGCATCAGAGAGAAGCGTGATCGTATAAGTGATAAAAAGGCTGATAAGCTTGGAAATCGATGAGAGAAGGGGGAAACTGCGTGCTGTTCAGCACCTACAACTGTGTGTTGGCGTCTGTTTATAACTACTTGCAAGGGATTCATAAGCTGACGCCGTCGCTCGAGGCGATCTGCTACGAACCGTCGCTATTTGCGCTGCACAGCATCGACGGCATCGCTGCGATCGCGCATCCGCTTCATATCGCAGAACAGTATTTGGCACGGATAGGGGCGGAGATCGTATTCCCATCGTTCGATGGGGTGGACGAGGCGCTGGCCTATGCGGATACCCATCTGGCGTTGAAAGGCGGCCTTTCATTCAGTATTAATCTGCGATATGACGTGCTAGAGCCGCTGCCCTTCGACAATGATCTATGGCACTTTCATTGGATGGCCGCAAGCCCGAATACGCCTGACGGACCTGATCTTGTTCGCAGCACATCGGTACCGGATGCGATTCGTGGGACCGGCCGTTATCTCATGTTCGATCAATATGAGAATGAGTACTACCGAATGGACGAGGAACGTCTCCGTCAAGCCATCGATACACCTTTCAATTATCGAATGAATGGAAGGTTTACACCGTTCATGGAAATTCATTTGACTGACCCAGCTTATACCATGGCGAGGATGGAGGCTGACACGGATATGCGAAGCAGGCTTGCATCAGCAGTGGCAAAGTATCCATTCGAGCTGAATCAAGGGATCTGGCACGCGTGCTTGAACGGACTTCGTCGATACGTGACGGACAAACCGGATCAAGGTGATGTCTACCGTTACATGAACTTCGCACAGATCATTATGCGCTGCCGCGAGGTAGTCTGGCATTATCTTGTAAGAGAAGGACTTGGTACATTCGAGCCGCTGCGGCAATGGCGAGACGGCTGGACACAATATCGAACCGTGCTGGGGATTACGCTCAATCGTCGAACAGCGGATGAGATCAGTAGATTGATAGACAACTATGAAGGGCTGATCGAATTAGAGCAGCGTGCGTTGACAGCGATCGTGGAAGAGCTTGCGGCGAAGCAAATTGAAGTTCAGGGAGGGGCGTCGGCATGGAGCTGACAGGTGCATACAACTGCGTTCTAGCAAGCATTTACAACTCACTTCAGATCAATAGCAAGTTGCTGTTTCCGATTCAGTCGATGGTTATCGCCCCTCAACTGCTTAGACTGTACAACTGGAATCATTGGCTGTCGTCGCCTCCTCCGCTGGACATTGCTGATCCGTTCCTTGAGCGAATCGGTGCGGAGCTGCATTTCCCGATAACAGGCGGGCTGGATGGAGCGGTCCGATCGGCGCGAGAACGTCTGCGACAAGGAGAGGTTATTCCGGCTTCGATCAACTTGCGATACTCGCATTTTGACCCTGCGCCTTTCGATAATGACTTCTGGAATTTTCAACTGCTTACAGCCGTAACGGACGAAGGGAATTTCCTTATGTTCGATATGTACCACGCGGAGTCTTATGAAGTCGATGAATCTCGGCTGCGGAACATGATCGATACGGCTTTCAATTATCGGCATGCAGGTGCATTCACGCCATTCATGGAGGTTGTTGTGCAGGACCATGAGCACGCGTGGAATGTGCTGCAATGTATGGATGAGCAAGCGTTGATGATGTCGGTCGTTCGTGACTATGACGCAGGTGCGAATCTGGCGGCGGGGCAGCTGTGGCTGGCGCGTATGCAGGAGCACTTCGCCACGGTAGAGCCTGATCGAATGTATGCGGAGGTCTATCGGCTCATGGGTCACCTGATGCTAATTCTCAAGAGCAGAACGCAGTTTATTCAGGCGGCTGCGGCATTAGGGCTGCATGGTGTTGGGGACGATGCATTCGATGAGGGTTGGCACACATTCGTACATGCGGTGCCGATGAACGTGTTTCGCCGTAGCGGAGATGCCTATGCCGACATGTGGACGGCTTACGAGGAGCTGATCGGCAGGGAACGAGATGGAATGAACCAGATCAAGGAACGGTTGTCGGAGCAAGGAATAATGAGTTGGAGGTAATGCAATGTTCCATACGATCATTCAATTCGGCGAGCATCTTTATCCGTTCATATCGGGCGTTGGCGCGCTGGCTGAAGCGGGCCATTATGTGCAGGAGCTGCACATTAACCAATACATCATCATTACAGACGAACAGACGCCGGCGCGCATCGTACAAGAGACGGAAGCTGCTTTCGAAGCTTTGGCGCCGGTTCGTGTGCTGACGTTCCAGCCTGGCGAGGAGTGGAAAAATCTCAGCACCGTCCACGAGCTCTGCAAGCAGGTCATCGATCTTGGTGCTGATCGCAGGACGGCAATTGTTGCGCTTGGCGGCGGTGTCTCTGGCAATGTGGCGGGGATGGTGGCCGGGCTGCTGTTCCGCGGACTGCCGCTCATTCATGTTCCGACGACCCTCATGTCTGCCTCTGATTCCGTGCTGTCCCTGAAACAAGCGGTTAATCTGCCACAGGGGAAAAATCTCGTCGGCATGTTCTACACGCCGAAGCTGATATGCGTAGAACTTCCTTTCCTTCAAACGCTTGCGGAACGAGATGTTCGATCGGGCATGTGTGAGCTCGTCAAGAATTTACTTGCGATTTGCCCGGAGCGAATTCAAGAGTTCCGTTCTAAGCTTCGCCCCAGCAATCGGTACGAGCTGAGCGAGCTGCAGCTGTTTATTGAATTCTGTATCGAGGCGAAGACGAAGGTAATGGCCGATGATCCGTATGAGAAGAAGGACGGTCTTGTGCTTGAATACGGCCATACGATCGGACATGCGCTTGAGCTGACTTGCAAGGGCAAGTATACGCATGGGGAGTGTATCTCGTTCGGGATGCTGTGCGCGGCATATATCTCCGAACAGATGGGGCTGCTAACGGCAGAGGAGACGGCCATTCATTATGAGCTGCTCGATCGAATTGGGCTTCACATGGAGCTCGAACCGAACTGGATTCCACTCATTGAGCAATACGTGCAGAAGGACAACAAACGGGGCTATCGGGACCGTCGAACAGGCAGTACAGGCATGGTACTGCTGGACGGGTTGGGCCATATTCATCGAGAGGATGGGGCATGGATTACAATGGTGGACAACTCGCTCATTAGCGAGGCAATTCGTTCCGTACAGGAGAGGAGGGCTATCGTGTATGGAGGCCGATCGTAGAGGAGAGTCTTCGACAATCTCTTTGTCACCAAGTCCAGCATGGCCGCAATGGCCGATTGCAGACGAACGAACGCTCGCGGCGCTGCAGGACGTACTCGACAGCGGCCGTTGGGCAATTAGCGGCCCTCTGAATGATCCGGCCAAATACGGCAAGGCGAAGGAGCAGCAGTTCGCTGAACAATTCGCTGAATATTGCGGCGCTCGTTTCTGCGTTACGATGGACCACGGCACTTCCGCTTTAATTGCGGCACTGGAGGCGCTCGACATTGGCTTCGGCGATGAGGTCATCGTTCCCGGGCTGACATGGATTGCGCCGGCGATCGCCGTTCTATCGGTGAATGGCGTTCCTGTCATGGCAGATATCGATCCAGCTACGTTGTGCATCAGCGTGGATTCGGTAGCGGAGCGGATTACGCGTAGAACCCGTGCGATTATTGCCATTCATATGTATGGCTGCATGGCAGATATGGATGCGCTTCGGGCTTTGGCAGACAAGCATGGACTCGTTATTGTCGAGGACGCTGCTCACAGCCATGGTGCGGTGTGGCGCGGGAAGAAAGCAGGAACGCTAGGCGATATCGGCGTGTTCTCGATGCAGCATGGCAAAGTGCTGACCTGCGGTGAAGGCGGCGCTGCGATTACAGACGACCCGGTGCTGAAGGAGCGGCTAGAGGCTTCTGCTTGGAATGCGCGCTGTCGAATCTCGGAGGCACCTGCGCTGCCGTTCTCGATGGGGCTAACCGAAGGGCTTCGGCGATTCGGTACGAACCGCTGCTTGTCCGAATTTCAGGCGGCGCTGCTGCTTGATCAACTGCCCCGTCTCGATGGGCAAAATACGGTTCGAGAGCACAATGCGCGCTATCTAGAGCGAGAGCTGTCCGAGATTCCTGGTGTAATAACCATGGAACATCCTTCGCAGATCGACAGCCGAACTTATTACGGATACGTGATTCGGATTGATGCGCAGCGGTTCGGCTGTACCGCTGCGCAGCTTATCCTTAAGCTTCAACTGGTGCTTGGAATGGGTGACTTCATGCTTCACCCGGTGTATAAGCCGTTGTATCGGAACCCGCTGTACGCGCCGCATCCCCGGCGCCATGGAGCGCTCGGCGAGGCGTATACGCGTGCGCTGGATACAGCGGAGATTATGCTGCCGGGCTGCGAGTTAGTCTACGAGCAGGCGGTCGTATTCCATCACTCGGTACTGCTTGCATCGATGGAGCAAATAGCACGTGTGGTGGAGGCGGTGCGAACGATCTATTTTGAACAACAATAGGATTGGGATAGAGCCATTCTGATGCGGAATGGTCTCTTTCGCGTTATGTCCGTTTGGCGAATCGTTATGGTCTGTTGGCAATTCAGGCGAGAATGCTGAAACTTCCTTAGTTTATGCTATAGACGGCATGGCGAGCAGCCTCTACACTAGGTAAAGTGTATAGACTAGACATAATAGGAGTAAGCATACTGTGACAACTTTAGATCGCATTCCATCTTGGAAGAAACTAAGTCTCTTCGCGGTTACATGGCCGATCTTTATCGATTCGGTTCTCCGCATGCTGTTAGGTACGGTCGATGTGTTCATGTTAAGCCGCATTTCGGATAAAACGACCGGTGCGGTTGGGATGGCCAACGAAATTATTTTCTTCTGTATTCTGATGTTCGGCTTTGTCGGCATCGGCACAAGCGTCGTCGTATCCCAATATATTGGGGCTGGACGCGAGAAGGAAGCGAGCAAGATATCGGCGCTTGCCATTACGATCAATCTGATCTTCGGCATTCTGGTCAGTATCGCGCTCGTCGCGTTTGGCGAACCGCTCATGCGGCTTATGCATCTCAGTCCGGAACAGATTGATATCGCAAGCAAGTATTTGAAAATCATCGGCGGCTTTATTTGGATCGAAGCGCTCTCATACGCGGTGTCTTCCGTCATACGTTCGAATGGCCATACGAAGAGTGTTATGTACGTTACGTTGGGCGTTAATCTCGTGCACATCACAGGCAACTACTTGCTCATCTTCGGCAACTTCGGCTTCCCGGAGTGGGGCGTAACGGGGGCGGCGATCTCAACAATCGTCAGCCGATTGCTTGGCATTATCGTATTGTTCGTCATTTTGTATCGTTACCTGCCTTCGCCAATTAAGAAGAGGGATTACGTTACTTGGAACGGCTCGTATGTGAAGCAGATTATGAGCGTCGGCCTGCCTGCAGCTGGTGAGCATCTGTCGTGGCAGTCGCAATACCTAATGGTGGTCAGCTTCGTGAATATGATCGGCATCACAGCATTGAATACGCATGTGTACGTCATGAACGTATCGAACTACTTCATGGCGCTTGCGCTGGCTATTGGTGCCGGTACGGAAATTATCGTTGGTCAAATGGTTGGCGCCGGCGAGATGAAAGCTGCGTATAAGCGGCTTATGAAGAGCGTGAAGATCAGCTTCTTCATCACGTTCGTCATCGTTGGCATTGCCGCATTGTTCCGGCGTGACATTATCGGAATGTTCACCGATGATCCCGATATCATTACGGTCGGTGCAACGATCTTCCTGCTGTCGATCGTGCTGGAGCCAGGACGGACGTTCAACATTGTCATCATCAACTCGCTTCGTGCAGCAGGTGATGCGCGGTTCCCTGTCATGATGGGCGTGCTCTCGATGTGGGGCGTTTCCGTACCGTTGTCTTATTTGCTCGGCGTCCATTTCGGCATCGGATTGCTTGGCATCTGGATTGCGTTCGCCATCGACGAATGGCTGCGCGGCGTCCTCATGCTGCTTCGCTGGAGAAGCCGGAAGTGGGAGAGCAAGGCGCTGGTGAAGCCGGTTTCTGCTAACGAAGCGGCGGTTACGACGCAGACGATGTAAGTTGTATATGTTTGATTTGTTACCTCCATCTTTAGGGTGGAGGTTTTTTTGTTCGAGCTGAACCATGGATGCCGGATGGATATGAACGGTAAGTAGGTCAGCTAACTGTGTATAGAAATTGTTGTTTTTGCAATTGGAACGATAGGGTATAATGAATATGCCGGAATTATGAAACTTGATTTTACCAGGTGAAACTATCAGGAGGGATTTATATGCCTATTAATTTCCACGAAGATAGAAACAGGATGACCTATGCGACAAGACAAGCAGATGCATCCTGGATTTCATTGATTGAGAACAATGTTGATGTTACTGGTCGTTAAGTCGTTGATATCGGCTGCGGCGGAGGCATATACTCCAAATCTTTGGCAAGTATGGGTGCATCACAAGTTAAGGGCGTTGACTTCTCCGAAGAAATGTTACGTGGCGCTTCACAGAACTGTAAGGACTGCAATAACATTAAGTTTATACATGGGGATGCTTACGATACGAAGCTTCCTGATGGCGAGTACGATATTATTCTAGAGAGAGCATTAATTCACCATCTAGTTGACTATTCACGTTCGGAATGCACTCGAAACGAATGGATTTCGATTGCTTAGCGAACATCAGTTATGGGAGACGAGACGTCAATACAAAGATGTGGAGTCTCTACACCAAGACCTACAAGAAAGAACAGGTCGTTCCATTCTACACGAGCTAACGGATGATGAACTTCATGAACTAATCTTGTATATCGAAAGTAAATTGAATGGCTCACAGATGCCGATAATTGAAAAAGACGCTTGGACGGTGTGGTTTGCGGTCAAAATATAAGGGGCTTGTCCGTACGCCCAACTTTGAATAAGACTTGTGCGATTTAAGCATCAAATCGAGGGGGGATTCGTGCACAATGTACGAAATCGTGTTTTTTGATGTGGACGGTACCTTATACAGCGAAGTAGACAGAGTAATTCCTGAAAGTACAAAAGCGGCGATCAAGAGACTTCATGAGAAAGGTATCAAGATAGTAGTTGCAACGGGGAGACCGCATAATTTGTGTGGAGAACTAGTATCGCTAGGCATTGATACATTAATCTCATCTAATGGCGCACTTGTGAAGAACCAAAACGAAATTATTTATAGGTCTGTAATATCTCAAAAGACTGTTCATGAACTGTCGCGTTTTGCAGAGTTGCATGGGCACGGTATATCGTATTTTACAGATTCAATAGCAATGAACGGCATTGGAGTAGAAGTGCAACGTGTTAGAAATGCTCTGGCAGAGACGCTTGGCCTAGTCGATTACCCTGTCACCATAGAGACGCTTCCAGAAGAGATTTATTGTATATGTTTGTATGCGGATGAGCGTGAAGCTGAGAAATTTATCGATCATTTTCCGCAACTTCATTTTGTACGTTTCCACGATTATGTTATGAATGTCCTTGAATCTCAAGTTGTATCTAAATCGCAAGCAATCCAAAGAGTGCTGGATTATTACAAAATTGACGTGAGCCAATCGGTTGCCTTTGGAGATGGCAGAAACGATATAGATATGCTGGAGTTAGTTGGTTTGGGGATTGCTATGGGAAACGGTGATGAAGTGCTCAAGCAACAAGCAGATTTCGTTACCAGAAAAGCAAGCGAAGACGGCATACACTATGCTCTGACTCAGTTCGGAATCATATAACCCAGCTATTAATTTATACGCCTTGAGAGAAAACCGTTTAATCTGTTACGTAAAATCAAACGTTTGCCGATTAACGTGCAGTGCGCCGCTCCTTATCCATTCAATCGCTTGAAGCACGAGTGGGGAGGCATTATGCTCGGTCACTTCGTCCAGTGGAAGCCAGATTGCGCCATTAGAGTCTTGATCGATGAAAGCTTCGACTTCATCGCGAATTTCATTAGCATCGACACTTACTTCATACAGCATCGCAATATGATGTACGATCTCTAGCTCACCTTGGTAATACCATTTCAGAGCGAAGTCGCATACTCCGATTGAATTCATCTCCCGAACGGTACAGCCAGTTTCCTCACGAAATTCACGGATGATACCTTCCTGCAATGACTCTTCCTTCTCTAGGCGTCCACCTGGCAGATCGTACCTGCCGGTATAAGGGCCTAGAATTTTGCGAATGACGAGAAGACGGTTATCTTGCGTACAAATGCCGTATACGCCTGTATGACGGTGGAATGGATGGTTTAGTTCGGTCATTTCAAACCTCCAAGTTGTGAGATTGCTAATATTGATTCTACGATATGATAGAATTGTTACCAAATAACAAGGAAGACCGCCGATTCTAGCGTTCTTCCTTTCACGCTGTGCGCATAACTTTAGCAATGCTCGTTTACAGCCACTCCATAAACTCAAGTCGGTTGCCGAACGGGTCGTTCATATAGAACCTACGAATATTCTCCTCCGAGCGTGCGTTGTCATCGATAACATGTGCACCCAGTTGAATGAGATGTTCGCGCAATGCCTGAAGGTCGTGAACGAGAAAAGCAGGGTGGGCCTTGGCGGCAGGCGTGAAGTTCTTCTCAACGCCAATGTGCACTTGATGTGTTCCGCATTGGAACCAAACGCCGCCACGCGCTCGAAGCGGTTCAGGCTTCGGCAGCTCCTGCCAGCCTAACAAGCTCCCGAAGAAGTCTCTCGCTTCAACCTCGCAGCCTTCTGGTGCAGCCAATTGAACATGGTCAATGCCAGCGAACGTGAATGTCATAGAATCACCTCGTGGTTTCATTCTGCGAAACGTAGTTTTATATTCGATGATTCTATTATATGCGATAATTCCACATTCTGCTATGCGCTTATTGTTTATTCCGGGTGATTCACGGTTGCACGCCCCATTGCGAATGGCGACGAGACGCCTTCATAGGACAGATGCATCATCATGCCCACCGATGCATGAAACAGGTTGTGACAGTGATCCATCCAGACACCTGGATTATCAGCTCGGAAGGCTACCGTGTAAGTGTCACCAGGCGCCACATCCAACGTATCTGTCCACCAAGGACTGCCGGTAGAAGGGACGCCGTTGCGGCTCAGCACAAGCATATGGTGACCGTGCAGATGCATCGGGTGATGGCTTGAGCTGTGATTGACGAACGTCGTCCGTACAAGATCTCCCTCGCGCACCATGAGCATCGGTGTATCCGGGAATACCTTGCCGTTGATCGTAAGTAAATAAGCAAACCTACCATCGTAGAAGCCTAGCTTCTGGCCTAATACGAGGGTGAAGTCACGATCGAAGGTACTGTTCGCGTCAAAAGGTACTTCATCTGCCTCTCCGTAGCTTAGCGGATCGAACAATGGCTGCGACTGCTTCAAATCTAGTGCCTGGCCGATCGCTCCATTAGGACTCATCGTCAACGAAGCCGTCTGGCCGCCGCCATCCGAAGCGTTATCGCTGTGTGTAGTAAGTGTCACAGGAGAGTTCGGCATAACGAATGCGATGTCATATCGACCTCCTGCTGCGAGCAGCAGATCTTGATCTTTCAGCTCACCCGGTTCTTTCAGATCTGTTCCGTCAATGGCTGCGACTCGGAAGGAGG
Source organism: Paenibacillus sp. CCS19 (assembly GCF_033239625.1). Classification (NCBI taxonomy): domain Bacteria; kingdom Bacillati; phylum Bacillota; class Bacilli; order Caryophanales; family Paenibacillaceae; genus Paenibacillus; species Paenibacillus sp. CCS19. Next base: position 62,756 of record NZ_BTCK01000001.1, read on the forward strand.
TACCGCTGAGACGGAATCTCTTCTCATTAATATCGGTGTTGATGAGACGCAGTCGAACTTCAGTTCCGGCTGCTATCGTTCGTGCCGATGATTGATCTGCCGTTCCGAAGGCGATGATAGGCTGCAAGCTGTTAGTTGACTCCCAGCTATGGGCGAGAATTGCAATATCGGCTGTTTCTGTCGGCTGCTGTTCACGCGGCTCAACGATGAACGCACCGAATAAACCTTTGCCTTCACCTTGCAGCGTTTCTTGATGGGAATGGTACCAATACGTCCCAGCATCCTCCGCTACGAAACGATAGGTGAACGACTGTCCGACCAGTACGGCATCCTGCGTGACACCTGCGACGCCATCCTCCGCATTCGGCAAATCGACGCCATGCATATGGATCGTGACGCCTTCCTCGATGTCTTGATTCACGAGCTTGATCTCAACAAGATCGCCTTGCTTGACTCGAATCTCTGGACCGGGCACTCCGCCATTGAACGTCCAGGCTTCGACCGATGCGCCTGAATCGAGTTTAATCGTCTGCTTGGAAGCCTTGAGTGTGAATGATTTGTCAGCCTCGCCTGTGCGCGGGCCGGTCAGATCCGCCACGCTGACCGTTCCTGTTCCTGCATGCGCACCATGCGCATGCATATCGTTGACAGGTGCTGCGCCGCCGCCATAGTCCATCGGGCCGCTCATCCTATCGATCCGATCGGGCAATTGACTGGCATTTAACGAGGTAACAAGCGTGCTTGTAATTAAGACAGCGGCAGCAATCGCCGTCGTGGATGCCCACAGCAGCCGGCGGCTTCCGCTAGGACGATGCCATCCCGCAGTCTGCATGCTGCGGTGCCGCCAGCTTTGACGAACCCAGAAGAGGCAGATCAAGGCTGACACTAGAACCGGAGTCAATACGAGCTCGGAAGGCGACAATGGAATAGAAGTACAATAGGTTAAGTAAAAGACAGCTCCAGAGCTCCAGCCTGCTGCCTGAATCGGAACAACAAACAGCGGGTCGGCGGCCTGGCCCCGAAGGCTGTTGCCAAGTCCACTAGCAGCGCTTCGGGTATTCCAATGATGTTCTCCCTTCGCTGCAGCGCGCAGCTGCATCAGGCGCGGCACGGATAGCGTCAGAACGGCTGCGCCGGGCACGAGAAGGAGCGCAAGATCCAGAACCAACTTTGTCTCGAAAGCGTGATAGCCAGTCGGCCAATTCGTTATCATGCCAATTGTTTTGATTGCGACTAGCAATCCGGCAGCCCCTAGCATGACCATCAGCCGAAGTGAGCGGCCCTTGAGTTGGCGTGGCGATCGGCTGTATGCCAGTCTACCGCCGCGATAAGCTGCGATCCACGCGATAATCATGGTGAATAAAGCTGTAAATCCCGCAAATCCGAACATATCCTCCGTCATTAAGCATCCCCTGTTCGACAACAACATTTGATCGATACGTTTCATCGCTACCGATACTTATTGTAAAGATAGATGCCGAATGGATGAACCGACCGGGGGATGAATAGAGGCTGGACTATTGTCCAGGATGAAAGCGTTCAAAGGCGTGTGATAGGTCTGCTTTCTAGCATTTCGTTCGTCTACTTAATGGTTAAGCATACATCTAGACTTGTTACATGAACGTGCCGAGTGGTAAAATGCTTGAAGTCGTAGGAATCGAAACAACATACATAATTGAACAAAAGGTGGACATATATTGTGGGGAAAATGGACGAGATCATCCTTGTAGTGCCTAGAGAGAAGCTGTTCGCAAGCGAGACACTTTATTTTCACGGTGTTGAGCAGGATAAGCAGAAAGTAGCTGTCCTCGCCGCTAACATCGCAGATCATTATTCGACGATGCGCCGCGGAGACGCAGAGGAGAATGCAGCACACAAGCAGCCGATTCCATATTGCGTCATACGCAGAGGCAGCGATATCTATATGTACCGGAGGCTCGGAGGCGGTGGAGAGACGCGTCTATTCGATAAGCTCTCGATTGGGGCTGGCGGTCATATGAACGACAATCCGGAGCTTCAATCGTTCGAAGCGGTGCTGCAGGAGAATCTGTCCCGCGAGCTGGAAGAGGAGCTCGAGATTATTGCTTCTAATCGAACATTCACGACGATTGGCTTCATTAATGATGATGAGAACGAGGTTGGCAAAGTCCATATCGGGCTGCTCGTTATTCTCGATATTGATGCTGAGGGTGAAGTGAACGTTCGTGAAACGGATCAGCTGGAAGGGCAGTGGATCACAGTCGAACAGCTTCGTGAAGAGAACATCTATTCGAAGCTGGAATCCTGGTCGCAGATCGTTACGAATGTATTAAATTAAACAGCATGATTGAATGGTGCATGGCTGGAGGCGCGACAGAGCGATGATTGAACTTACACTGGAACAACAGCAGCTCATGGACCGAGCGGATGCCTTCATCCGTCAATGCTATCAAGAGCTTGCAAGGGATGAAGTCGAAATAGAGCGTCGGATTGCCGAAGTGATGCAGCAGATCATTCGAACAGGTGCATATGAGCATACGACCGAAGAACTGACGCATGGCGCTCGACTTGCTTGGCGGAACAGCAATCGCTGCATCGGTAGGCTATTCTGGCAATCGCTTGCCGTATTGGATGCACGAGATGCGGAAACAGCCGAGACGGCTGTCGAGGCGATCTTCGAGCATATGGCTTATGCGACGAACGATGGCCGGGTACGACCGGCTATTACGATATTCGCGCAGGAAAACAAGCAATCGCACGGACGCAACCTGCGGATCTGGAATCATCAGCTTGTTCGGTATGCTGGATATGAGCAGCCAGATGGTTCAGTCGTAGGAGATCCACATTCCGTACCATTCACTCGGGTATGTGAGTCGCTTGGTTGGAGAGGGAAAGGGACGCCGTTCGATGTGCTGCCCCTTGTGATAGGCGCTGGTGATGAAACGCCGTCGTTCTATGAGATCCCGGATGAGCTGGCGCTGCAAGTGCCGCTCACACATCCGACGGAGGAGCGGTTCGCATCGCTGGGGCTGCAATGGTACGCGGTGCCTTTTATCTCAGACATGGCACTCGAAATTGGCGGAATCCGCTATCCGGCAGCGCCGTTCAATGGCTGGTATATGGGAACGGAGATCGGTGCGCGTAATCTATCGGATGCGAGCCGTTATAATATGCTGCGTCCAATTGCGGAGTTGTTCGGATACGATATGACGACGAATACGTCGCTGTGGAAAGACAGAGCGCTCGTCGAACTGAACGCGGCAGTGCTTCATTCGTACAAGCGCGCGGGAGTCAGCATCGTTGATCATCACACGGCAGCGGAGCAATTCGGCCGGTTCGAACAGCAGGAGCATGCGGCAGGACGGACGATTACAGGCAGGTGGTCGTGGCTCATCCCCCCGATGTCGCCATCTGCAACGCCAATCTGGCATCGCGGCTTCGACAATACGGAGCGGGAGCCCAGATTCAGCTATCAGCCGAAGCCGTATTCGGACTAAGCGTATAATAAAGTTCAGCATCTAATCCATGCTTGGATTCACTGGACTAGGAATTGGGTAAACGATAGAGGTACTTACGAACCGAAATGCAGTATGGAATGCTGAGGAGGGTCCGGACAGTTATTCCGACCGTGAAACTCGACTGGCGTTTACGTATCGTTTATCAGGTGTAGACTTCACAAACCCAAAATGTGGACGTACAATGCTTGTATAGCGATTGAATATAAACGAGTTGCATCAGTAAGCGCTGAGGCCTTATAGGTGGCTTGGGTTTGCTGGCGTAGTGATCACATGTACAACAAGTTGTAGGAGGTTTATTCATGACTGATATCGTCAAAGCGGTCATTATGGGTATCGTCGAAGGACTAACGGAGTTTCTGCCGGTGTCCTCTACGGGTCATATGATCGTAACAGGCAACATTCTTAATTTCTTAGGTGATCCAGAGGGCAATCGGGCTACGACATTCGAGGTTGTTGTCCAGCTGGGCGCCGTGCTCGCGGTACTGGTGCTGTACTGGAAACGGTTTATGAAGCTGCTTACGTTTAATTTGAAAGCGCCAGGGCTTAATATTTTACATATCATAATTGGTATGTTTCCAGCGAGTATTCTCGGATTGCTGCTGCATGATTTCATTAAGGAATATTTATTCGGTCCGAAGACAGTCGTAGTCAGCTTAATCGTCGGTGGTCTACTACTGATCGGCGCAGAGAAGGTTCGTCGCAAACCATCTGCTGAAACGCTCGACGATATTACCTATCGGCAGGCGTTCGGAATCGGCTGCTTCCAGATTCTATCGCTCTGGTCCGGCTTCTCGCGTTCGGGCTCGACGATGGCTGGCGGTATCTTCTTCGGTGTCAGCAAGGCTGCGGCAGCGGAATTCACCTTCCTCATGTCTGTTCCCATTATGCTCGGCGCAAGCGGCGTCGATCTGTTGAAGAACCATGATGCGCTTGTAGCGAGCGACGCTGGATTGTTCTTAGCGGGACTGTTCACTTCTTTCGTGGTTGCAATGATCGCGATCGTAACGTTCTTGAACCTGGTGAAGCGTCTGAGCCTGTCTTGGTTCGCTTACTACCGCTTCGTGCTTGCTGTTCTTGTTTTCTTGCTTGTTGTGTAGATCTGTTAAGTTACCTGAGAGCTGCGTTCGGCTTATGCCGGATGCGGCTTTTTTCGTATGGTAGCAACCTTTCACCAATCGTTTCGTCTATGGGAGAAGGAAGAGCTGGGGAGGATTGGATATGCGTCTGTGGCATGTTGCGTTAACGGGGCTGCTCATGGCTATCGCGATGAGCGCTTGCAGCGACTCGAATTCGAATACACCATCGTTGCATGAGGACGTGGTGTCTACCATAGAGACGGAATCAGCAGTTAAAGATGAGGAAGCAACCGCGGTACAAGAGAGTGAGGTTCCCACTTCGGATATAAGCGATCTGTTGATGGATGAGGTCGTGTTGACCTATCAGCCTGTGGAATGGGTTGGGTTGGAGCAAGTGCAGATCGAGGATAGTTGGAAGCTGACGAAGACGGTGGATTTTGGACAAATGAATGGTGAATCGGTATCGTTGTCCGTCTTTCAGGAGCAGGATGAGAGTGCCTTGTGCTACGCGAGTTATTTGAGGGTTGTGCTGCTTGATTATAAGGGAGAACACTTCAAGTATATGGGCTGCGGCAATACGAGTCTCGAATCTGATCAACCTGATGAAGAAGGTTCATTAGTACTGCTTGACTATAAGTCATCCGATGAACCTGCTGCAATGATCGTTCATGGAGCGGTGGACAGCGGCGTGAATGGGCCTGGTCTAATGACATACTATGTCTATGATGCTGCGCTTGACCGCTGGTACGGGTTCAATTATTGGGGGCTGCCAAGCGTGAATGATCTCGATGAAGATGGTTCCGAGGAGCTGCTTATGCAATTCCAAGGACTGCATAACAATACGCCTGATGTGTCATTCGGACGTTGGGTTGGTTCAATGCTTGAGATAAGCGCGACTGTGAAGAACTTGTTAGGGCTTCCTAGCCCATATTGGAGTGCTGATACGGTTGAAAATGGCTATGTTCGAGTTACGATGGAGGTTGGCGAAGAGGGCAGACAGGTTGTTCAGGCGAGTTACATGTTCAGTTCACAGCGGTTAACACGAGTAGATGGTACATAGAAACAGTTGTGCGGGCACCTGCCTGCAACATTTTCACACCTCTCGTCGTTTGGTTGAGTAACTGGAGAGCAGAGAGGAGCAAGAATGATGAGAAGGCTTTTTATCGGCATGGTCATCGCTTGTATGTTATTCGCCGCTGCGGCGTGCTCGAATGGAAGCGCTGCACAACCGGATCGAGGGGAACTGTACAGTCTAACTCTGGATGCCATGATGCCGGAAGACGAAGGTCTGAATAGCGGCATGACATATATCGCCATCGATATGCGTAATTTCGAAGGATTGGATGAGGGAGATAAGCAGCAGATCCTCGATTTTTTTGCCGACAAATATAAGCTTGAAGCGATGGATGCGACTTATGAGCAATTAATCGAGAAAGGCCTTCTCAATAAGGAGACGCAGGTGCTGGACGGCGTGCTGCTGCGCGTGGAGAAGACCGAGATGAAAGCGAACTCCTTTGCAATTGAAGGTTCGAAATATCGGGCTGGCGATGGGGCGATCGGGATGAAAGTGGTTGCGACGCACAAACAAGGGGAATGGAAAGTTTCTCGTGCTGAAGGAACTTGGATTAGCTGAGCCGATGAACATACAGAGAGGAAGCTGCGTTATGAAGAAGAAATCACGATCGATTGTACTTATGCTCGCCGCGATGCTCATTGTTACGATCGTATTCCCGTTAGTCGGTGCGGAACGCGTGTATGCGTGCTCTTGTGCGAGTTATCCGGATATTGGGTATGAGCTCGACTCGAGATCGGCTGTGTTTGCAGGGGAAGTGTCGACCATCGATACGGTTAGTCGAGGAGATGGTCTCGTAAGTTCGGCCGATCCTGTAATGGTTACATTCGAAGTGAACAAGGTGTGGAAAGGTACCGTCGAGAAAGAAACGGTCGTTCGCACTGTTCGTGACGAAGCTAGCTGCGGTTATACATTCTCGCTTGGAAGCTCGTATCTCGTCTTCGCGGATAAGGAAGAGGGCGTGGTTCGAACCGGTCTATGTACGGGTACGCAGCCATTAAACGATGCCGTCGTGCAGCAGCTGGATGATCTTGTGCGGCCTTACGATCCACAGGATGATCGTCAGGGTACGAATGGAAGGATCTTCGATCATGGGCGGCAGGTCGATCAGGTTGGTACGCATCAATCGCTTCGTCCGGTCGATGTCGTTCATGAAGTCGGCGGTGTTGCGGTTGTCCATGAGGAGAATGAACGCGATCGTTCGCTGCCGCAGGGGTACATCTTCCTCGCCTTCGCAATCGTTGCGATATTGTCCGCGGTTGTCGGGTTTAGGATTGGCGGCGATAGGAAGTAGGAGCGAACGGCTTGCTGTTCGTTCTTTTTTTTGTTGGGAGAGGAAAATAAAGATCTAGGAATAAGGATGTAGATTAATATAAAGGTAAAAGAGAGCGTTACCAAAATGACTGTAGATCTCCAATTATTAACAAGGAAGTTCCGTTTATACAACGAATGTAGTAGCTAATGATTGTGAAACGTTGTAAATTAATAGGAGGTTATTTACTATGGAAGACCAAATGGTCATTACGCCAATTAAAGCAATTGTTCCGGCATTGTTCATTTACGTAACAGATATTAGGAATTCTGTTGAATGGTACTGCAATTTATTGGGTCTGCCTATTCCCGAGATAACTAGCGATGATATGCATATCTTCGATTTAAACGTTAATCATTGTTCTAATCTATTTTTGAAAAGAAGAGTTGAAGTGACCCCTTCTCCCGAACCGATTTTTAGCATAACCGCACCCGATCATGCAGCTGCATTTCAATTCCTAACCCAATTTGGAGTAGAAATCGTACATATGGATCAGGAAGTGATTCACTTCAAAGACCTTGATGGGAACGTATTGATGGCTTGTTCGATTTAGAAAACTTCAGTTCAGAATTACAAGGCAGCAGATCTTAGTCGATCGGCTGCCTCTTCGATTTAATTAAAGTAACGGGGATTTGAGTCTATTCTAATAAAGGAATAAAGTATACTCGTCAAGTATTATACATTGGTAAATTTATAGAGAAAACAGAGGTCAACTAATGGAGATGTCCCTAGAAACGGTAGATGAAGTTATTATTGATCCTGCTTATTTACAAACACTATTACGGCGAGTCGTACTTTCTGAATGTTTACTGCTATTATCATGGGATTGCAGCCCGCTTGGAAAAATCAAGGGAGAGAGTTCGGTCTATCGGGTAGCTTGTACAACTCTAGACAATCAAATAGAACAAAAGCATACGTTGATACTCAAACTGTTAAAATCCGATTCTTTAAGGGATCAGGTTGATCATTATCATTACTGGAAACGTGAAGCGTTGATTTATGAATCAGCGATATTGAGGCAATTACCATTTGGTATAAGGGCGCCTATATGTCATGCAGTAGAAGAGCATCCCGATGATACCGTGTGGATATGGCTCGAGGATATAGCAATTGAAGATATTCAAAGCGATGAATGGTCATTTGAACAGATGTGTAAAATCTCATATTTGCTCGGTACATACAATGGCGCTTACTTAACAGGAACCCCTCTCCCAGCCGAGTCATTCTTATGCCGCAATTGGCTGCGTTCCTGGGTAGAGGTTTGTACTGCTTATGCTAAACCAATTGAGAAACACCAAGTTATCTGGGATTCATGTTTGAATGATTGTAATGGTACTAGCCTAATATGGGAGCTTTACCTTCGAAATAGGAACAGGGTAAATAGCCTGCTTGATACAATAGAAAAGTTGCCCCGTGTATTTGCCCATCAGGACGTGCATTGGGAGAACATTTTTCTTGCGCAACAGGATGGTACTGCTTCATTAATAGCAATCGATTGGCAGTTCGCAAGCATCTCGGGCGTGGGCGAAGAGCTAGGCCGAATGTTTGGCTATGCTTTAATGAAGAACAAGATTCCAATGAGCAAGATAGAGATGTATAAAGAAGAGCTGTTTCAATGTTATTTACAAGGTCTTAGAGACCGGGGATGGCTCGGGGATTATAAGCTTGTCCGCTTCGGGTTTATTGCGAGCGCATCGCTCAGGTTTATCTTGGTAATGGATAAGCTTGTAGGTAGCTTAACAGAAGACAAAGGAATTAATAAAGAAAAATCAAGACATCTTTTGTTAGTTGCACAGACACTGCTGGAGTTAGCAGAAGAATCCTGGGAACTAGTGATGGGTAATACTGCGCGAGGTGACGACCAGGTGCTACATGAACGCTAAACCATAAATCTTAAGGAGTACGATAAATATGGGGGAGACAAAGCGAATCAGTATATTGGCATTGCTGATAGGTATATTCGTGTCAATTTTAGCGGGCAATGAATACTCTCTGATCGCAATAGTGGCCCGTCAAATGGTGGGGACGGAATGGGCGGCAGCGTATATCGATGGCGACAACTATTGGTTCGGACTGGTGCTTATTATCTTGAGCATGCTGTGCGCGGGTTTCTACACGGGCAGATACACTTATTGGAAAGGTGTGCGGTTGGGTTTGTTACTGTACGGAAACTCCATCGTTAACAATGGAACAAAGTAATATGAATCTACGGGAATTAACAAAAAGACAGTTAGATGAGGTATTAATAATTGATTTCTCGAATATTGAGGACTCGGATGATTCTTGGTTCTGGAAGAATGATTTGCTCAATCTATCCAGTGTCCATTTTCCAACGATCCGGGACATCATGCGAAAGGACTTAATTTTATCCCAGAATAAAACGGTCGGTTTAGAAGAAGTGAAACTGATTGGGCTAGCTGAAGGGTTTCGTCCACAATTCAATGCCGAAACTCCTGAAATGGCTTTAATTGCTTTGGTAGAAGTCTGGGCTTGGACAATAATGGAAGGGAAGCCCTCTAAAAAGCGACGCCTCAATTGCTCTTCTCTTGCTTGGACGCTTGCGCGGGCTGTTTATGGTTTTTATGGAGGCAACCTAGATAAGACTCATGCACAGGCTAACATCTTATTTGAAGCGTATGAAGATAAAATATCTTCTCAGGAAGACACGCTCAGATTCTTCTATACATTACTTGATCTCTTCGGATTTAAGCGACTAAAATAGCCAGTGTTGTTGAACTGTCGGAGAACGATAGTTACAACAAATACTTCATAGATCATAAAAGAGTTGATAATATGTTCAATGTTACATCAATCAAGATTGCATTATATGGCAGCTTTTCGTTCAGCTAACGAAAGGATAGTTTGTTTATTAATCGATTTTTCCCAGGCGTCTCATAAGCTATATGGTAGAGTATGTAGTAGAGGTGAAGGATTAATTATGGAAATTAGACTAATGCCTGTAAAGATAGAGGATAAAGAAATCCTATACAACCTATACCAGTATTACTATTATGAGTTTTCCGAATATACAGATGCAGATATAGGCTTAGATGGACGGTTTGAAATAGATTTGGATTATATTTGGGAAGATCGAAGATGGAATCCGTATTTGATATGTAGTCAGGATAAAATCATTGGATTTTTGATTATTCTCTTTGAGAATTATGACACAGACCCCGATCCAACTCACGTCATTTATGATTTTTTGATCCTACGAAAGTACCGGAGAAGAGGATTAGGAAAGATTGCTGCTGCTCAAGCGTTTGATCTATACCAAGCTAATTGGAAAGTTGTTCAGGTGAAGGCAAATGAACCAGCCATACATTTTTGGAGGAATGTAGTGAACGGATATACTTCTGGTCAATATAATGAAGTATTTCGAGAGGATATAAACAAATTTGTGCATGCGTTCAATAACAGGACTCCGTCCTAAAGTAAAGGAAAATGATATATCAATAATGCAGCCTGCCGGAGTGATCCAGCAGGCTGTTCAGGGTAGATTAGTTTAGTTCCAATGTAACAAGGAATAACCATTATATTACGTTATACTGGATCAAAGGGCGGGGTGACAAGAAGGTTAAATGAACAAACTCTTGATTGTTCTAAGTTTTTTGATTATTGCTGGATGCTTGAGCGTTAGCGATATTGATTTGTCTGGTCAAGAATTATATGGATATCAGCCAAATACACTGTTTGAAAAGGAGCGGGCATATCCAATCGTTGAAGAAAAAATTATAGGAACGAACCTTTCTTTGAGATATGAAGATGGCATTCGTTTTATTGTGAGCCCTGAAAATATCATCTTGAGCATCGAAACACGCTCTGAAATGAAGCCCCTCGAAAGCAGAGATGGAATCAAGCAGGGGGACTCGGTGGATAAGGTCATAAAAAAATTAGGAAAGAAATACTCCACCCGTATCGAACAAGGAGCAAAAGTTTACACCTATCAAGATTCGAAAAACAAGTTAATACAAGAATTTTGGACGGTTGATGGGAAAGTTCAGATTATCCGCTTAAAGACGAAAGATAAAATTTGAACTACCGAAAGGCTTATTCGATCTGGAGAACGTTGCAGCAGTCCGGCATTCGCTGGGCGGTGTCGCGTCCTCGAAGTGAGAAAGCTGAACAATCGTATAAAGGCCACTATCCTACTTGATCCTAGCTTTCACCTCTATCGTCAGGACGCGGCGGTCGATCATTTTGTATAAATTTGAAAATAACGAATGCGACAGCAGCCAACATAAAGCTGCTGTTTTTTATTTTAATCCGGAAACACTTCGAAAATGTTTCGAGATGTGAGATGTCTTTATTATGCTAATTTTTGGCCGAAATACTAAGGATACTATTCAAACCTTCTGATATGATCGAAATATGTCCCACTTTTTTCCCACTCTCATAGGTCCGCTAGGCATTATCCAACAAGATTCAATTACTCCGACATGAAGTTAAATACACCGATATGTGCGGTATCCAAGGAGGTGATACTCGGATTTTTGTAAGCGGTTTAATTCGAGGGAAGACAGCAGTGATTTCAGGTCTAATTTTGTATTCCCGGATACGTAAAGTCGATTAGCAGATGAATGAGGAGGCAGTTTATGAAAGGTAAAAAATTATTAGCTCTAATCGCAGGCATTGCAATCGGATTTACTCCTGTAATCTCGCCGACTATAGTGGCCCATGCAAATAGTTACGGCGCTCCAGAAGGGTGGAGAAATCTTCCGGACTTTTATGTATTTAAAGATAGTTACAGCGGGTGGTCCGGGAGCAGCGGCGGATTGGAAACGGTAAACGGTGGCTTGCCTGTTGATACGCAAGCAACCTATGAAAATTTACCTTCATTGAGATTTAATATTACAACGAAGGTAGATTGGATGTCCGCCGTGCTTGTAATGGCTGGATGGGCAAATCATGATATGCACAATTATGTTCCGAACGGGTACCTAGAATTTAACGTAAAGGGCAAGAATGGCGGAGAGCAATTTAAAATCGGCGGCGATGACCATGTGGAGAGACGTGCGTCGGGTGTCGAACACACTGTATTTAAATCAATATCGGATTACGTTACAGTTACAACGGATTGGCAGCATGTAAAGATCCCCCTAAAGGATATTTACAATGACCCATCGGTTGATCTGGATGAGCACAATGCCAAGGCTATCCTGCTGGATAGAGCAAACGATGAGCCGGTTACGGTTTGGTTAAACCAGATTAAACTAACTTCTCCCGATAAAGAACCAGGGTTTCCGGCTATTAAGGTCAATCAGGTGGGATTCCGTAACGCTTCCGAGAAATATGCATATGTTTCCGGATTCGAAGATGAATTAACCGCTGATGTCGGAACTCCGTTCCAGGTAAGGAGAGTCGCTGACGACACAGTTGCTTATAGCGGGCAACTGGTCCTCGTAAACAATTACGACATTGATTCCGGCGAAAGGGTTCTAAAGGCTGTATTCTCGGACCTAAAAGATCCGGGTGATTATTACATTACGGTTAGTGCATCCGGTATAGATAAATCTCCCAAATTTAAGATCGGAGATGATGTCTATAAGCCTTTATTGACCGATGCGGCCAAATATTATTATTTTCAACGTTCAGGAATTGCGCTTGAGCCGCAGTACACTCCTTACCCAAGGGCAGACATAACACCTATGGATACGGCCGCCACCTTTGAATCCAATTCAGCGGTTACTAAAGACGTATCGAAAGGCTGGTTTGATGCCGGTGATAAAGGAAAGTATGTAACTGCCGGAGCGGGGGCGGTCATGACTCTATTATGGTCGGATGAGTTGTTCCCGGAGACCTATGCGGACCAGACCAATATTCCGGAAAGCGGAAACAGCGTTCCTGATATTCTTGATGAAGCAAGATGGGAACTTGAATGGATTCTAAATATGCAAGACTCTGAAAGCGGCGGTTTCTACGCCAAAGTCGAGTCAATGAATAATGATAATAACAATAGGGCAATAAGGGATAAACGAGGCGATGTCGTAAACGTAAGGCCGACCAATGATACGGCATGGGCAGCAGCTGCCTTAGCACATGCTTCAATCGTGTATGCTAAGTATGATCCGGCGTTTGCCGATAAATGTTTAGCGGCTGCTGTGCGCGGATGGACGTATCTCGAACAGAATCCCGATAATATTAAAGGTCCGTCAGGAACTTATGAATCTGACACCGATAAGGAATCGAGGCTGATGGCTGCCGCATCTTTGTATCGGGCTACTGGCGATGCAAAGTATAACGACTACTTCGTGAATAACTATGCGCAAAGCAAGGACAGATTTGAGGATCCGAACGGAGATTGGCTCGGCGCTTGGCATTGGGCATTTTTCTACTACACGGGTTCTGATAACCGCGACACGGATGTTGTGAACTGGTATAAAGATGAATTTACGATTTGGTCAAACTTCAAAATTGATAGATATCAAAGCAATGCTTGGAATAATACTGTTAACCAGGGTAATTATTACTGGGGCAGCAACAACATCATCCTTAATACGGCTACAGAAGCCCTGATTGGTTCCAAACTTCTTGGAATGAATAACGAAGCGATTAACAATATGGCGCTATCTGCATTAAATTATATTCTTGGCGCTAATCCATTGAGGAAAAGCTTTGTAACGGGATATGGCGACGACAGTCTTGAACACGTATACGGGATAATGAACAACGACCCTAGACCAGGGGTGCCGAAGGGAATTATGCCGTTAGGACCAAATAAGTATAATAATCTAGGCATTTCCAACTTCCCTGCCAAAAACTTTATGGATAGCTATACCGAATGGACGACGAATGAACATACAGTTGGTTCGACTGCCAATCTGGTGTTTGTAACCGCTTTTGCCGACAGCGATCAGGATGCTCCTGTTACAACAGCAATCATAGATCCATCGGCTCCAAACGGAAGCAACGGCTGGTATACATCGGATGTGACAGTCAGCCTGACTGCAACTGACAATGTAACAAGCGCAGCCAATACGGAGTATAGTCTGAATGGCGGGACTACATGGCAAACATACACGGCGCCTGTCACTGTTAGTCAAGACGGCGAACATACAGTGAGCTATCGTTCGACGGACAACGCCGGCAATGTTGAAGCTGTTAAAACCATCAGCTTCAACTTGGATTTGACCGCGCCGGAAATTGCGTTAACGGATGTGGTAAATGGTACGTACAACGATTCACTTGCCATTACGGCGGGCATCGCGCTGGATGATAGCTTATCCGGAGTTGACGCCGGTAAGACGACGATCACGCTGGATGGAAAAGGTGTGCAGCAAGGAGCGACTATACCGCTCTATACGCTGATGCTCGGTTCGCATACGTTGATCGTCAAAGCAAGTGACTTGGCCGGAAATATAAGCAGCAACAAGATCGTATTCCAGACGACTACCAGCATCCAATCCATGCAGGCCTTGGTAACCAGCTTTAAAAAGTCGGGATGGATTGATAATGCTGGTATCGCAGACAGCTTGCAAAGCAAATTGTCTGCGAACGCGCTTGATGCCTTGGTGAATGAATTGAAGGCGCAGAGAGGCAAGCATATTTCAGTGGAAGCTGCTGATTGTCTGATCCGGGATGCCCAATACCTGTTGTCCCAAGCAAAGATCAAATGACCTGATCTCCAAACCGACTTTGAGCAATTCAAAAGAGCGAACGGGTGCGTCATTTGACGAACTCGTTCGCGTTTGTGTTATGGAGGATTTTCAACCGCTCGGAGATGCATATGATGACACTGAGCGTTAAGCTAACGGAGGAATTTAGTTTAACGACAAAAAGAGTTGCCTCGCTGCAGCTCTTTTGTCGTTAAGTTATTGGACAGTTATGCGCAATGGGCGCAGGATCGTAAGCGACAAGCACAGCCCCCATATTAGGCATTGACAATGAAACAAGCAATTCATATGATTCAAATATAATTGTAAAATATTTCAAATGGGGTTGAGAGCAGATGGCGACAGCTGACTGGGCGAACAATATTACCGAAATCACATTGTTTGTGGAAGATTTGCATCGGTCGAAGGTATTCTACCTAGAGACGTTCAAACTTGCGATCAGATACGAAGATGAAAACTGTGCGGTGTTCGATTATGGCAATACATGCATTAATCTGTTAAATCAATCGAATGCAGGAGAGTTGATTGAGCCGGTGGAAGTTGGCTGCGGTGGAGATGGTGCGCGGTTTCAGTTCACGATCCAAGTGCCAGATGTTGATCGGGTATGCGATGAACTGGAAGTGCGGGGCGTTAAGTTATTGAATGGACCGATAACACGCCCATGGGGGCGGCGGACTGCTTGTTTTGCCGATCCGGACGGGCATTTGTGGGAGTTTGCGCAGTTGCTGTAATTTGGTTGTCACAACGCAAGATAGCTCGATTTCCTAGAGCTTATTGCTTACTATGATTAAACTAAAGGGCAGACTCAATTTCATACAGTCTCAAATTTTTTATTGGATGTTTTTTGGAAACATGCATAACTATTAATAGTTGGCAAAGGTGATGTTCTAGATGAGTATGCTAGATGTGCGCCGAGTTCAGAATAAAGATGAACAGGCTATCGCAGAGGTTGCAATGAAAGCATGGATGCATACTTACAAGGACATTTATCCGCAAGGAATCATTATAAAATTCGTATCTGAAGCCTATTCGATGCAACGATTAGCAACTGCAATTGAAAAAGATATACAGAAAACGAATAGTCAGTTCGTTGTTGCAACGGACACAGAACGAAAAGTGCAAGCCTTCGCCCAAATCGTGAAGCTTCCGAATGAAGACGGTACTTCTTATGAACTTAACAGGATTTATGCTGCGCCTGAAGTGCAGGGCAGTGGTGTTGGTAAGGCGATGTTGAACTATCTGTTGCATACTGTAAACGAGATTAAATATTTACCGCGTGGGTGGCAAAAGAAAATCAAATCGGGAAAAAGTTTTATGAATCAAATGGGTTCAGGTTGGTGAACCAAAAGACAGACGAATTCTACGGTATTAGTAAGATATTGTTACAGTACAAACTTACTCGTCTATAATCGCGGATTGAACTAACGGAGAACTTATAGCTCATTCCAGACATAACGGCAGCCGCTTGATTCTCTTAAGTACCGAAACATTATAATGTAAAGAAAGGAGGAGAAGAATTGAAGAAAGCACTGATTCTATGTGCTGTCGTGGCGATGCTCGCAGTAGGCGGTACTGCCGTTTATGCTCAAGTAAACAACGGACAAGAATCATCGACGCCGGTTCAGAGGATGTTTACTCCACAAGAAGCAGATTACTATTCGCAAATTATGATTGATGTTGAGACAGGGAAATTACCACCGTCTGAAATGAATAAAGCGCGAGATTTTATTCTGAAGCACCCAGAAGCGCATCAATCCATTATTGATCGCTACCACATCAAATAGCATGAGGAAAGCCCGATCCCGATTATTATTCTACCGAAGCGCTCGTAACGCTAGTTGAATCAAAAAGTCTAAAACCTCCTGTTAGAAGCAAACTAGAACTAATTGCTCTATTAGGAGGTTTTAAGATTGGATGTATCAAGGATTGCTCTCGGTTTGTCGGGAGACAAGAACATTCCCGATTAAGTTCGAGTTGCAAGCTGCGGCGCCTGCGGCCAGTACAGTCGCAAGTTGCGGGTTCTCTCGCGCTGCAGTACTCGTCGGTTGACTCCCGGCTCGTGGAGCAAATCGACTAAAGCCATTATCCATAAATAGCGAACAGCTCTTGCCGTTTGATAAACGTCCGGCTTTTCGTTTACGGCAGATTCGTAAACTTTGGCTGTAGATGGCGTTATTTGTGATAAAATCCTCCTATAAGAATAAACGGAGGTACATTATGTTTAGGAAGATTGATTTGATCGAGCATCTTCAAAATATCGGCGTCGACCCGCTCGGGACGTTGAAAATCCATATTTCGTACAAGGCAATCGGCGCGGTCGAGGGTGGTGCGGAGACTGTGCTTGATGCGCTGAGTGACTACATGAAGGACGGGCTGCTCGTGCTGGGAGCGCATACGTGGCGCAATGTCGGAACTGACAATCCGGTCTGCGACAACCTATATACGCCAACATGCATCGGGGCGCTGACCGAGCTTTTTCGCAAGCGTCCAGGAGTCGTGCGTTCTCTGCACCCTACCCACTCAGTGGCAGCCTGTGGTAAAGATGCCGAGTCCTTTATCGCGGGCGAGGAACATCTGCAAACCCCGTGCGGAGCGGGCGGCACCTATCACAAACTTTGGCAGCGGGGTGCCCAGATCCTGCTGATCGGCGTTAATTTTAGTCGTAATACTTTCATTCATGGGGTCGAGGAATGGGATGGGGCAGTCGGAACGATTTCTGCCGAGAAAACTGACTTATACACGATCGGGCCCAAAGGTGACCGCTACTATACGCCACAGTTTCGCCACTGCGCACGGGTCGGATCCAACACATTCACGAAACTCGAACCTGAAGCACTTAGTACCGGCGTCATGACCCTCGGGAAATTCGGCAACGCAACGACAAGATTAATGTGCGCGAAGCAACTCCGAGCTATGGTTGCCAAACATCTAAAGGAGGACCCGAACTATCTGACCGACTATTAATATTCTTTGCAATATATCTAAATTTACTTGTTAATGCCGATCGTTCAGCCTCAGTGATGAATAGCAACACAGCTCCGCCTGCAGCCGGCACCGTCGCAGGAGACACATTCACTCGCATGTGCTGCCGTACTCGTCGTCCGATCCCTTTGGCGCCCGGCATGTGGAATAAACAGGCCAAAGGCATTAAGCTAACGGGCAGTTTAGTATCAACGCCTGTGATGTGTACCGGAAGGAGAAAAGGCAGTCGCTTAATGAGCGGCTGCCTTTATTTCTGGTGTGTGTCATGCTTATTCGCCCTTATTGTAACTTCATCGTCAGAGTATCTTTGCTTAACATAAAGATCTCCCCAATCACAAACTCCTTTTAAAACCTCATGCAATGAAGCCCCTAAGTTTGTAAGGGAATATTCAACCTTCGGCGGCACTTGATTGTGCACTATTCTGGAAACTAATCCATCTTGTTCAAGTTCCTTTAATTTTTCTATAAGCATTTTTTGTGTAATCCCCGTAACCAATCGTTTTAATTCACCCGTTCTAACAGGTCCACTTCCTAAATTTAAGATAATGTGTGACTTCCACTTTCCCCCCATTACATCTAACACGACTTCAACTTGATTATTATATATTTTTCTCATTTTGATCTCCTAACAATAATGCAATTGTTACTTTTTCGTGTGTATATCACGAAAAAGTGCGTACTATTCAATGTATTTGTACTATACCATAATAAACCCGTAAGCAAGTTAGGTCTTATATCTTAAACTAATCTATTCATATATGACGGAGGCAAGCAAATGGAAAAGAAGAAAAATCTAAGTGCTAATTTTTACGATGTGATTCATGATCGCCGATCTGTTCGCAAATTTGATACTTCAGTTTATGTTCCTGATGAAGAAATCAAAGAACTTATTGGAGAAGCTATCCTTGCTCCAAATGCTCATAATCTAAACACTTGGAGGTTTATGGTCTTTACGGAATCTGTTCTTAAAGAAAGATTACACAAAATTGCTTTAGGTCAACGTCAAGTACTTGAAGCACCTGTTGTAATTGCTGTGTTAGGTGATTTGAATGCTTATTCTATAGAAAATTCAGATAGAATTAACCAAAAAGCTGTCGATGCGGGTTTTATGACAAAAGAAGTTAAAGAAAAAATTGATAGTAGCATCGACGATTTTAGTGGAAATGTAAGCGAGCAAGTCAAAAGAGAATGGCTAATGCTTGATAGCGGCCTAGCAGCTATGCAATTTATGTTAGCTGCAAAAGCAAGAGGTTACGATACTGTACCTATGATTGGATACGATGTTGAAGCGTTTCGAAAAGAGTTCAATATACCAGAAAATCTCGTTAATGTTCTACTGATAGCTGTTGGAAAAGCAAAAGAACCTGGATACCCGACTGTAAGATTAGAGGTAGATGAATTAACCTTCTGGAATAGAAAGCTTTAAATAATCATTTAGGGAATTACCAACCGAAGGAGTTGCACTAGCAACTCCTTTTCGCATTTTTATTGCCTGGCTGGATTATAACCAATGCCGTTTACGGATGCTTTACCGAACTGTTCAGGTGCAAGGACAAGAACGTCATCAATCTCCTTGTACAGAACTTTCCTTCTGAGTTTGAATACAGAGTCGGGATATTCTGTATATTCGTTTCGATTGATTTGTTGATAAAAATCATTCGCAGAAGGGAAGGTTTTATCTGAGTTCCCAGGATACTTTTCGAGTTCACTTGCCTGGGCAAACGACATAGTGAACGCTAATACAAGAAAGCTCAATATGATTGTTTTTTCAAGCTCACACCTCCAGAAGATTGCTTTTAAATTATCTTCTCGCACATAAAGGAAAATTATTCTTTATGGTGGGGCTCATTGAGCGAACGGGATGACAGCAGCCGGCAAGTAACCGGATGCTGTTTTTATTGGGGGAAGGACGCATAGAGTGAGTAACGTTACCCATAAGAGTAATTGAACTAAAACCATATCGAGCGGATATTGTAATTAAAAGGATTGATATAACCTGCATAAATGACCCAATAGGATACCGAAAAAGAAGACATCTGTCTCTATATTGAGGATAGATGTCTTCTTTCTGGTTATTCAGGCTTTTGAGTCAAGAGTCTGTTAGTTCTTTAACGCCCTCCAATACTCTCCCTGTGTGTTGAAGTAATGCCCCTGTTCGATATCCGGAATCAATGCAGGATGCACGGGTCGCCACCCCAAGCGTTCCTGGGTCAGAGTATTCGACATGGGGTTATCGGTAAATGTGAAGGGGCCCAGAAAACCGAAATGGGCTTGTGCCTCTTCATGGGAAATGCTAACTACTGGCAAGTTTAGGTTACGACCGATGGCGCCGGCGATGTTACAAAATTGAATACCTTCTTCGCCGACAGCATGCAGCCGTGAGCCGGCCGATGCTGATTCGGCTGCGAGACGGTACAAGCGCGCCGCATCGAGCCGATGGACAGCCGGCCAGCGGTTGTACCCGTCGCCGACGTAGGCAGAGAAGCCTTTTTCACGAGCAATGCCGATCAGCATGGAGATGAAGCCATGATCGCCAGGGCCATGCACGGTTGGTGCGAGACGAACGACCGATGACCGTACCCCCCGATCTGCTAGTGCGATCGCCGCGTTCTCCGCTGCGCCCCGTGGTACATTGGAGTCGACCGCGATCTCCTCCGTTCCGAGAATCGGCTCAGGGTTCGACCATGCGACAACTAAGGTTCCCGTGGTGAACACAAATGGCTTATTGGAGCCCTCAAGCGCTGCCCCAAAAGTTTCGACGGCGCGCAGGTCGGTAGCAACTGCGTCGGAGAAATCCGCAAAGTCGGTCTTGAAGCCTAAGTGAATAACGCCGTCGGCTGCGGCAGCGCCCTTATGTAGGCTGTCGAGGTCGTCGAGGGCACCAAAATGCACCGAGGCCCCGACTGCCGTCAACGACTCGGCAGCCTTGTCTGAGCGGGCAAGGCCGACTACCTGGTGTCCTGCTTCGATGAGTTCGTTCACGACGGCGGATCCAATGAAGCCCGTCGCTCCTGTGACAAAAATACGCATAATGAAATCCTCCTTGAATAACTGAAAAGTGAGTGGCTTGAAGCACCGGTACTGCGAATAAAGATTGGCATCGCCGGCCTCAAGACTAACTCATTATAGTCTGCGTACCGCTCAGGTTTTTGCCAGTTCCTCGTCACTTCTTGCATAATCCTCCGGAATACAACTTGATCTCTGGCTGTTAGAGATTAATCTAATGCAGGAACGACCGATACGGAAATTGGAGCTCTTATTGTAAAAACGATATACATCACTTTTGTTGACGTAATTTAGCAGCATCTCTCTTTGGCGGGCCACCGAAAAAGCGGCTGTAATCTCGGCTAAACTGAGAAGTGCTTACATATCCCACCAGCTGACAAGCGGTGTTTACATCCATAGAGCTGGAGACTATCAGACGTCTCGCTTCATGAAGGCGCAGCGCTTTTTGGTATTGGAGTGGGCTCATTGAAGTAACTGCCTTAAAATGCTCGTGAAAGGAGGACTCGCTCATATGTACCATCTTGGCCAAATCCCTAATCTTCATTTGCTGGGAGAAGTTATCGTGAAGCCACATAATCGACTTAACAATTCGCTGCATCCTCGAGTCCGCAGAACACATTTCAGCGACATGAACGCCAACAGGGCTGAGCAGGACTCGTATCAAAATCTCATCGATCGCAAGCGGGACAAGCAATTCAGCTTCGACGGGACTGGAAAGATACTCTAGAAGCCTCGATACAGCTTTGATCATACCCAAGTCGGCGCTAATGACATAAGCAGCGCGCCTTTCCTCAACGGCAGGCAGGCCCTGGGGATACACTTTCAGTGCTAACTCAGCAATCCTTTGTGGGTCAAGATCCAGCTTTACGCTCAGAAAAGGTTCACAAGGGCTAGCTTGCGTGGTCTTCACAGCGATCGGTAGAGCGATAGGGAACATGAGCATATGTGATCGGCCAAATTGATAGATCTCCTGCCCCACGGTGGCGACCTTTTCGCCTTGAGCAACGATTAACAGAGAGGGTGAGTTGAAGGTTCTTACGTAGTCAATATTTACTTTTGAATAACGGCTGACGTTCAAACCGGGAATGCACTGGCTAAAGGTGCCGTCAAATGGAGTGTAGGCGTGGATCAGACGGGCCAAACGAGTCGTTTCTGCGTCAAGCGATCCATTTGAAAGCGAATCTACATCTGGCTTCTTCATTTTGCTTTCAATTCAACTCCATTTATTTAGAATCTTTGACTAACTTAAATGGTTCTTAACAACCAGAATGGCATTGTGACACTGCCCTTAATGGCTGTTCAGTATTTGTCGCCATCCGATAATAACACTATGATGTCAAATAGACATGTAATCGTCAAACCATCTCTAAAGACAAATAAAAGATTGCCCCATGCCATAAAAAGATATTGACGTAGAGGCCAAGCGTACCTAACCTTCCCCAAGGCGTATATGCCGAATTGCGGGAAGCTATGAAAATTCGCGATCATTTGACGACTGATCTATGCGTCGCGCAAGCACGTGTCCAGTTTCAATGCACTCGTTTTTGTTCAAAAATCCATTACTACTAGAGTTTAACTTCGAATAAGATCTTTGATTTTATTTTTAAGACTGTAACATTTTTCTTTTCGAGATCGTGGTAAGAGTGTATGCACCAGGGATGAGCGAGGTGATGGCAGTTGTGAGCGTCAAATTAGAAGACGTTTACCGTATGCATATGAATGATATCTATCGGTATTTACGCAGATTAACCGGTGATGCTGGGGTTGCGGAGGATTTGACGCAAGACACGTTCATTCGTGCATTTCGATTTTTAGATATGAAAAAGAACAGTTTGGTGCGACCTTGGTTATTCAAAGT
Organism: Paenibacillus sp. CCS19; assembly: GCF_033239625.1. Taxonomy (NCBI): domain Bacteria; kingdom Bacillati; phylum Bacillota; class Bacilli; order Caryophanales; family Paenibacillaceae; genus Paenibacillus; species Paenibacillus sp. CCS19. The sequence goes on from NZ_BTCK01000001.1 coordinate 85,172, forward strand.
CGCTTATAACGCATTTATTGATTGGTACCGTAAGCGAAAAAGAGAAGGGCTAACTGCCCTTAGTGATGAGCATTTAGATACTTCGGTTGCAACGCAAGAGCCCGAACATCACTTGCTAGATAAGGAGTTCTGGGAAAAATTTGAACAAGTAATTTCTATTTTTCCTTGGAAACAAAAGAATGCGTTGCTTATGTTTTACGCCCATCAATTGAGTTATGAGGAAATAGCAGAAGTGCTGGATATTTCACTTTCGGATGTGAGAAGCGCTATCTATCGAGGAAGGCAAAAACTACGCGCAAACTGGAGGAGCGAAGAGCATGAGTAATGAACATGATGATGAGGAATGGGACCGTAACCTTATCGCTCGGTTGAAAGAGACCGATAAACGAAATCAGGGTTCTCCTACTCTTTTGCCAGAAGATGTACAAACACGTATCTTAAAAAAAGGAAAACGTAAGAACAGAGTATTTATTGTTCTAGTTTCTTTATCAACTTTGTTTTTAGTTGTGCTTCTACTAATTAGTTACATATATTCTAACTCGCTCTTTGTAACTCGGTGGTTTCAACCAAATACTCAGGCAGCTCTGCGTATAACTTCAGATGTTATTCAATTCACTAAGCCAGGAGTTACAGCGTCAAGCTTTTCAGGGAAAAATAGTTTCATTTCGTGGACGTATACATTCGAGTTGAATGAACTTGTAGGGCGTGAACAACAAAGAGTAGGCACTTTCCAGGATAATTTCATCTTTTCCAAGCTTACAGGGAAATTCAATTGGAAGGATGGTCAACACCGTACGCCGTTCAATTTTCATTATCCTGGGGGCACATATCCTGAAGGTTCAGATATAAATTCGATTGGTTGGAACATACTTCAGAAATTGCCTGAAGGAACAGTCGCCCAACTAGCGATTTCGCTAGCTCGTCCTATGACCCATGACGATTACTATAAGTTAATTAAAAAATATGATGTGACAACGGTTTGGTTAGCAATTGATACCGGTATTGAAAAAGAATTAGCAACACGCAATCCTGTCTTAGGAAATGGTTTGGTTTTTGGCTACGCGCCAGATGCCTTGAATTACGGAGAAAACGGAAGCGGAAGTTTCACGATCGAGGTTAATGGAGAAGGAGAGCGCAGAGCGCAAACCTTTATGAACGAGTTACAATACTTAATCGAACATCCCAAGTGGACTAATACTTTGCTCTCCAGCATTCAAGTAGAACCTCAAGTAAGAGGAGTGACGCTTGAACAGAGGTATTCCTATCTAGAGAAGAATGGGATTAAGATATATGGGGCTGTACTTACTGGACCGACAAAGGAGTTACTTAAGTTACAAGAGGAAAAAGAAATGAATTCGCCATTTGTCGGGACTATTGACTGGTGGAATTGGGATCAACAAAATGCAAGCGGAATAGAATACAGCTATTAGCGCTATTAACATTAAACTATCGGGAGACTTTAGTTCAATCACTATATACGGCAGTCGGTCAATTGATCGGCTGCCGTTTCCATTGAAGTAACGGGCAGGAAAGTTCGCTGCCGGCGACAACTGTGGTCCCCAAATTATAAGTTATTATGCATATAAATAAAAAAGGAGCCTGTTTAAGGACTCCAGAAGTCTTGTAGCGCGTTGGCTCTATTAAGAATTAACCCAGTCAGGAATTTCCGTTTTGATGTAATTGTATGAAACGATTTTCCAACCAGAGCTGTTCCTGCTTACGTTAACCTTGTATGAGCATGTGAAAATGTATCTTCCGTACTCGTCTTTCTGTCCAGTGCTAACAGTAACTAATGCTTTATCAGTTCCAGAGTAAGAGATTGAAAGACCGTAGTATAAGTTGTCTTTATCTTCCTCGAAATATTCCTTAGAATCTTCGTGTTTGCTGAATAAAGGTTCCACCAATTTGAAGGCTTGGGCATTATCCAGTGTTCCAAGATCGACAGTGATGTGTTCTGAACTAGAAACCAAATCAGTTGGATGCCAGACGATATGGTCTTGCTCAAAGAATGTTTCGTTGAACTCTCGGAACTGGACGTAAACTCGATTGTCAAACATTTTAACAAATTCCCCTAGCTTTACTTCCAACACTTTGCCATCTTTTTTAACAGTTGCGGTTTGAGTTTTCTGATTCCAAGTTGTTACTGCTCCGATCTGAGCACCTGCGGCTCTCAAAGGCATAAATACTCGACCATCAACCAATTTTCCATTGAGATGAACTGCCTCATCTGCATGAGCAGCTATTGGGCTAAGTAGTAAAGCAGTTGATAGGAATCCGGCAATAATTTTGTTCTTCATGTTGATTCTTCCTTTCGAAAATTGCTATCTGTGAAACCTTACGGGATTACACAACTGTATTGCTGATCACTTTCAAGGCACCGTTCGCGTTCGCCTGATCCACCAATTGATTAACGGCGTCTCTGGCACCGGCGCTAAACAAATACCATTTATTGTTCGTGACGTCGTGCAGCAGAACGTCAGAGGTGTCTGTCGAAGTATCATCCGCAGCCGTTTGAATAAGCGAATAGATGTCGTAGCGCTGCACGCTCTTTCCGTTGCTGCCCAGGAAGTCATACTGTGCGTTCTTATAATAAGATCCGGGCACGTCGATGGATACGTTCCACGAGTAGTTAGCAGGGGCGTCGACCTTGGCGCCTTTAGTTGTTTCAAAGATGTTATAGATGGCTTTATTCAGGGCATTTGCAGTGATCTGCTGAACGACTCCGCCCATGGTCATGTGATATTCGTTTTGCATGGCATTCACCGTTACGCCTTTGATGACGAGCATCGCGCTCTCGACCGTTACTTCGCCATTGCTGTAATTCACCTCGCAACCGAACGTCTCGGCAATGAAGCGGAGGGGAACAATGATACGGTTATTGATTACAAACGGCTTGGCATCCAGCTGAACCTGTTGACCGTTTCTTAAGGCAGTCGCGCTGTTCGTGTTCAAAGTTACTTTCATATCGCTCTTCGTCAGCGTCACTTCCGTTTTGGACCACTCAACCTTCGCGCCTAAATTCTCGCTGATGACGCGCAGAGGCACCATCGTACGATTGTTTTTCACTTCGGGCTTTATATCGGAGGCGATAATTGCACCATCAATTTTGATTGGAACTGCGGTCGAAGCATAGGCTGTCGACGATGCAAGAAGGGTTGTGGCAAGCAGAACACCAGCAATCTTTTTTTTCATTCGTACTCATTCCTTTGTCGTATGTTGTAGGCTGAGAATGATGTGTTTCACAATACTTAAGAAGCTCTCAGTCCCCTTTTTCAAAACATAGTTTAACCATTCTCTCCCTTGAGCGCGTTCTGTGCATAACGTTTCTAGATCGCTGTACTCCTCCTCGTCAGGTTTGCTGTAATAACTGTGGCAGATTATTATTAGATTGGGTTGGAGGTTAACCTGCCGAATTTCTGATTATTTTTCTGTTTCATAATAATCTGCAGCAGCATATGGCAATCATACCTTTGTAATCTGGGAAAGTATAACTCAAATTTTATATCGTATAATTTCAAAATTTAATTGTCGAGGTGCATGATGGATATATCGCAATTGGAAGCTTTTATATCGATTTGTCATACGCTCAATTTCACAAAATCATCCGAGCATCTGCATATTTCGCAATCCGCCATTACGGCTAGGATAAAAACGTTGGAATACTCGATCGGAAAAACGTTGTTTACGAGAGACAATCGGAATGTCAGATTGACGCCTGCGGGGATAGCTTTCCTTCCTTATGCCGAGAGGATGCTGCGGTTATTTGAGGAGAGTAAATACGGAATCTCGGAGCAATATGGCAATTATATTAGTTTAGGTGGCCCTGGGCCACTATGGCAGAATCGTTATTTAGACAACATCATTGCCTTTAGGGAAACACATCCTGATGTAGCGGTTAAATTTTTCACCTACCTCGAAAATGATTATATGGTGAGAAATCTGCTGCTGGACGGTAGTATTCATATTGCCATAAGATATGAACCGCCCGAGCATCCGAGGGTTACGAATATCCCATTATTCGAGGATGAGATCTTACTCGTATCAGCTGAAAAAGGCCTAAAAGTAAGTAAAGATGATCTATTCACAACCCAGTATTGCCATGTCGGCTTTAAGGATCCAAAGTGGTTTACAGACCTTGTAGGACCAAGCTATGTGCCATCCCTTCAGTTGGATCATGCGGGTCTTATCATTAATTTGCTTTTGCGAGGAGGCATATTTGCTTTCTCGACCAGAACTATGCTCCAGCCCTTTCTTGATGAGAAGAAGCTATTTGTTGTTGAGAATGACTTTCCTATCCCGCGTTTTATGGCCTATGTCAGCTATTTAACGGAGAACGAGGAGCATCCTAGTGTCAAGCTAATCTTAAATATGCTCGGCGACTCTACACAAAATTAAAAGAAAGCGATTTGCTGGAATAGTAGTAGCGTAATCTGCTCATTTCTTCAATGAGCAACGGCAGCCGATCGAGTGGTCGGCTGCCGTTGCATTTTCATTCAACTATAGTTTTCCCATGTCCTCGTAATTCATTATCCCTGAGTCTTTCTTCCCTTACACTGATCCATGGTTTTACACCAGACCATCGGTTAATGAAGGGGTGTATGGAACCGATATTTGAAGAAATTCCTGGGTTGCGTCGTATCTATCTTGACCTACCTGGAATGGGACAAACAAAGGAGTACGATCAAATAAGTAATTCAGATGATATGCTGGAAGCAGTTATAAATTTTATTGAAACTCTTGTCCCAAACCAAGATTATCTCATAGCAGGCGAATCATAAGGTGGATATATTACAAGAGGAATAATTAATAGACATAAAGATCGTATTGGTGGAGCTGCACTGATTTGTCCATTAATTATTCCTGAACATAAAAAAAGAATACTTCCCGAGCATTTTGTTGTTCATTGTGACCGCGATTTTATGGACACCTTAAATGAAGAGCGAGTAAGTTATTTAGCTCAAATCAAGTCGTGCTCAATGAATATAATAGGAAAAGGTATTCTGAAGAGATAGTGGCAGGCTGTGCAATCGCTGATGACTTTTGCTGTACTAGATCGAGCAGGACATAATCTTCAGATTGAACAAGCTCTATTATTTGAGTCACTTATGCGTGAGTGGCTTGAAAGAGTAACAGAGTTTGGATTTTAGCTGTATCATGTATTAAAAATTCAGTATTACATTAGAGAATAAAGAATAGAGGTATCTTGAAATGAAGAACGGGCAATTAGAGAAACTGAATCTATACGACATTTCACAGGGGATATCGGAATATAAAAACTGGGTCGTAAGTGAAGTGAACGACCATGCACTCCGTATAGCTGTTATTAATGGTGAATTTCATTGGCATAAACATGAATACTGTGATGAGTTGTTCATGGTTCTTGAAGGAGAGCTTTTCATTGATTTGGAAGATAAAACGATATCTCTGAAACCAGGGGAGATATTCACAATACCACGTAATGTTATGCATCGAACTTGGTCTAAAGAAAGAACGGTTAATCTATGTTTTGAAAAAACCAGCAACGATGTAAATGGATAATCGACAGATAATAAGTTAAGCTAATGGGTAACGATAGTTCAACGACAGAGCGTATCACCGCGGAAGCTGCTGCTTTGAAATGAATTTAGAGAGAAGAAGTGGTGCTAGTTGAATAATTTAATGAATTTTTGTCGAGTTGGAATCATTATTTTTCTAATTATACTCTTTAATTCAGGCTGTAGTGTTGCACATTCAGTAAACACATCATCAACGGTTTCCTTATCTAAAGAGTTAAAAAAAGAAATACCAGCAATCAAAAAGATTAAATACACATTCACTAGACCTAATTTAACAATAAATATTGAGATGAAAGATGTTCCTACCGAAGAATCGGTAAATTCCATATTGGCAAACGTTAAGCAATTTTCTACTATTGAAAACATAAACGAAATCGCAAAGTCCGTAAAATGGAAAAGTGAGATTTACGATATTAATCTTATTATTTATAATCATTCAGAAGAAAAGCCTGCTATAAAATATATTGCAAGTTATTTCAAAACATTTGATGCCTCTAACACTTCGGAAGAAAATATTGATGGTTACAAAACTTGGACCAAATATGAGGAACCACAATCCTGATAAGATTAAACTAAAGGGATACGAAGTTGAATACGGATACCGCGGCAGATCGCTGCCGGTTCATTAAGCTGCCGGGCAGTCTAGCGGAGCGGAGGGCTGAGAGTAAATGGATAATATCTTAAAGGAAATCTTTACTCCAAGCGGATCCTATAAAGCTCATATCATTAAACGCTCATCAGATGGATTATTTACATCCAAGGTCTTCAAATGGATTGAGCATGATGAGGAAATCAGCGAGATAATGGGTGAGAATGGCTTTTGGGGAGTTTTGTACTCAACTACCTCACTAACAGAAACGGTTGAAAACTGTATGAATGTCGCTGTTGAAAATCTAACTATTGCTTCAGGTGAAAAAATCAGCATCTGAACTTGAAATAACGGAGAACTATAGTTCAATCCATAAAGCTGTAGTAGATCCGAGAATCTGCTGCAGCTTTTGTTGAAGTAAAGGACAGGAAAATTCGGAAGGAGATTAGATAGTAAACAAAGAACTTTATGGTATGTTAGCTTGAGTAAGGGTGGAGGAGCATAGGTGTCTGATTTAACTTTAAAGCAATTGCAGTCAATTATTAAGGAAAAGGATTATAAACCTGAACTTAAACAGGCATACTTTCTTAAATTAATTGAGGAAATAGGCGAGTTAGCCGAGGTTTTAAGGAAAGATAAACGACTAATTGATCAGAATACAATAAAAGGAACCATTGAAGAAGAATTGTATGATGTGCTTTACTACGTTACTTGCTTAGCTAATGTGTATGATATCGATTTAGAGAACTGTCATCTACTCAAAGATGCTATTAATAAAGAAAAATACATCTAAGGTCTTGAGCTAACGGGAGACTATAGCTGAATAAGCCACGGCAGTCGAGCAGGAATCGGCTGCCGTTTCAGGTGGGGTTTTCAACAACTCACAACATGTCTCGTTCTGTCTAGCTTGTTTCTTTGCTTTACAGAATGAAGAAAGCCCGTTACCTGGGTTAACCAAGCAACGGGCTTTTTTCATGATATTTGATATGGTAGCGGTCGATAATGGATTGATTCACTTCTGGGTGCTTCAGAATATAATCCCGCGCTTTATTAATTTCAGATGGAGGTAATTTCCCAGACTCCACATCAATAATAATTTGCGAATAATAATCTGATTCTTGTTGAGTAAACATCCTCTGGACCGGCGACGACGTTTCTTGTCCATTGTTTACTTGGGCATAAACGGCAGTACCACCTACTGCCAGCGTCGCAACGACAGCACACAGAACTAATGCTTTCTTCAATTCCTCGCCTCCTTTCTGTACAAGATAAATACATACGACGCTTATAAATGATAAAAAGTTTCAGCTTGAATCCATTTAGTTTCATTAAGCAACGAGGTTGTGAAGGATTTTTAAGCAAGGAGATTGGTGTGATGAAGAAAATATCAATAGAGGAACTTTATGAACTGTATGTTGATACGATTAAGAGATGCGGAACTTATTTAATAAAAGCGGATGACTTGGTAATTGGATATAACATCTTTGAAGAGTTCGATATAGGTGCTATATCATTTTTACACACCGATAACTTAAAAAAATTAGTCGAAAATGAGTTAATTAGTATTGAGATAATGTTTAAAAGCTCAACCTTAAGAAATAAATTTCTAGCATTACAGCAAGGTGATGAATGGAATATCAATGCGGTGAGGCATTCTTCCCGATGGAAGGAGATTCTTGAACTGGCTGATGAAATCAATTCATTGGTGGTGCGTTACGCAAACGGGAACGTTAGTTGAGGATTGATACCGCGGCAGCCGAGCAAACAATCGGCTGCCGTTTTCATTAAGTTAACGGGCAGGTTAGTTTAATTAAATAGCGAATTTTTCATGTATGAATGTTATCGAGGGGGATTTAAATGAACGAAGATATTTTTCTTTCTGATTTCAATCCAATATCAAAAAGATGGGTTATATTTGAGGACGATGGTCAAACAGGCTGGTTATATCTAACTGAAGCGAATGACCAAAAGCCTCAATTTGATTGCTGGATTTATAATAGAATTCAACCACCAAATGAAATTGAGATTAGTAAATATAGAACTTCTCCACCTCCTGTTACGGTTGAATATGCAGGGGAAAATGCTTTTGTAACTTCAGTTGAAGGAATTGAATTTAAATTCAAATGGTCAAAAGATGGAAATTCAGTAGCTCTTTTGATTAATGAAAAGCCAGTAGGATACATTATCGCTGGTAATAAAAGAGGTTTTAGTTCTAATTTAAAAAAAGATGGTCCATGGGGAAGTTTATTAAAACAAGAACAATTTGAAATCATTTTTCAATAATTCAGATGCAACATTCAGCTAACGGGAAACGATAGTTCAATTAAGACAGCAGTACAAATAACCAGCTTCAGTCCAGAACTTATCGTTCAAGACTGCCGCTGGTTTTATTATTTGAGTGTGGCTAATACTTGTTGATCTAAACTCTCAGGAGAGATGAAAACAGACTGCCCTCGAACCGCCTTACAGAGATTTGTCGTCCACGCTGTCCAGCCACGCCTCGATGGTACCGATGACGGAGGCGACGCAGCCGTCTTCGAACGGCGAGATCAGGCCGGCCGCGCTTGCGAGCTCCGTGAAGGAGAGGCTGCCGCCTAGACGGCATAGGCCGAGGTAATCGTTCCATGCGGCTTCGCGGTCTTCGCGGGACTTCTTCCAGAATTGGAACGCGCAGATCTGTGCCAGCGTGTAGTCGATGTAGTAGAACGGAGAGTTGAAGATATGCCCCTGCTTGTGCCAGAAGCCGCCTGCCGCCAAGTACGAGTTGTCCGCGTAATCGCGATGAGGGAGGTATTTCTTCTCGATTTCGCGCCACGCTTTCTTCCGCTCGGTCGGCGTCGCGTCCGGGTTCGCATACACGTAATGTTGAAATTCGTCCACGGTCACGCCGTACGGAATGAAGATGAGCGAGCTGGCGAGGTGATCGAACCGGTATTTGTCCGCGTCCTCCTTGAAGAATAGCTCCATCCACGGCCAAGTTAGAAACTCCATACTCATGGAATGGATCTCGCAGGCTTCGTAGGTCGGGAAGGCATACTCTGGCACCGCGTAGCCACGACTCTCGTACACCTGGAACGCATGCCCTGCCTCGTGCGTTAGCACGTCGATATCGCCGGAGGTGCCGTTGAAGTTGGAGAAAATGTACGGCGCCTTGTGCTCGCTAATATACGTGCAGTAACCGCCGCCTTGCTTGCCCTTCTTGGCGACGAGGTCCATCAGTTCGTTGTCCTGCATGAACCGGAAGAATGCGTCCGTCTCCGGCGACAGCTCTGCGTACATCTTCGCGCCCCCGGCCACGATCCAGTCCGGGTCGCCCTTTGGCGTCGCATTGCCGGACAGGAAGGCGAGGTTTTCGTCGTAATAGAGCAGCTTGTCGACCTCAATGCGGCGCCGCTGACGTTCCTTGAGATTCGTCGCGACCCGCACGATATGGTCCTGTACCTGCTTGCGGAAGTTCGCGATCATGCCCGCGTCGTAGTCGGTCCGGCTCATGCGGGCGTAGCCGAGCTCGACGAAGTTGTCGAAGCCAAGCTTCTTCGCGATGCGCGTACGGACTTTGACCAGATCTGCATAGATGCGGTCGAGGGTCGCTTCGTTCTCCGCCATGAAGCCGGAGGACGCTTCGGCGGCGCGTCTGCGCATTTCGCGGTCGGTCGATTGCTGGAACGGACCGAGCTGCGCGAGTGTGCGCTCTTCGCCTTCGAACAGTATTTTCGCGGAAGCGGTCAGCTTCGTGTATTCCGTCGTTAATTTGTTCTCCTGCTGGAGATCCTCGATAACCTCCGGGCTGAACGTATTCAGCGAGAGTTCAGCGAGTCGGAACAGCTGCCGTCCCCACTTGTCCTCCAACTCAGGACGGAACTTCGAGCCGACCAGCGCCCGGTAATAGTCTGTCACGAATTCTTGCACAACCGGGCTGTTCTCGTCGAAGAAGTCCTGTTCGGCTTTGTAGAATTCGTCGTTCGTATCGATAGAGTGGCGAATGCTTGCGATCGTCTGCATCGTGTCGAACTCGCTGCGGAGCTTGTTCATGCTCGCCATCGCCGCGTCCTGCTCCTCATAGCTGCCAGCCGCGGAGAATGCGCCCAGCAGCTCCTTGAATTTCATCTCGAACGCCTTCACATCTGGCCTTTCGTATGAATAATCGCTAAATCTCATGTACCATGCACCGCCCTCCGGTTATTAAGACTGAAGCGCCTACGCCTAGGCCATGTTGTTCGACCCGCTTGCCGCATCCAGCAAGCCCGGCACCGGGCCGACATGCGCAGCAGCCATGGTTCCATTATACTGCATTCCCCGCAGGCCAGGTTAACGAACAAACTCCGTGGCAGGTATGTTCGCCAGATTCGCATTCGACATAATAACATCTTCAGGTGCTAGAATAAATGAACTATTGTAGTTCTTCATAAACTCTTATGTATCCATTTGAAAACAGGGGAACGTATGTTCAAACATTGGTGATGGTGGTTCTTTATCACGGGGGGGAACCTAACATGACTCAAAATGGAATTAGTGTTGCGATCATACGTGGAGAAAAGGTACTTATGGTCAAAGAAAACAAAGCATCTATTAAGAATAAGTGGAACTTTCCGTCAAATCCTATCTCTGAGAAAGAGCTCCATAAAAGAATTGTTAATATGTTCAACGTTACTTTAGAGATTAATCAGGAACGAAAAAACCAATTGCTCGAATGGATAACTTCACATGAGAATGCGACAGGCGAATACGATAAAGGAGTCCTAGTTGGGCTTAGATGGATGATAGATAAATTTGGAGTTAATGATTTTCTCTACACTAAAGTGTCCGAGACATCTCTGATCATAATCAATCAAGATTGTTTTAATGAATGCACGGAGAAATTTGAAGAAAATTGGACTGACGATGTATGGAACAGTGGTTTCGCTCTGGCTATAATTGAGGTTCTGGATTTGTGTAATATTCAAGTAGTGGAGTTCCCAACTCCGAAAAGGACTAATAATACATTATGCTAACGGGTACTGTAGCTCAATCCAGACATTACGGCAGCCGGCCAACGATCGGCTGCCGTTTTCTCAACTAACGGGAAGAAGAACTCAGTAGATCCATAAAAATCCAAGTGCATGTTAATTATCATTGTTTTAAAATCATTGAGGTAAGCTCTTTAATAAAGGGGATTGTGATGACAGCTAAATTGATTGAAATACTTACATGCCTTATGCTTGGATTCTTTACAGGAATAGCGCTCAGTGGGAATGGTATACATGTTCAAGAAAGTGGAGTTCAAATTTTACTCGGATGCATTCTATGGGTTTTAATTTTTGCTTACTTCAAAAAGAGGTAAGCTGTTGTTTTTTCACCTAACGGCGAATAATAGTTCAATCAATAAAGCTGCAGTCGATCAGATGATCAACTACAGCATTTATTGAAGTAAAGGGAGATACCACTCCCGATGAAATGCTACCCGATTTAATCCATAAAGGAATTGTGGATGGTGTTGCAGGATATGTGTTGAAAAACGATTATCTAAAAAAGGTGGGAATGATGTCTCTTTATATGATGTGGAGGGGTAAGCCATAATTGGTTCCGTTCATATCGCCGGCACTAAGAGTTTAGACTTCTATCCTGAAAATGATAATGGACAGACATACGGTTCTGATGCAGATGCTACTTCTTCGGAAACGAGAACCTGAATCTTCAACCGAGTTTGAAAGCTAAGGTTAGATCGGGCAGGAATGTTACGGACACTCGAGTTTGTGGATTTTGTAGTAAAAGTAGCTGAGCGGTTTCACTACCGTACCGGAAGGTACGGCGCGCATTCGGTTCACCCTAAGCGACGCGCATACGGAACGGGAGCTGACGGACGCCGCGGCTCGGATACGCAAAATCGGACATAAACTAGGCGTGATCCCCCGCGCGAACCGATAACAAAGCTCCTGCCGCGATAGCGACAGGAGCTTGTATGGTTACGCGTCGTCCCTCGATGCTAGTAGCTCGCTTATCGTCACGAGCCGATAGCCCGCTTCGATCAGCTCCGGAATGAGAATAGATACCGCTTTGAGCGTCGAGGACCGGTCCCCGAACCCGTCGTGGTAAATGAAAATGCTGCCGTTGCGAATCTGCTCCCGCGACGTTGCGATAATATGCTCGGCGCTCGTCGCATCTTCCCAGTCGCGGGATTCCATGTTCGCCGCACCAATGACGGAGTATCCGCGTTCCGCGCACGCTTCGAGCAGGTCGTCGTTAACGTCGAAGTATGGAGGGCGGCACGTGCTTGGGTTGCGTCCCGTTACGCCGGAGATCATTCGATCGGCTCGGGATAATTCCTCGACTTGCTCTTCTTTCGAGAGCTTCGACATAAAGGGGTGAGAAAAGGTGTGATTGCCTAGTTCGTGGCCTTCCTCGAACGTCTTTTTCGCTAGTTCCGGATATTTATCAATGTGCGATCCGATGAAGAAAAAGGTCGCCTTGGCCCCGTGCTTCCGAAACACGTCTAGAAAAAGGGGGGTCCATTCCGGATTCGGCCCGTCGTCGAACGTGAACGCGACAAGTTTTTCTTTGGTGGCCACTTCGTTATACATCGTTGCTTTTGTCATCTGAACCTCTCCTCATGATTTATATGTATGTACGACTTCATTATATCTCCAAGCGGTGATGCTCTTCACGTATATTTCAAGGCAATGTAAGAAAATTGTTCCCACTCGCTTTCGTGTATCGGCGGAACCGCGATCTAGCCGTGGCCGGGCATCGGCTCGAACATGGCGACTTGATGCTTAGTGAACACGATGACGTAAAAACACTCGCTGTGTTAGAAATTCCAGAGTGGTGGGTCCGTATAATGCTGACCATTACTCGGTTAACGGTTTACCAGCTGCAATTGTTTCTTAGTTCTTACCGGTATTTCGCCCCTATAACCTTCTACCTGATTATAATTGTCTGGATCTATTCCGTCGTTCCGAATCCCGTGATGGGCAGCTACTCGGCAACAGCTGTTTTGCTTTATTTGTTCGCGTCATGGCTTGGACTCAACTTCTTTTTTTCCGAACCGCAGATTCAGCAGACGCTGACGGTAATCCTTGCACGCAGGAGGACAGGCGCACCGCAATGGAATCGGTTCATGTAAACACTAGTTCCGCTCGATTTTTTCATGTCATGCACGAATTTTGCGATATGGATTAGCCTATTACGCAATTCTATATTAAAACTGTGATAAAGCATGTTAGACTATTCCCGATATAAATATGTCTTGTTAAGGGGAGCATTATGAAACTAATAGGGTTTATTGTTTTAGGAATGGCTTTTTCATACCTATTATTATTTTTAGGCGAATTCGGACTGGTTTTGCTCGGTGGAGCGACGTTTGGAATCCTTTTGTACATTGCAATAACTATTCCAAAAAAGAATAACAAATGAGTAATCTCGTTCAACATTATCGTAGTAACGGGCGATTATCTTCCACGGTGGGTATGTTAAAATATGGACATGCTTATGCGGTGTAGCAACCATAATATTTAAAGGGGAGAATGAGGTATGGTTAATTACCTTTTTAAACAATTACGATTTGTTCGAAATAATACAATAAAACTGGTTGACGGGATGAGCGAGGAAGCAACACGCATTGTACCAAGCGGTTTTAACAACAATATTCTGTGGAATCTGGGGCATATTCTTCTAGTTCATGAGAAGTTCTCTTTTGCGTTAACGAATGAGAGAATGGATTTGCCTAAGCATATAGCAGACTTGTTTGCTTCTGGCACTAAGCCTGAGAACTGGGGAAAGCAAGTCCCTAGCTTGGATGAAATTGCTCTTTTACTATCTAAGCAAGTCGACCGGATTGAGCAAATTTTGGAGCATAGACTAGAAGACAATCTAGAGAAACCATTTGTTACTTCTGTTGGTCTTGAACTATTGACCGTTAAGGAATGCCTTAGTTTTTGTTTGTATCACGAAGGTATGCATTTTGCAACGATTAAAGCCATTAAACAGCAAATGTAGGATCGTGAAATTCCGATCAACTGGAGATTTAGTTTGACGATCAAGGAGCAGATTGCAACCGCAGCAGTTGCTCTAGTTCCATCGACAACTAACACGAAGCTGCCGGCACAATCCGGCAGCTTCATTGCGTATCAATAAGGCCAGCTGCTAAGCCTTAATTGAAGATATGATATGAACCAATCATCGTACCAAGCTAACCCTTCAAGCAAGTGTTATCTTGAGCAACATTATATTAATCGTGATCGTCTAATGGATTGTTAGACTTAACAAAAATTGGGGTGGACTACTATTGATGATTAAAAAATGGAATAAAGCGATTGCTGTTCTTTTGAGTGTGTCCATCCTATTGCCGGTGGGCTCGCATATGACCTATGCTGCTTCCAAATATGTCGTTCTGGAAGCGCAATGGGAGGATGGTCATATCGATCATGTGCAGACACTTCTGAAGGACGGGGTGACCTACGGAAGTCTTTTCTCATTTGGGGGAAAGGCAAGTTTGCATTGGACGATGGAAAATGAAGATACGGCAGTGTTGAGCGGGAGTAAGAAGCGTATTGTCGTGTATATGGGAAGCAGCATCGCCGAAGTGGATGGCCAAGAGGTAGACATGGGAAGAGAACCTGTGTGGTATATCAGTCATCTCTACGTTCCAATAAAATTCCTAGCTGCCGCTCTGGACGGCGAAGTGTCCGGGTGGGACGCGAAATCGGGAAAGGTAACGCTAACAGGACTTCATAATTATAACGATACTTTCTACAGGAGTTTATGGGGTTACACTTATAGGATTCAATCAGAAGAAGGTAACCTGGAGATTACTAACGTGAGGACGGGGAAACGGGATACGATTCCATTGGGGATAAAAGATATTAATGTTAATACACATCATCTCACAATCGATTTCGAGGCGACTTCTAAAAATTTATTGATCGCCACCATCGTCTATTCCGATCGGAAGACCGGCGCATATGACTTGTATACGTTAGTTTTTAAGAATCAAGGTTTGATTCGCAAATCTATCGCTCACGGGTTAACAGAGCAGATTGAGCGTATACGGCCGGATGGAAAAATTCAACTCATTGATGATGAAAATATACGTGTGATCGAAGATGGAACAGGCAACGTTCTTGAAGTGAATGCGCGGTAAACGTTGTCGGACGCAAGAACCTTACGTTACCGGAGAACAATAGAATAAACCACCTTTTGGAAGGTGGTTTTGGTTTGGTCAAATCTCAACAAGAATTTAACATTGCCTAGATTTCAAATATTGTACCCATTTCGCGTGCAGCTCAGCTTCCGATACTTGAAATGCGCCTTGAAAATCAGTGGAGTCACGTATGAATTTATTGAGCGCATCTGAACTGTAAGAATGAAGGAGGTATTCTACGATCAAATGCGAGAATCCGTATCCTCCTATCTTCTCGAAATCCCATGTATCATTCGTTAAAGCTTGAAAGCTAGGGACGGCATCATTTTGAATCGCTTCTGAGGTGCTATACTGGATATATTCTTGCGACATTTGTTTGGCTTCCTGTCCGCTGAGTCCGTGAGTAAGCCATTTCGGTGCCGACGGATTGATATCGTTCACTAACCACATCGTAAACAAGCCTATCGTATGACGTAGGACCGATGTATACGTATGTTCCGGACCTGGATTTAGTGGGGATACGATTTTAATTTTGTTGTGATCATAGGTACCCATGAACCAATTAGGTGCATCCGGTTCGCCTATTGCTTGATGGAAAGTGGACAGATCGGGATAGATTTCGATCGCGATCTTCTGAGAAGGCCGATGACGATAGGTTGTTATAATTCGCTCTACATTGGTGTTCAGCTCTTCAAATAAGTCATGATATACCTTATTCATACCATCATTCTTGCTGGGAGCATCGCTCTTATCCACGATCGATATAAGTTCTTTGATAGACATGATTGTAATGTCACCCCATTCTTTTAATTCTTTCTTTAGTTTGTTTAAGGCACGGTAGAGTCTGTTCTTAACCGCGCTTTCGGGCATCCCAATGATTTTGGATATTTCCAATAAAGTGCAGTCGACGAAAAAACGCAATGATATGATTTGCTGGTCTAATTCATTCAATTGGGCTAACGCAGCACTAATGTCAATGCGGATATCGACATCTCTCGCCATATCAAGGGAAATCGATTGAGATTGGAAGTCGCTGACTTCGTGCACGATTTCTTTTTTTCGCGATCTCGTACGATACTCGTTTTTTACAATATTCTGCGCGATTTTGAATAACCAAGTAAATATACTAGAGTTATGGTTAAATAAGCGGAAGCTTTCCATTGCCTTTAAAAAAGCTTGTTGGGTTAAGTCATCGGCTGCTGCCGAATTTGTCTTTACTGCGATATAGTTTCGAATTCTCTCTCGATATTGAACATAGATGGCTTCGAAATGCTGGATATGCTCCTGCTCTTCCGGAAGAACAGGGATTTTCGTTTTGTCTTGAGCTCGCGACACCTGTAGTACCTCCTCCTGTACTTACCATTCATTAGACACCGATGGGAGGTAAAAAGCCACATTCTTGTAAAATTAATTTTCACGAAGGCATTTACTGTTGGATGACAACAAACCAAATTGACGATGAGGTGTTTAATATGGCATTAAAGTCCACATTCACGAGCTTCAATCTGCCTGTGAACAACGTAGAACAATCGAAGGCGTTCTTCACCGGACTCGGATTCGAACTCAACCCTCAATTCCCCGATAATGAAAAGTCGGCAGCCATTCTGATCGGCGACAACCTGCAGGTCATGCTGCTCACCAAAGAACTTTTGAAGTCGCTCACCCAGAAGGAAACCGTCGATACGGAAAAGTATGCGCAATTGACGATCGCATTGGCCTTCGAGAGCCGAGAAAAGGTGGATGAAATCGTGAATACTGCGGTCTCCTTGGGCGGGAAATCGTACGAAGAACCCGAAGACTATGGATTTATGTATCATTGGGCCTTCGAGGACTTGGACGGCCATATGTGGGCAATCAACTACATGAACACGGATGAAGCGCAAGGTTAAGGGTAACGGGGAGCGCACTCATACGTGGATTAACTAGGGAAGACGCGGGGCACCTTCCCTGGCGTCTTCTTAGTCTGAGTTCCATTATTTCAAATCCATAAGAACGGCTTGTCAGACCGATCTGTCTGTTTGACACGTTCCAATTCTTCGGCGTACTTACCTTGTTAAACATGCCCAACTCTTGGGAAAGCATCTAGCTATCATCTTGCCTGAGTCTTGCTTACGTATCACTATTCAGTATGTCAAAATACAGTTCGAAATGAGAAGAAAATAAGAAAGGAGATAAGGCGTTTGGAGTTTACAATAATCGAATATGACCCTTCCTATGCGATACAAACCGTTAAGATGTGGAGAGAGAGCAAGGAGCATGCTATTGGTCAAGAAGCGAAACATTCTTTTGAAGATCATATGTTTTTTTTGAATAAAATTCTGGTTAGAGATAATAAGGTGTTCCTGGCAATAGAACCGTCAGGCAAGCAAGTATTAGGCATATTAGCATGTAATGAAAATTGGGTTAATCAGTTATACGTTCATACCCAATATCAAGGGAGAGGAATAGGGAAAAAGCTTCTGGATCTCGCCAAACAGCAATCGCAGGGTTGCCTTTTTTTATACACCTTTGAAGTCAACAAGAAAGCACAGGCATTTTATGAAAGAAACGGATTTACGATTGTTGGTAGAGGAAATGCCAATGAAGAGCAGCTTGAAGATATAAAGTATGAATGGACACAGTCTTAGCTCAACAACACGAAACCACTTATGTTACGTAAAATGAAGTTGAGAGGGTAACTATGCTGAACTAATCCTGATAGGAGTGAAGGAATGAGAGTCAACAAAAAGCTAATGAGTTTAGTGATGATATGTTTATTCATGTTCACTTTTCTCCTTATAAGCGCATGTAGTCAAATAGAGAAATATGAAACTATTGAGGTTTTTGCAATAGATACACTTGATGATCATCAAAATGATGAAGGATTCTTTGAACGAACGGGATACAAAATAGTGAATTCAATAACCGCTATTGAGGAAGGAAAAAACCATATTAAATCGGATATTAAATCTATTGAGGATTATTATGATAGGAACGATAAATATTTGCGAACAGAAATGATCCATTCCTATTCATACAAATCTAAGCTGTTGCTCACCGATGAAGGAAATACCCTGAAAGACACCATTTATGAACCCTCCACAATCCTTATAACCCCTGAAAATGCAAAGAACAATTTAAAATTAACCAATATGACTCAGGAAGAAAAAATACAGGTGAAAGATCATGTATTAGCTTTCGTGGAAAAGCTGTAAGAAACGAAAGTTTTATGAGGTAAGGCTCGGCAAAGGAGTGCTGTGACATGAGCCAATCTGTGAGATCCGATATCCTGGCGGTCCTGGATGCGGAGCGCCGGTCGATGGGCATGCCGTCTCCCAGCGGTGACGTAGTCGTGGAGCGTACCGTGGAGGGATCAGAGTGCAGGATCGTGTTCGCCAGTTGTCCAGTGGAGGAGATCGATGAACTGATTCGCCGGGAGCGGGATGCTGCTGTAGCCGGTGGCTATAGTTTGGAGTGGAAGTACTACGGACACGACATGCCCATAGACCTGCCCGAGCGGCTCGTCGCCGCTGGGTTCGAGGCCGACGACGAGGAGGAGGTGCTGGTTCTACCGCTGGACGAGGCCTCGCTGGCCACTCTCGATGAATTCGACAGGTTCGATATTAGAATCGTCCGGGACGAGCGTGACCTGGCCGACTACGCCGAGGTGTCTCGCGAGATTGGCAGGAGAAACGTGGAGGAAGAGAGGCGCTCGCTGGCTCTGGAATTGAAGGAGAGGCAAAACGAGATGAGTATCCACATCGCCTACGTGGACGGCGAGCCCGTCGCTTGTGGGCGAGTCTACTTCAGAACCGGTGGGTCATACGCCGAACTGACCGGGGGCCGCACCAAGATCGCACACCGACGTAAAGGCTATTTTACCGCACTTGTCGCCTCGAGGCTGTTGGAGGCCCGTGACCGCGGTCGTACGCATGCTTTCGTTGACGCGCTGCCGACTTCCGCACCAATCCTGCGGAAGCAAGGCTTCCAGTTCGTAACGCGGACGCGTCCGTTTGTGCTGGAACCGAAGTGAGAGGAACCGTGTTGCGTTAACTGTTATTTTATTTTCGATCCCAATTAATCTCACTCTATTGGCATAACCAAAATCTTTTACGCTAACCTTCGCCTATTTATGATATGGTTCACCGTAGTACGGTTTGACCACAAGATATATATCAGTATATAAAGACAAAACCACTCTTGAGAACGGAGTGGTTTCTTTAATGGAACTTCTCTTATAGTCAAGTTGTATGTCGTTACCAGTTTTCAAGAATGTTCCTTGACGCTCTCAAAATGCAGACTTTTCATCCAACTTTAAATACTCATCTGCTAGGAGTGAGTAAACTAATGTATTCGTAAATAATTTACCAAATGAATATTCTCTTAAAAGCCCCTCTATTTGGAAACCATGCTTTTCCAATAAACCTATTGAGGGCGAATTTTCTGGCATTACCATTGCTTGAATACGATGCAACCCTAAATTTTGAAAGCCAAAAGGAAGTATCGCACCAAAAGCCTCGGTCATAATTCCTTTTCTCCAGTGATTTTTTGATAAATTATAACTAATATTCGCCATCGATCCTCTAACGAAATTACCAAATCTGCAGATCCCAATAATCTTATCAAATTCTTTTTCAGATATTCCCCATTCAATTACTTCTTTTCTCTTAAATGCATTACCTTGTCGAAGTAAGCCACTCTTAACTGTCTTTGCATCCTTTGGACTATCATATCCCCAATATTTTGTTACATCGGGGTCAGAGAAATAATTAAAATAATCTTCCGCATCATCCGGTCGTAGTTCCCGTAGTATGAAACGTTTTGTTTCAATAACTGGAAAATCAAGAAATGAATCATTAAAACTCACTAGCATTATCCTCCTTTGAAAATAAATACTCTGATATATCCAACATTGTACCATATGTTGGATAACCTGATTCGTATCGCTTCAAATTCACTCATAGTCGAGCGGTGGAAGCGCTATGAAAATGTTTCAAATTTAGATTAACGTCGGATTCATTAGGATTGTGTAGGTTTTCCATATAGTTGTCTACAAAGTATGTGATCTAACCTAACACATTTGTCCATCAGAGAGGTTTAAGGCAACGGAAAGGGGGATTGCGTTGATTGAATTTCAGCAAGTGGAGAAGCATTATGGCGATTTTCATGTGCTTAAAGGCATCGATCTTCGAATCGCGCAGGGTGAAGTCGTCGTTGTGGTCGGGCCTTCCGGCTCGGGGAAAAGTACCCTCCTCCGCTGCATCAACCGATTGGAGGCTATTACGAGCGGCCGTCTGACCGTCAACGAAGTCGACGTCACCGATAAGAAAGCCGACATCAACAAGCTGCGGCGGGAAATCGGCATGGTGTTCCAGCACTTCAATCTCTATCCCCATATGAAAGTGATCGACAATATTACGCTAGCACCAATGAAGGCGCTCGGTGTGCAGAAGCCGCAAGCGGTGGATACGGCCAGGATGTATTTAGAGAAAGTAGGAATCGCGGACAAGGCTGGCGCGTTTCCTTCGCAGCTGTCCGGCGGACAACAACAGCGCGTGGCAATCGCCAGGGCGCTGGCCATGAAACCGAAGATCATGCTCTTCGATGAGCCGACCTCCGCACTTGATCCGGAAATGGTAGGTGAAGTGCTGGACGTCATGAAGACCTTGGCGCATGAAGGGATGACGATGGTCGTCGTAACGCACGAGATGGGTTTCGCGCGGGAAGTGGCGAACCGCGTCGTCTTTATGGACAAAGGGCAAATTGTCGAAATCTCTCCGCCGGAAGAATTCTTCGAGCAGCCCCGGGAAGAAAGGGCGCGTTTGTTTCTTAATCGCGTGTTGCGTCATTAACGGTTTGCACACGATTGGTACATGTTTCCAAAATTATGTAATTCCATAACGGAGAGGGGTTATAAGCTATGAAGAAAAGAAGTTGGATGACGCTTGGCATTGTACTTGGGTTTCTTGCCACGACATTATTGACCGGATGCGGCAGCAAAGAAGGAGGGGAAGACAACGGCGCGAACGGAGATTCACCGTCCAAAGCCGTTTCGGCGCTGAGCGCCATCAAGAGCCGAGGGAAACTCGTCGTCGGCGTCAAGTACGACACGAAGTTGTTCGGCCTGAAGGATCCGGCAAGCGGCAACGTCGAAGGCTTCGACGTCGACATCGCCAAGGCGCTAGCCAAGGAGATTCTCGGCGACGACACCAAGATCGAGCTTAAGGAAGTCACATCCAAAACGCGCATTCCGATGTTGAACAACAACGATATCGATATGATCGTCGCCACGATGACGATTACGGAAGAGCGCAAGAAAGAAGTCGATTTCTCCGACGTGTACTTCAAGGCGGGCCAATCCCTACTGGTGAAGAAAGGAAGTCCGATCAAGAGTATTGATGACATCAAGAAAGGCACGAAAGTATTGGCCGTGAAAGGCTCGACCTCGGTCGACAACATCAAGGCGAAGGCGCCGGACGCGACCATCCTGGAGTTCGACAACTACCAGGACGCGTTTAACGCCCTTAAAGCCGGTCAGGGCTACACGCTGACGACCGACAACGCGATTTTGTACGGCATGGCCGTCCAGGACCCGAACTACGAGGTTGTCGGAGAGCCGTTCACCGACGAGCCGTACGGCATTGCGATTAAGAAAGGTGCAACCGATCTTCTGAACAGCGTCAACGAAGGATTGAAGAAGCTGCACGACAGCGGCGAATACGACAAGATTTACAAGAAATGGATCGACAAAGGGGAATAGTGATCTACGAACAATGGATGGGTGGCCAAGCGCCACCCATCTTCTTCATATCGGGAATAGGGGGAGGGGTCAGCATGCCGGACATATCGATTTTTATAGACCATTTCGGAATCTATATGAAAGGGTTTGGCAACACGATCTGGGCGAGCGTCATTGCTTTACTCGGCAGCTTCGCTCTTGGGACGATCATCGCCGTATTCCGTATTTCGTCCGTCAAGCCGTTGCGGTGGATCGGAACTGCATACGTCGAGTTCGTTCGGAATATACCGCTGCTGCTGGTCGTTTTTGTGTTTTATTACGGGTTGCCTTCGCTCGGAGTGACGTTAAGCGGATTCTTCTGCGGCACGGCCGGACTAATGGTATATACCGCCTCCTTCGTTGCCGAAGCAATTCGGGCGGGCATTATGAGTATTCCGTCCGGACAGACGGAGGCGGCTAGAGCGTCGGGATTGACGTACATGCAGACGATGCGGCATGTCGTGCTTCCGCAGGCGATTACAATCGTCATTCCGCCGCTCAGCAACCAATTCATAAACCTCGTGAAAAACTCGTCGATTCTCGGCGTCTTCGCCGGATTCGACTTGATGTATTATGGCGATCAGGTGGCCAGCAAGACGTACGCGACCTTTGACACCTATATCTTCGTCGCGGCGCTGTATCTCGTTCTGACACTTCCTTTAAGCTTTGCGGCGCTGCAGCTCGAACGAAGGTTGGGCAAGAACGGATAGCAATGCCGTTATGCACCGTGAAACGCAAGATTCGCTAATAACGATTAGGAGGATCGGCGGATGGACATCGTTGGTGCTTTCTCTTACCATAATCTCATCTTTATCATGAAAGGCTTCGGCATCACGCTCTGGGTTGCTTTCGTCGCGATCGTGCTCAGTTTCGTGCTGGGAAGCATCACCGGAACGCTGCGTTATATGAGAATTCCGGTCGTATCCCGCATTCTCGGAGTGATCGTCGAGTTTATCCGCAATTTGCCGCTGCTGTTGATCTTGTTTTTCACCTATTTCGCGATGCCGGACGTCGGTCTCAAGCTGGGGGTCATGAGCTCGGCCATCGCCGGTCTGGCGGTATTCGAAGCCGCGATGATCTCGGAAATCGTGCGCAGCGGGCTAAGCTCAATCCCGAGAGCTCAGGTGGAAGCCGCCCGTTCGTCGGGTCTCACTTATACGCAGACGGTTTGGCATATCGTGCTCCCGCAGGGACTGAGGCGCATGGTGCCGCCGATCGTGAGCCAGTTCATCTCCCTGCTCAAGGACACGTCGCTAGCCATCGTCATATCCCTGCCTGAATTGATGCACAATTCGAAGATCGTCATCGCGCAAAATTTCGATTATACCCTTCCGATTCTCGCGCTTGTGGCCGTCTTGTATTTTGCGGTCAATTACGCGCTGTCGCTTGCGGCTAGGCGCCTGGAAAATAAGTGGGGCTAAGCATCCTCGACTTTAGATCCCGATGGGAGTCATTCCTATAGCCATACTAAATTGGTCCAAAACCGAAAGCATGCAAATATCCGTCGTCGCCATCGTCGTAGCGGTTGCCGGGGAATTCAAGATCAACCCGTTCATCGGCGAGGTTTTTCGCATCGGTCTTGGCAGCAGCGCCTTTCTGTTCCTGCTTCTGTTGATGAGCCATCTGGATTATTGGCGGACGGGAATCGCCGCAGGCGCGACGGTGCTGCTGTTTCGGGTATCTTTAGACGGAGCCGCCTCGGCCGGCACGTTCTATCTTCTCGACAGCGTGAAGACGCACTTCTCCGCCATGCTCTATTACATCGTCTTCGGGGCCGGAATGGCCCTCATTCAACGCAGATTGCATCAATTGAATCCGCTTATCCTCGGCGCGTGCGTGTCGCTGATCGACGTTGTCTCCAATGAGGCGGAGCTGTTGATGCGCAGCGTCGCTTTCGGACTGCCGTACTTTGAAACCAATCAGTGGATGCTGATTTCGGTCATCGCCGTGGTGCGCAGCTATTTTACGACGGGCATCTACAGCAGCATTGCCGTGCACCAAATGCGAAGCGTTCACGCCGAACAGCAAAAACGGATCGAACAAATGATCAATGTCGGCAGCGGGCTCTATGGCGAGGTCTTCTATTTGCGCAAATCGATGGATGCAATCGAACAGATTACCGCGAAAAGCCACGATCTGTACGGTCTTTTGAGCAAAGAAGGGCTGAACGACTACAGCCGGTCCGTTCTCGAGATTACCCAGCAGATTCACGAGGTGAAGAAGGATTCGCAGCGAATTCTGGCTGGACTGATGAAGCTTGTCGACCTGGAAAGCGCCCTGGAAATGACCTTAGCGGAGATCGTGGAGCTTGTGGTTAAGTCGAACGGCAAATACAGTCGGATGCTGAAGAAAGAGGTACTGATCGAGAAGGACGTCGGCATCGATTACCTCACTGCCCATTACGTACCGCTTATCACCGTGCTTAACAATTTGGCGGCCAACTCGGTCGAAGCGATCGAGCGGCATGGAACGATACGCATTCGCGTATGCGAACGCGAAGGAGAAACCTTGTTTATCGTCAGCGATACGGGGACGGGGATCGCCGAACAGGATAAGGATATGGTGTTCGAGCCCGGGTTTACGACCAAATTCAATCAGGAAGGCGTCGCTGCGACCGGCATCGGCCTCTCGCATGTTCGCGATATCGTGGGCTCTTTCACCGGCAGACTCCTCCTGGCTGAACCAGGGCGGGAATCTGAAACCACGTTTGCCGCAGCTTTTCCGACCGTTAAGTTGAAGAAGGGAGTGTAGGCGCATGCTATCGTTCTGTATTGTCGACGACGATGCGGTAAGCAGGCGTATGCTGCAGACGATTATCGAGAAAGGCGGCGTCGGCGAGGTGCTCGGAATGGCGTCGGGCGGCGTAGAAGGGAAGCTGCTTGTACTGGACGAAAAACCCGATGTCGTGCTCATTGATCTATTGATGCCGGACCAGGACGGAATTGAAACGATCGCGCGGCTGAAACAGGAAGGGTACGAGGGCAAGTATGTCATGATCTCGCAGATCGAGAACAAAGAAATGATCAGCAAAGCGTATCAAGCGGGAATTGAATTTTATATCCAGAAGCCGATTAACCGGGTGGAAGTCAAAGCCGTGCTTGGTAAAGTAAGCGAGCAATGGCGAATGGCCCGTTATCTGAAGGAAATCAAACAGTCGATCGCGAAACTAGACGACCTGAGCTCGGAGTCCGCGGGCACGCGGAAGAAGCACGATGCCAAAGAAATCATGCGGATGATCTTATTGGACATGGGCATCATCGGAGAAAGCGGAGCACATGACATTATCGAGATGATGTCATGGCTGATTGGACGGCAACAGGACGGTGGCTTTCCATCACTTAAAGCGTTATACGAAATCGGAGCCCGGGCGAGCAAGCCGAAAGGCGGCGATATTGAGAAGGAAGGGAAGGCGCTCGAGCAGCGCGTTCGACGGACCGTCATCGCCGCTTTATCCAACTTGGCGAGCATCGGGCTCACGGATTACAGCCACCCGAAGTTCGAGCATTACGCGCCGCTCTATTTCGACTTCGAAGACGTGCGTCTCAAGATGCGAGAAATCGACGAGAAATGCCCGCAGGAAAAGCGCAAAGTCAATATCAAGAAATTTCTTCAAGTCCTATACCTGGAAACGCTGGATAAAATGAAAAATCAATAAAATGAAAGCCGCCGACTACTTGTACAACAGCTACACTTTATATAAATCGACAAAATGGCAGCCGGGAATTAATCATTCGGCTGCCGTTTGGCTTTAATACTGCTTCGTTCTGTCACGGACGTAATCCGCCAATAGTATAACCGCCATCTACGAGTATGCTCTGACCAGTAACAAAACGAGCGTCATCGGAGAGAAGCCAGACCACAGCATCGGCCACGTCTTCGGATTGGCCCACCCGCTGTAACGGCGTTTGCTTGACGAAGGGACGTGCCGTAGCCTCGTCGCTTAGAACCTCCTGCGACATCGGAGTTGCAATCATTCCAGGACTGACATTGTTAACTCGAATGCTGCTAGGACCAACCTCCAACGCAACAGTTCTCGTCATTGCATCGAGTGCTCCCTTGGAGGCGGCGTAGCCTGAAGTACTCGGCATTGCCCCATGCGCCGTCCACGAAGAAGTGTTAACGATCGAGCCCTGGATTCCAAGGTCGAGCATTGCTGCAATCTCGTACTTTAGACAGGCGAACACGCCACGCAGATTGATCGACATCAGAGTATCGAAATCTTCAAAGGATAGCTCGTGTACAGGTGAGAAAGCACCAAGAATACCCGCGTTGTTCCAAGCCATATTCAGACTTCCAAATGTATCCAAAGTCTTGTTTACAAGCGCTTCAACCTGCCGAGGATCGGCAACGTCAGTCTGAACAGCGAGGGCCTTGCCTCCCTTAGAGATAATTTCGTCATAAACTTCTTGAAGCTCTTTTTCATTCAGGTAAGTAATACACTTAAAGTACGCAAATTAATAATACTAAGTAATAAAAATGATACTATGTGGAGGGGTAACGGGATGGTAAATGCTTCTGAAAAAAAGTGTCCAGTCGAAACGACGTTTGACGTTATTGGTGGAAAGTGGAAGGGAGTGATTCTTTATCATTTAATGAGCGGAACGAAGCGGTTCGGCGAGCTTCGCAAAATTTACCCTCAGGTCACTCATCATATTCTTACCTTGCAACTGCGGGAACTCGAACGTGAAGGAATCATAGCCCGCAAAACGTACAATCAGGTACCACCAAAGGTAGAATACTCGCTTACCGAATTCGGAAAAACCTTGAACCCGATTATATTGTTGATGAAAGAATGGGGAGAGCTTTACAATGAACGAAGACCTCATTCCTCGGAAGTTTGACCTCGCATTCCCGCCAAAAGGGAACCCCCTCCCGCTTGACTATCAGCCAAAGGGACCGGGGCTACTGTCCCAATGCAGCCACAAACAGTTCTTTTCTCGTCAATAAAGAAGAGTTAGGTTATTGCGCTAAACGGATACTATAGCTCAATCCAGACATTACGGCAGCCTGTCAACGATCGGCTGCCGTTTTCTCAACTAACGGACAGATTGCGCTAATGAACTTACGATATTCAGAGAGCGAATAGAAGGTCGAATAAATACAGGAAAATCTATATTGAAATGAGTGATGGATTTTGAAGGAAAGCAAAACGAAAGCTTATTTAGCCCTTAATTATCAAGCATTTCTGGATATTAAAAATAGTGGTGAATTCAACATGTATAACTGCAATCGTGTATTTCGAATTGCTCATGCTTTTCACAATCTTGCGTTGTCAATGATGGAGGACTTTGTAGGGTTTAATGAAGAAAGCTTTTGGAGCAATATAAATGAACTCGAAAGAGACTTCGGATTAGTTCATTATCGAAAATTATTTGAAAAAACAGTTCAGGCGAAATCTTAAGCTAACTGTAAACGATAATTTAACGACAGAAGTAGCATATACGGGCGAGCCGCCTGGTAACATAAGCACGATGTTAAATATATACAAAAACTGTATTGGTTTTAATGGAATTGTCTGGTACTATGGATTTGTATTAAAAATATGTGTGACTGGCGTAACGTAGGGTAACTACGGGGGAGCACATATTTCATAAGCCGTACGCCTGGGCAAAGTATTTGATCTTAGATCAGATGCTTTTTTTATTTTAGTTATCGAAGCTCAAAGACTCAAATTCATTATTGATCAAGGAGGCTTCCATGATAACCAAAGAAACGATTCAAAAGAACCTTAAGAGCTGTCTCGAAGACACCTCATTTCTGAATGTACCCGGGTTCAGGAGAGATAAAGTTCGCGACACCTATGATCTAGGTGACTCTCTAATCCTTATCACCACAGACCGCCAAAGCGCATTTGACAGGATTCTTGCCAACATTCCGTTTAAAGGCCAAGTATTAAATAAGCTTAGCGCTTTTTGGTTTGAAAATACCTCCGATATAGTAAGTAACCACGTTATTAGTATCCCGGACCCGAATGTTACAATAGGAAAAAAATGCAAGGTGTTTCCGGTTGAATTTGTAGTGCGCGCCTATCTTACGGGTTCGACAGACACCTCGGCATGGGTCCAATACTCACAAGGTATCCGTGACATATGCGGCAATATTCTACCCGATGGAATGAAGAGAAATCAAAAGTTCGAAGAACCGATCCTGACGCCATCAAAGAAATCAGCAGCACATGACGAATCGGTTTCGGCTGCCCAAATCGTTGACGAAGGCTTAATCGACAAAGAGACCTTGGAGTATTTGCGGAAAATCGCATTCTCGCTTTTTGCCAGGGGCACAGAGATTGCAGCAAGGAACGGATTAATTCTGGTAGATACCAAATATGAATTCGGAATTGATGACAAAGGCGAAATTCTTCTCATCGACGAGATACATACACCCGATTCTTCCCGCTACTGGATCAAAGAGACCTATGAATCGAGGTTAGCCGAAGGCAAGGAACCGGAGAATATCGACAAAGAATTCCTGCGGCTTTGGTTCAGGGAGCATTGCGACCCTTATAAAGATGAGATCCTGCCTGCCGCACCGGATGACCTTATCATCGAACTGTCGCATCGCTATATCCGTCTCTTCGAAATGATCACCGGCAAGGAATTTTCGGTCGACGGTACGCATTCTATAAAAGATCGACTTATAAAGAATTTAGATGCTCATCTTAACTAAGAGGCTTTTATCAGACTAACGGAGAACGGTAGTTTAATGTAGAGGAGGATCAGGAATGGATCTTAAAAAAATCAACTCGATTACGAAGTATCCTAGTATTCTTACCTACCACAAGTTGGGTGAGCGAGGCAAACTAATCGAAGATGTAGTTGAGGAGAGAGGATTGTTAACTGACGCTGATACAATCTATATTTATGAGAAAGTGGATGGCGAGAATTCAAGGATGATCTTCTTTAGAAATGATCTTAATGAGATTGATTATTTGATTGGCTCCAGAGAAGAATTGCTCTATGCCAAGGGAGATCGTGTTGGTAATCCATATGGCAATATAGCAGAATTCCTTAAACCAATAGCAGACAAGTATGTTGAAGATCATTTCCCCCAGGGAGATTGGGCATTAACAGTCGTTTATCAAGAGTCTTATGGCGGTAAGACCAAATCTGCAAAGAATTACACGGATAGCAAAATTCAATCGTACAGGGTGTTTGACGTATTCTCTTTGACGGAGAATGAACTGGAAAAGCTTCTAGCTTTACCTGAAGAGAAGATCGCCTCTTGGCGCGAGCATGGCAATCAACCTTTTTACAACGAACATGAGAAAGCTAAATTTATTCAGGCAAACGATCTTCGATGCGCCCCGCTATTAGCAGAGATTGATGGAGCGAGTTTTCCAATGACTATTGAGGATACCTTTAAATACCTTAAAAACTTCGAACAGACAAAGGTTGGCATTGATACGAATGGTCGATCCGAAGGTATAATTGTTCGATCATCTGATAGGAAGCAAATTAGAAAGATTCGTTTTGAGGATTATGAAAGGACTTTCAGAAAATAAATGGAAGCGTCAGACAAGCTAGTATTAGGCATATTAGCTTGAAATGAGAATGGGGTTAATCAGTTAAACGTTCATACCCAATATCGCCCCCGATAGTCCAAGAACAAGACATTCGAATGTTGAATGTTGCTCTTGACTTGGAGTGTACTCCAATTTGTATAGTGATCGTTGTCAAGTCAATATCACTTATTGGGGGCGTAATCATGAGCGCATCAAAAGTAGTTCTGATCACTGGCGGAAACAAAGGTATTGGTCTTGAGACTGCCAAGCAACTGGGCAAACTAGGATTCACAATATTGCTCGGTTCAAGGGATGAAGCAAGAGGACAGGAAGCGACGGCTACCCTGACGGCGGAGAACATCAATGCAAAGGCAATTACCCTGGACATAACAGATTTGGACACCATACAATCCGCAGTCAAACAAATTGATGATCAGTATGGGGCGCTTGATGTTCTGATTAATAACGCTGGCGTGTGCTTGGAAAGTGGTCTTCCTCCGAGTCAACATGACTTAACTGTTCTGAGGGACACTTATGAGACCAATGTTTTCGGCAGTTTTTCAGTCACTAAGACAATGCTCCCTTTGATTAAAAAATCGCCTGCTGGCAGAATTGTAAACCTTTCAAGCGGCTTGGCTTCCTTGACCGAGTATAATACCCCGGAATCGGATGCCGAGAAATACGGAATAAATCTGATCGCCTACATGAGTTCGAAAACGGCTGTCAATGCACTAACGGTCTTGTTTGCCAAAGAATTAAAAGATACGCCGATCAAGATAAATTCAGCTGATCCAGGGTATACCGCTACGGATTTGAATGGACATAAGGGTTATCGTACCGTTGAACAGGGCGCTTCCATTGTCGTGAAACTCGCCACCCTTCCGGACGATGGTCCCAGCGGCGGTTTCTTTGATGAGAACGGAGCGATACCGTGGTAATACGTCAGGAGGTGCGGCAAAGTGATCGAGGTTCCCGAAACCGCAAGCTCAATCAAACAGGCTGCTGAATTCACGGGGTTGTCAGAAGATACGATCCGCTATTATGAGAAAATCGGCTTACTTCCGTATGCCGACCGCAAAGCAAGCGGGCACAGAACGTACAGTAAACATCAATTGGATGGCATGATCTTTTTAACGAGACTCAAAGCAACCGGAATGACACTGGAAGAAATGAAGCGTTTCCGTAAGCTTTACGAAATGGGTGAAGCCTCGCTTCATCAGAGAGTCTCCATTCTAATCGAACACAAGAATAGAATTCAGAACGAGATTGACAGATTACTGGAGACGCAAAGGCTTATTGATTATAAAATCGACAAATTTAAAGAGGTCCTTGTAAGTCCGGATTTAAATGAAAAATGGATATCCCCATTTGCCGAATGAGAGCCTGGAGGAATATGAAAGAACCTTCAGGAAATAAACAAGTATTTCGATAGGTTGAAATTAATAGGGTAGAATGGCGCGGCTGCTGTGCTGCCCATACGGAAAGGGTTAAATTAAAGGGGTAGTTAAATGAATGATTTTATCATCATAAAAGTTAATCATCTAGAAACCTCTAAGTTAAAGCGGCTCGTTGAAGAAAGCTCGAGCGAAGGGTTTCGTCACATCAAACGTTTAGTGGCAGACTATGAAGCGGGAACCAATACATTTGACGGGGACGGGGAAGCCCTCTTCATCGCTATTAAAGAAGGCGATATTGTAGGGGTATGCGGGTTAAACCAAGACCCTTACGCAGGTATTAAAGCAGTTGGTCGTGTTCGTCGTCTCTATGTCCTACCAAGTGCTCGACGATTTGGGATAGGACGCTTGCTGATGGATTCGGTAATTGCAGAGGCTAGAATTCATTATCAGATGCTTGTTTTAAAGACAGATAATCCTAATGCAGATTTGTTTTATCAATCTATAGGATTTTCGGTTAAGGCTGATTCAGAGAATGATACTCATTTTGTGAGAATCTAGAAAGTTGAAAGGAATGAGAACAATGTAGTCACAATTAGAAATGTAGATCCTCGCACAAGATCTCCACCATCTTTCTTAGGAGGGATTAGGAGCGAATCAATTTCATTAGGAGGGTCCATATGAATAACAATATTTGGTCCGGTAACAGAGTAAGGTTACGTGCGATTTTGCCTACAGATTGGGATAGGTTCCATAACAACGATTTTGATTCGGAAAGCTCAAGACTTTGCGATGTAATCCATTTTCCAAGGTCTGAAGAAGGGACGCAGCATTGGGCTAGAAATCAAGCGTCCAAAGGTCCGGACGGCGATAACTTCAGTCTCGCAATCGAAACACTTGATGGTGAACTCGTTGGCAGCATTAATGCTCACAGTTGCGATTCAAGACATGGAACGTTCAAGTATGGCATAGGCATTTTTCGAGAGCACTGGCGAAAAGGATATGCTTCAGAAGCAGTTAAAATCCTTGTACGCTATTATTTTGAGGAGTTGCGATACCAGAAAGTAACCGCTCATGTCTATGCATTTAACGAGGGTTCGATCGCACTTCAGGAGCATCTTGGATTCGTTCAAGAGGGCAGACTGAGGAATATGATTTATACTAAAGGGCAACATTTTGATGAATTTGTATATGGACTGATCAAGAGCGAATACGAAATGGTGATTAAATAAGGATTGAATAAATGGCTACCATCAATAGGGTAGCCATTTTTCATTCATGCTCATCCAAATCTCGCAACTCAATTACTGATCGTTGTTGTAGGATGATAAGAACATTCATCGATTGAATGCCTTAGTTGCTCCTTTTCCAGAAAAGATAAACTTCAACTCTGCAATATTGAATTTTAAACGACATATGTCCGATTGTCAGTTATTTGTTACAATGCATTCATGAGGTGGACTCCTTGGCGAGCCAAGTTAGCCTTGACAGCCGCCAAGCTGTCAGGATTTTTCACGTAATAGGAGGAAGAAGCGCAGATGAGCCATCCTTACCGACCCTTGCATGCTCCCCAATTGCAGCCGCAGTTGCATATCCACTCGCATAACTTCCGGGAGTTTGCGCCGAGCCGTCGCCTGGCGTCGCATGTAGCTGCCTATTGGACGGTGGATTTCCTGCCGGTACCGGGAAATCCGGGACATCGAGTCATCCCTGATGGCTGTGTCGATATTATAGTGGACCTGTTCGCTTCATCAAGCCGGCAGGCCGCATATGTCGTAGGGCTAACGACGCAAGTTGAAGTTTTGCAATTTGAAAAAGCACGCTCGGTATGGGGCATCCGGCTGTATTCGGAGTCGGCCTGCACGATCCTAAAGTCTCCAATATCGACTTTAACGGCAAATCGTGTGTTTTTGGAGGATCTCTGGGGACAAGATGCTCTCGATTGGGTCGAAAAGCTGCTGACTGCCCAATCGTTACCAGACAGGATCGATGTCGTCGAGCAGCAATTGGGCCAAATACTGGCTGCGACCGAGGCGCATGCTCCCACTTTGGTATACCAGAGCATGCAATATATATACGAGGTCAAAGGTAATCTTTCCGTAACGGATTTGGCGGATAAAGTGAACTTCAGCGAGAGGCATCTGCGAAGGGCCTTTGAACGGGAGCTTGGCCTCAGCCCGAAGGATATGCTCGGCATCGTCCGCTTTCAAAGTGTGCTGGAGGAATTGTACAGCGGAGACTACTTCAGCTTGACGGATTTGGCGCTTCAACACGGGTACTACGATCAGTCGCACTTCGCAGGCGTTTTTAAGCGATATTACGGACTACCACTCAAACGGCTGACCAAGCAAGAGTGAGGAAGTCCGATTTTTACTATTTTGCAATGAGGGACAATCACTATAATGGGGGTGAAAATCAAGCAAGGCGAAGGGAGCTACAAAGCATGACGGTAAAGTTGAAACGAGTCGCGATTTACGTAGAAGAGATGAAGAGGGCGTTGGATTTTTATCGCGTGCTGGGGCTGGCTATTCCAGACGGCGCCGACGAAGCGCATCACGTAGACGTGGAGCAAGAAGGAATTGTGTTTGCATTCGATATGGTGGATTCGGTAAAGCGTGTTTTTGATGGCTGGGAAGATCCTGTCGGCTGCCGGACCGAGCTCGCTTTTCAGTTCTCCAGCAACGAAGCGCTGGAGGACGTGTACCGTCAGTTGACGACGCTTGGGTATGACGGCTTCCTCGAGCCGCGAGATACACCGTGGGGAGAGCGATATGCGATCATAAAGGACCCCGATAACAATTTAATCAGTCTCGTCGCCTAGCGAAGAGAAGGAATGCTCCATTAAACACAAGGACAGTATCTTTAACAATTGGGAACAATCTGTTCATACTAACGCATCTTTCAAGCTGATTAGTGGTTAAAAAATGTACAAAACTAACAGGTAACTATAGTTCCACCAATCATGGGGCAGTTTGCAATTCGCAGCTGCTCTATTTTCATTGCAGAAGGTATCTTAACACAATTATAGGCTCATAATTAGTGATCCGTTTGAAGTTTTAGGTATCGGTAAATCTCAACAAAGGAATTCCAAAGCCGGTATAAAAATAAATTTTTAAATGAAGACGTTGTGAGAGGGAGTGTATGAGGCATGATTGAAAGCACAATACAATTACCTGATGGGCGAATATTGGGGTATGCGGAATACGGGCATCCGGACGGCACTCCGACGATCTTGATGAACGGAACGCCAGGGGTACGCTTTGGCCCTAATATATCCAGAATGGATCGGATGGTTAAAGAGGGGACTTTACCGGCTATTCGGTTGTTTGTTTTGGAAAGATCGGGCTATGGTCTCTCGGACCCACATCCTGGGCGAACCATAGATCATGTTGTGGAGGATATCGCCCATTTCGCTGACGCGCTGGAATTAAAGCGTTTCGCTTTATTTGCCGGTTCCGGCGGTGCGCCTTTTGCATTGGCCTGTAGTCACCGCTTGCCCGATCGGGTTACGAAAACCGCGATTTCGGCCGGCTTAGGACCGGTATACTTGCCCAAGTTACTAGAAGGGCTGGACAAGGAAAATTTAAAACTTTTGCAAGCCGCGTCGAATGCGCCAGAAGTCATTATTTCTTTCGCCGAGAAAGCGTATGGTGATCCACTATCTTTTATAGAACAAATATTTGCCCATTTGCCCAAAGAAAAGCGAGAGCAAGTACCTGCCGCAGCCATAGAAGCCTTAATCCCGATGATCAAGGAAGGCACAAAAAGTCCGAACGGAATGCTGGATGATTACCGATGCTTCGGTCAACCATGGAACGTGAATTTCGAAGAAATTCGGGTTCCCGTTCGATTCTTTCATAGCGAAGCGGATCAATCCGTCCCTATTTCGCATGCCGAGTATTTGGTGAGTATTATCCCAAATGCAAGCTTGAAACGGTTCCAGAACTTAGATCACACAGCAACAACGCAAGCGGCTCTCCCTGAGGTTTTTGATTTCCTAACCAATTAACTGTCATCAGATCATTCCGATAACGGGCACTATAGTGCAACACAACAGGGAGCAGACCGCCGCGGCGCTGCTCCCTGTTTCTATTGAAGTAATGAGCAGTATGGTTCCATTAAGTGGTATAATATATTTAATAATGTTAGCTCGTAAAGGGTGTTAAAGGTGAACGCGAGACCTGCATCTTTAAGTGATGTAGAAGAAAGAACTATCTAGGTTAAATCAAACGTTTAATGGAAGTAAAAAGAGACTCCAGCGGCACAGCTATTAGAAATATGCTATACGAAAAGATGAAAAATGGTATTTTATAACTGCATTTAACAGGAGAGGGAGAAGTTCATGAATATCTTTATCACAGGTGGGACGGGGTACATAGGAAGCAGCACGGTAAACGAAGCGCTTCGCCAAGGTCATCAAGTTATGGTCTTGACACGAAGCAAGGAAAAAGCAAAAGAGCTTGAAGATAAAGGGGGGCGGGCTATTATTGGTGATCTGCTCACAGATGGCGATTGGCAAAGCGCGCTTTCGGAAGCGGACTATGTTATTCATTTGGCGGCCCCTCCAACCTGGGGTAAGAAAGTAACTTTGAAAGTCGCGAGCGCCTATCAAAAAGGGCACTATCAAATGACCGTCCGTCTGCTCGACAACATCAATCCGCAGAAGCTAAAGAAGCTCGTATATGTGGCAGGCACCAGCTATTTCGGCGACAGCGGCGACAATGAGCCGGTCACGGAATCATACCGCTCGCAGCCGAAAGGATGGGGACCTTACATAGCTCCTTCCGTCGACTTGCTTTCTGCTTATGTGGATAAAGGCATGCCCGTCGTGATAACTTTCCCGGGACAAGTGTACGGCGCGAAGTCGTGGTTTCCGCAGTTGTTCCTGGAGCCACTCTCTCAAAACAAACCGGTTACCGGCCTCAAGGGGCATAATCCAATATTCTCTCCTATTCACGTAGAAGACTGCGCCCGAGCTTTCTTGTTCTTGCTAGAGCAAGGCCAGACAGGGGAACGATATTTACTGGTCGATGATCAGCCGATCAGAAGTGCAGACATTACGACGCTTAGCGCCCAGGCGCTCCATAGACAGGATAAAAAACGTTACGTGCCAACTTGGTTATGCCGGATGCTGCTTGGTCCCGTGTTAACCGAATACGCCACAGCGCATACAAATTTCTCGAACAGCAAGCTTAAGGCGTCCGGCTTTACCTATTTGTACCCGACGATACAGTTAGGTATAGAGGATGTCGTAAAGGAATGGAAGGAACTCTCAGCATCTAAGGGGCGGATCGAATAAAATATGAAATAGAGCAAGGCTGAATTATTCAACTATCGGAGAACTATAGTTCAACACAAACAGGGAGTAGACCGCTGCGGCCCTGCTCCCTGTTTCTATTGAAGTAATGGGCAGCATTCCTATTATGAAGAAATACGAGATTTGAGAAATAAAAAGACTCCTTGATATGATGTATATGGGTCCCAGATGCTGGCCAGCGACAGGATCCAAATACAAATCAAGGAGACTACAAGATGAATTCTACTCAAAATGAACGCATTAATCAAATTACTTCTTCTACCTTAATTGTTGGTGTAGACATCGCTAAATTTAAACACGTGGCTCGAGCACAAGACTACCGCGGAGTCGAGTTTGGGAAGCCGATCACGTTTGAGAACACATACGAAGGATTCGAGTTGTTTGTTAGCTGGTTCCAGAAGATTTCAACGGAACAAGGCTTCCAAGATGTTATTGTAGGCATGGAGCCAACGGGTCATTACTGGTTGAACCTTGCTCAATTCCTACGAAATAAACAGATTATGTACGGTGTGGTGAATCCACTACATGTCAAGAAAAGCAAAGAACTCGACGACAATTCGCCAACGAAGAATGACATCAAGGACGCAAAAGTTATTGCACAGCTGGTCAAAGACGGAAGATACGCCGTACCTAGCCTTCCCCAAGGCGTATATGCTGAATTGCGGGAAGCTATGAAAATTCGCGATCAACTGACGACTGATCTATGCGTCGTGCAAGCACGTGTCCATAACTGGTTAGATCGGTATTTCCCCGAGTTTCTAACAGTCTTCAAGGATTGGGAATGTAAGTCTGCCATCCAAATGCTTAGCCTCAATTTACTGCCGCATGAGCTGATTTCTATTTCCGATGAGACGCTGCTGCAGCACTTGAGAGAAGCGGCAAAGCGAGGTCTGGGCCTGGGTAGAATTAAGAAATTGAAGGCGGCGGCCATGTGTTCCGTCGGTATTCAACAAGGCTCTAAGCTAGCTAAAATGGAGCTGAAGTTACTACTGACCCAGTACGAATGGCTTCAGAACAAACTCGAAGAATTGGGAGTAAAGGTAGATGAGTTACTGTTGCAGATCCCACACGTACAGCAAGTGCTGGCCATGAAAGGGATAGGCAGGGACACCATCGCAGGCTTTCTCGCAGAGGTGGGAGACATTCGCAAGTACCGTCATCCCAAGCAGATCACGAAGCTCGCTGGATTGAATTTGAAAACCAATTC
Source organism: Paenibacillus sp. CCS19 (assembly GCF_033239625.1). NCBI lineage: Bacteria > Bacillati > Bacillota > Bacilli > Caryophanales > Paenibacillaceae > Paenibacillus > Paenibacillus sp. CCS19. The sequence goes on from NZ_BTCK01000001.1 coordinate 122,607, forward strand.
ATCTGGCACACATACCGGGCAGACCCGGATAACTAAGAGAGGCCGGAAGCGTCTTCGTGCCTTGCTCTTTCGAGTAATGATGCCGTTGGTCGCTAAGAATGCAGCCTTCCGAGCGTTGCATGAGTATTACACCAAACGAGCTAAAAACCCATTGAAGAAAATGCAGTCACTCATCGCGTTATGCAACAAACTCATTCGAATCTTATTCGGTATATTGAAAAAGGGACATGAGTTCAGTGAAGACAAAATGATGCAGGATATCCCTCGATGTGTAGAATTATTACAAGCAGCTTAAACAAACTTTTTCAACTAGCATGACCTAAGTGAAGATAGAAAACAAGAAGCACGGATGAGTCGGAACGGCACTAAACCTACGGACGAAGATCCTGCCGGGCAGCATATCTGACCTCCACCTCATGGACAGGTTGAATGAAGGAATGTGGGAGCGTAGACTCTGCGAGATGTGGGAGGGTAGCCGCCATGAGTTCATGTGGAGATCCAAAAGTGCAACCATACATTACCACATCATCCACTTTTTTAAGCGAGTGGTCTAAGTGGAGGGCTTTTTGCACTTCAACTGCCCCATAAATTTCTTCTTCTACAACTTGGTTCCAGTGATATATTGATTGTTGAAATCTTAATTTCGGTCAGAATCTAAGAAAACGTGAGTATTTAAGAGAAAAGCGATTCTCCATAGAGGGAGGATTACGCAACTAAAATCTCCCTTTTTCGTCTAATATTTAGTAAGAGAAAGGGGAGGGCTAATGTACCGATCTGTTAGCAAAATGACTATGTCAGTAATTCTATTGTTCTCGCTCACCCTGCTTGTTTCGTGGGTGTCTGGATGTAGTAAAAAGGAAGATATGGAATCGGTAACAGTTGAACCGCCGAATCCTAAGATAACGGTAGACGGGAAAAACGTACCGTTTCTGCTAGGATCTTATCAATGGAAAGGTGCTATTACCGATGCACCTCAGCCATCTGATTTAGCTGAGCATGTCAAACCTTTTAACGCTTCACCTTCATCACTGCTAAAGGTAGAATTTGACTACAAACCAAATGAGCTGAAGCTCAGCGCCTTGGCAACCGACGGAAATCAAAATTATAGCGAACCTATTGATGGCTTTGAAGCCATGCTCCCCGCTGAAAAAGGTCGTTTCATCTACACTTTATGGGGTGTTTGGAAGGAAGGACATGGGGTTTACGTATTTGTTATAGATATAAAATAATGATTTCGTTCGATATATAGGAAGAAAAATCGATTAAGCTATCGGCGAACGTTAGCTCAACGAAACAGCGACAGTCAAGGACGTTATTCCATGTCCTTGGCTGTCGCTGTTCTTATCTGTATTCGCTAATTAAATCAAGAACATCGCAACGATAGTGGTAACAACTAAGCCGATGAGCACAGGCTTCAAGTTGCGGCGAGCCAGCTCGAATGGACTGACGCCGCAGATGGCGGCTGCTGGGATGAGGGCCCACGGCACCAGCGTACCGCCGCCGACCCAGATCGCGGCGATCTGGCCGAGTGACGTAAGCGTTGCGGCACCGTGACCAAGCGCGACAGCGAACAGATGCGCGACGGAGCCTGCCAGTGAGATACCTGAGAAACCGGAGCCATCGAGACCTGTAATTGCGCCGACCGATGTTAAGGTGACGGAAGCGACGGCGCTGTTCATCGGTGCTTGATGGGCGAGTGCTAAACCGAGATCGTTGACGATGCCTTGCGAGCCTTGCGGCAGTGCGTCTCCGAATATTGCAGTGAAGCCGGAGTCGCCGAGATAGAAGAAGGCTGCGATTGGGATGACGGGACCGAATACTTTGAAGCCAAAGACGAAGCCGTCGATGAGATAGCTTGTTGTTTTCTCAAGTCCCGCGTTGCGGTGCGCGAATAACGAGACGAGCAACAGAATGAGTATGGCTGTGCCGCCGATTAACGCCGTTGCGTCGCCGCCTTGCAGATCGAGCATGAACATCGCAACGACATCACCGGCGAAGAGGAGAGGGATGAGGATTGCGAACATTCGGCGCATCCCGAAGGAGAGCTGGATGGTCGGCTCCGTTCCGTTTCCTGTGCTTGGAACAGTCGAATCATCGCTGGTTAGATCCGTTTTGGCAACGATTCCGTCTCTCCAACGGCCCAGCTTCATATCGCGGCGCATGAACCAGAAGGCTGCGATCGTCGTGACGAGACCCATCACGATGACGAGCGGTACGCTGGCTTGCATGACATCGGAGACCGGTAGACCCGCAGCATCAGCTGTCAGCTTAGGCGCGCCTTGGATGATATAGTCGCCCGATAATGCGATACCGTGACCGAACAGGTTCATTGCCATTGCGGCGCCCAATGCTGGAAGACCGACGCGCACGGCAACTGGCAGCAGCACCGCACCGATAAGTGCAACACCTGGCGATGGCCAGAAGAACCAGGACGTCACCATCATGATGATACCGATACCCCAATATGCGAGTGCCGGCGAGCGCAAGAATCGGGTAAGCGGGGCGATCATTAATTCGTTGATGCCTGCTGCAATGAGCACGCGGCTCATCGACACGATGACGGATATGATGAGGATGGTGCCGATGAGCTCTTTTATTGCATAGATGAAGCTGTTAAAGATACCGCTAATGGAACCGCTTAAACTTTCGGTCGCAAGAAGACCGATGAGAAACACGCCTGCAATACAGACGATGGTCGTGTCGCGGCGCATGAGCATGAAGCCGATGATGCCGACGATGAACGCCAAATAAACCCAGTGTAGCGCTGTTAATTCAACAGCCATATCGATTCGCCCTCCCGTGGTGTACGGTACTGTATCGTATGCATGGGCGGGCATGGGCGTTCGACTATTTGCAGCTAGTGGAGATAGGTGTTCTTCCTTATATAGAAGCGCATCGTCCATGTACGGACGATGCGCTTCATGATTTTTATTTGATTGTAATGAATGCCTACGAAGCTCTGCGCTTAGCGCGGAACTGCTTCCATTGAAAATAAATAAAGCAGCCCGGGCAATAACCGAACAGAGCAAGGATGACGGCAACGGTAAGGAAGCCAACGAAGATGGAGCTGAACACAATGCTGCCAATTGCATAGCCGATTAGTGCGAAGGACAGGAACAGAATGGCTAACAGCTGGTTGAATCGCAGCAGCTCACGGCTTTCTGTTACGGAACTTCTAGGAAACAACGGGGACAGCAGTCGGACAAACAGGTTGTACTTGACCCCATAGGTGCGGCTAATGAGTTGAACGACCAGCGGGAGGATGAGAATCCACAGCTGCTGGGTAGCGACAGCGACAATAACACTTATGAGAATGCCAAGCTGATTGCCGCGTACGCGGTGAAGCGGCACTTCATCGATGCAATCATAATCGGATGAAATCAATTTAGATGTAGTCATGGGCAATCCTCCATTTGATATAGAAGAATGTTGAGTTGAGAACTAAACCCATTATACACTAAACCCGATTAATCGGGTAGGAATATTATAATTATTTCTATAGAGCCACCCATTTGAAATTATTTGCGAACTGCTTTCTATACATCGGCAGTTGCCAGCTCCAATGGAAGAAAAGCATATTCCCCGTGTCTCACAATTTCACCCTTGCGCACCGCGATCGGATGCTTGAAGAGGGGGCCGCTAATGACGGTAGTATGGAATTCGCCGCCTTCGCCGCAGGGATCGATGCCTCGATCAACAAGCTCTTGCACGTACTCAAGCGTAAGTGCACGGCCGAGATCCTCCTCGCGCATGCCAAGTGTGAGGTTAACGGTTACGATCACCGTCTCGAAGCCAAGTCGGATGAACGTCTCGACTGCTTCGCGGTGATCCATTTCCCATAGCGGCATGCCGAGTCCCAATCCAACCTGCTGTGTTACTTTATCATGCCAGCAGCCGTGAATGGGCATATCCAGATCACCATTCACCAGTACTTCTGCGCCAAGCTGCTTCGCCTCCTGTAGCAGTCCGATGAACTTTTCTTCGTAAGCTCCCCAGCTCGCAGCAGCCATATAGACCGGCAGACCGATCGCCTCGGCTTGCGCTGTGATAAGTGCTGGCGGCATGCCGTGCGAGCGGGAGCGCTGGCCTTCTTCTTCGAGCATGACGATAAGTCCGATGGCTTCGCCAACCTGCATCGATAGATAGAGCGCGAGTGTACTGTCCTTGCCGCCGCTGAAGGATGCAATAAATTTGCTACCGTGCGCGCCATTTTTCCAAGTCGTGTGAGTGCTCATATTCAGTAGCTCCTTCATTGTCTTAGTCGTATGAGAAACTATACCATAAACGAACTGCATGTAGGAGACATAGGAATTCAGCAGACAATAAACAAACGCCAAAAAGCCGCTTTCGCGGCTTAAGCGTCTAACAATCTATTCTATCTATTTGCAGTTCGTAATTGTGCCTGTCAGAACAGCAGGTCCCAAGCGATCAGTGGTGGAGTTCGTCAGGCGAACTTGAATCTGGCTGTTGTTCAGGTCTGCTGTTATCGTATCGATTCTGCCTACCCAATCGGGATCTTGTTCAGGCGTGGGGTATAGCTTGAATCGCCAGCTAATGACATCGGGTATAAAAGCAAACCCTTCGTATCGATCATAATCCCCGAATGAAGCAGGTGCCGGCAGATGGGATGCATGAATACTGATGTGCGTGCGAGGGAAGCTGGGCGTTAATTTCACTTTATACATTAATGCTGCACCTTTGGCATTCGTGTCGGCAGGGTTAGTTGGCTCTAAGACAAGACTGCAAGGCATCGTCGGATCCGCGTGTACAGTCGTTGGATGGAGCAGCAATGTCATAATCAGCAGGACAAGCAGAACAATTCGCTTCATTTCTGGCCTCCACACGATTTAAGTGATAGGGTTATTTTTCCAGAAAACGCTGCGAGTATTCGTTTTTATTCAGCCAGTCGAAGAACTTTCCCATCCAGGGATGATATTAACCATATGTATCCCTTTTAAATAAAAAATAAGCTGCCGTCGAACCATCGACGGCAGCTTTCATATGCCAGTACACTTGCTGAATTACTTTTTCCCTTTCGGTACCGTCACTTCAACCGAGGCAGCCGATTCGTTGCCGGCATAGTCTGTGATCGTATACGTGATCGTGTAGATGCGGCCATTGCCATTGCCGGAGCGCTCAGCGCGGAGGCTGATGAACGTATCATACGTTCCGATTGCTGCAAATTGAATGTCGTCTTCCGTGTTGCCATCGCCCGTATCGTTGTCGGACTCGTTCGATGTCACGGAGGTCAATACGATGGATGCAATTCCTGAACCATTGTCGTCAGCTTGCACCGTTATATTCACAGGAACCATCTTGTGGTTGCTTTGTTCGATGACAGGTTTGTCGACCGACAACTTCACCGTTGGTGCTGTCTGATCGATATTGTTTACGATTGCCGTCACATTGCCCGTGTTGCCTGCCGCATCAACGAATTCGAACGTGAAGCTGCCATTGCTTGTGAACGTGTAGCTTGCTGACCCGTCGTTATTCGTGATCGTGACTGGTACGTTAGGTGTAATCGTTGCGATAACATTTTGATTCGTTGGCGCAGTTGTGCTATACGCTACCGTTGCAGTTGGCGGAGCCTTCACGATATTGCTGACCGTTGCGATCGCGCTGCCCGTGTTGCCTGCCGCATCAACGAATTCGAACGTGAAGCTGCCATTGTCCGTGAACGTATAGCTAGCAGAACCGCCGTTGTTCGTAATCGTCACAGGCTCGCTAGGCGTGATTGTCGCAATTACGTCCTGATTCGTGAGTGCTGTTGTGCTATAAGCTACGGTTGCGGTTGGAGCAATTGTATCAGCAGCCGTTACATCTTGAAGCGAGAGCGGCTTCAGTTGATACGTTCCTTTGAAGATTGACGATACACCGGAGATGTTCACAACCGTACCTGCTGGGTATTGAGCCTGAAAATCTGTCTGACTAATTCCCGTGCGAACGTCGATCCGAATGTGAGTGGAAGTCGGACCATGCACCGCGTCGAATTCGAAGGAGCCAGCTGGTGTACCCGTAATGTAGTTGCTGATCGTAACGTTATCGAGTCGAACGAGCTGCCCTTGATTGTCTTCGCTGAGGGAGGTAACAGGGTGGACAGCTGGAATTGCAGCCGTACCTGTTTTCTCCAAAGCAACGGGGTCGCTGAGCTCGACTTCCGTGTTGTAGACGGTTTTGATCGCGCTGATTTTGATTGAGTCTCCAACATGATAACCGGTTGCGTTCTGGAATACATAGATACCAGCCGTACCGTCCTGCAGATAGAAGCCTTGTCCGCCGAAAGCTCCCGGTTCCGACGTAATAACGCCTTCGACCGTCACGACCGAATTGTCTGCCTTAGAGCGTGCGTCTGCAATCGAGATCGCAGTAGGCACTGGTGTCTGGTCCTGCGGCAGCGGTTCTGCAGCTACATTGCCGACCGTTACAGATTCGGTAATGATGTTGTTGCCGTTCACTCTAAAGCGCAGGTTGGCGCTGCCGCTAGTAGAAGGATTCAGTTGAACGGTCAGATCTTTATAAGCGTGTCCAGCGGAGTCCGCGGTTACCGAGAAACTCGAACTGTAACCGTACGATGTCGGCCAGCTGCCATCTGCATTCTGGACTTTGGCAACTTGTGTGCCGCCAGTCAGATAGATGCCAGCCGTCAAGCCCGTAACCGTCTGACCTGGCAGCAGGTTATTGACCGTTACGCGGATCTGGAAAGGTACAGCATTAGGCAGTGTTGCTTGGTGGACTAACGCATATTGCGCTTCTACAGCTGGTGCCGCAGTGGAGCCATATGAACCTGGTTTGAACGTTGTTGGATCGTACCATTTGTAGCCGGCAGCCGGGGCAGCCCATGGCTCTGCTTGTGGTTCGGTTGTCAGAGCTGGCGTTTCCGAAGCAAGCAGCGTCGTCGGCTGATCGAGCTGCAAGCCTGCAACTTGCGACAGATTCGTATAACTCTCGTGGTTTGCGAGCCATTTCACCGTATTGACGAGGAATGTCGCATCGTTCGCTTCACCATTGAAGCCGTCGTATGTCGTTTTCTTAGCGCCATTCTCTTCACGGAAATATTTCGGAGTTGCATCCTCGACAGGGGAGGAGTCGCCGATGAAGGCGGCTTTGCCAGCGCCGACCTTGGATACAGCTGCGAACGGACCTTCTGCACGACCGCCGCCGCTGTACACGCCATTGTCCACTGCGTTTGCCCAAGCGGAGACGTTAGACGGAACATATACGATCCCTTTGGCTTTCTGGGGATCGAGAATGGCAAGCGTTGAGCCTGCATGCATCGCTACGGAAGCAACGCCGGTCGTAATGCCGAATGCTTGGTTAGGTGCTACTACGTCGGTCATATTGTCCACATCGCCAAGGGCATTGTAGCGGAAACGGACGCCGAAGTTAGTGGCAAGCCAGTCCGAGCTTTGGACGCCTTGCATAGCGGGGGATGCCGCTTCTTCAGCTGTCATGCCCTTGGCAGGGTTGTCCCAAGCGCCGCGTCGGTAGCCGTTCATGACTTCGGATGCATCCCAGCGGTTTTTGTTGCGGTCTGCGTTGTAATGATCGGCAATGAAGAAGATACTGCCGCCATTGTTCACATATTGCAGCATGGCTGCTTGTTCAGAAGTCTTGTACGGAATGTTTGCTTCGCCGATGATGAATACATCGTATTGGCTCAGCTTCTCATAGGTGACAGCTTGTTCACCGAAAGTGAAAGGGATCGTGCGATCAAGCGACTCGACCGTGAAGCCAGCGCCGCGCAAACCGTCGGCGAAGTCAGAGAATCCGCCGTCGATGACCCAGTCTGCAGCCCCAGCTGTCTGGCCGTGAGAATGATCGAACAGCACTTTCTTGCCTGTACCGTCTGGCAGTGGAGCAACTACAGGATCGGTCGTACCGCCACCAGTGCCTGGATCGGTAGTGCCACCGCCGGTACCAGGATCAGGCGTCGTTGTTCCTTCAATGAACGATAAAGCAGTGGGCGACTTGACGCCAGCGTAATTGTTGTAGGCGCCGAAAGTACCCGTTACTTTCACTTTCTTGCCAATCAGGCTCGGATTTGTTTGCAGACCGAATTGTGAGCGATAAGCCGCCGTAATTTGAACATCAAGCAGCTTCGCGTTCGTGCGCTCAGCAGTTGAATCCGCGATCAATAAGTTGAAATCATTACTGTAAGGCGCATTGAAATTCGCAGTCAGCGAACCTGTAGCATGTCCGACGATATAGCCTTCGACCGTTCCCGTTCCAGCGTTGTTAGCGATCGCCTCTGCGACCGTCAGCGACCCGTCAGCATTCGCAGCGTAAGCGGAGCTTGGCGCGTAGCCGAGCACGCTGGATAATAGCAAAGCAGCGGCTAGCAGCATACTAGCCCATTGGTGACGTAAGCGGTGTAACATGTTGTGTAAATCCCTCCAATTCTATTAATTGTTGCGTTAATAGAATAGCGGGGTTACATTTTGTTACAATTAAGCTGAAGTTAAACAATTCTAAAGGTTGTATCGATTTGTAACATGATTCGCGTACTGGAGAGATTAAACTAGAGTGGCTTCTATCGGAATTTATATGCGATCTCCGAATATAGTAGATAGCATGAAGAGGAGGGAGCATGATGCTTCAAGTATTTTTTCATTTCACCGATCTAGATGGCGTTACTCACCATACGAATCCTAAGCCCTACGAGTTCGATGAATCAGCCGTACATGCGTTGTTCAAGAGCGACGAGGTTTGTTATCCATTGACCATAAGGGATGACAATAATGGTAAAGTCACGATTGGCAAAATGTCTTCCATCGAACATGTCGTGTTCGATCTATTTCATGAGGTACCCGTGCTGCGCATTCATTTGCAAGAAGCAAACAAATAAACCTATTATTTGATCGATGTAAAAAGCCGTTCCAAGTCATGTGACATGACATTGGAGCGGCTCTTATTATTTAATCGAATCATAAATCTCCGCGGTATACTTCGATATGGTCCTATCGTAATCGGGATATATATACCCCAGGTTATTTGCAACTGCGCCAGCGTATTTGCGGAATAAATCATAGCAAGTGAACAGCGATTGCCACATGGAATCGTAACTGCTCTGCGTGTATGTAGTCATTAGTTTGTCCCAATCCGCCGGAGGTAGATAACGATCGATGAATTTGTAGTTTTTGCCTACACTGAATGTATAGCCTTGCTCGGACCCGATCGCCCACGCCATCATGCGGAGCAGATTAGGTCTTGCAATTTCATTCAAATGATCGATCGCGAACAAAATTTCCTTCCTCGCTAATCCTTTGACAATATAGGTAGATACCATCCAGAACTCATTGCAGCAGTCATCGAACTGTCTTGCCGTCGGCTTCTGAATCCAATATTGACGATCCGCAGCGATAACCTTATCCGTAACACGGCCATCCTTATCAAGCAGCACTTGAACGAGTCCGTCGCTATTGGCCCAATAATGATCGACTTCGTCGATCGGGATTAGCGTAAGATCTAATTTGTTCCCATCCTCGAGAATAATCAAGTACGAGAACCAATTGCCTAACTCAGCAGGGAAAAGCTCCATATCCTCGGGCTTCTGCATCATCAACCGATTCCCGAATACCTGAAGCCAATCGTCATTGTCCTTGAAAAAAGGAAGATCGGTTACAAAGTAACAAATATCATAGTCTTGAAAGGAATCGGGCGCTATATTGACGTTGGTGCGTGATCCTTCCAAGGTGACCAATCGAATACGATCATCCTCGCTGGCGAAGTCGAGTAATATACGCATCATATCCTGTTCACTTCTCATCAAGGATACTCCTCTCTAAGCAGTATGTATGGCTTGTCGTCGAACTCGATGATAATACAACAAAGGCCCCGGACAGGGGCCTTTGCTGCTGATTATCTGTAAAAGTCTACTGGCGTTCGTACAAATCCTCACTTACGCCAAGCACGAATGGCGACCAAACCTCGCTTGCATTGTACAGGCGAAGTCGATGCATCGGACGTGTGCAGGCGGTATAGAACAGCTTGCGCTCGGACTCGCGTCCATAGCAGCGAGCGGATGCATCATAGATGAGCACAGCATCGAATTCAACGCCTTTGGCCAGATAAGCCGGAATGATGAGCAGCCCATGCTCGAATTGCGGTGTCGTCTTGTTCACGAGACGCAGCGATTCACCAAGCGCCGGAACAGCGCGAAGACGCTCATATGCTTCATTGGCCTCAGCCTGCGACTTCGTGATGATCGCAATCGAGCCGAAGCCTTCGGCTTGCATTGCTGCCACATCGTCGACTAGGCGCTGATCACGATCTGCTGCATCTGCGCACTGCACAGCAATCGGCTTGCCGCCGGAACGATCGAACGGAACGATGCGATCGCCGTCCGGCAGCATTGCTCGTGTGAAATCGACGATCTCACGTGTCGAACGATAGCTGCGCGTCAAGTTCATCCATGCCGTATCTTCTGGACCATACAGTCCTTCCAATGGTGAGCCGCTTCGTTCGTGCAGATCGCTCGCCTGAGCGAAAATCGCTTGGTTGAAGTCGCCGAGCACCGTCATGCGAGCTCGAGGGAACAATCGTTTCACGAATTCGAATTGGAATGCCGAGTAATCCTGCGCTTCATCCATCAGTACATAACGGATGCTGCCGTTCATCTGGAAGCCTTCAATTAATTCTTTCAAATATAAGTACGGTGTCGCATCTTCGGCTGCAAGCTTGCCTTCATCCATTAACCGAACGGTGCGGGCACAAATCAGCTGCCACTGCTCATCAGCAGGGAAGCCGGAGTCGTTGTTTACCGTATGGTCATTCTCGCCCGCTAGCGACGACAGAACCGATTCATCTTCGAACAGCTGTCGGTATAAACCCTTCACATCGACAAAACGGAGAGCCTTCACTTTCCGATACAAGGGACGGAAATGGGTCCTCACGACTCCTTCGCGAAGAAGCTCTTCCTCCTGCTGCGCGTCGTCGAATGCAGGGTTCTTGGCCTGTTGGCGCTTGGCTAATCGGTTGAATGCATCCTGATACTGCTCTTGATCCAAATAATCGAGCTCTTCCTTCACCCATTCTGCGGAACGTTCCGCACGTTCGAGCTTGCGCAGCTGCTGCATGATCCAATCCTTCAGCTCGTCGACGCGGTAGGAGAGAGAGGCGGCCGATTGGGAGTTGTAGAATTGCGTCTCAATGGCCTGGCGCGACAGCAAGGTGCGCCCCTTGAAACGAATGCCTTTGAACTTCATGCCCTCCGTCAGCAATCGATCTCGGTAGCTGCGCATGAGATGAAGGAAGCGGGAAGAAGCCTTGAAGGCGATGCCGGCAATGACTGCGTCATATTCCGGATCATCCTGCTTCGTCAGCACATATTCCATCTGATCGAATGGATCCTCCACATCGAATGTGCCGCCAAGCCGGCGATTCAGATACTCTTGGAACGTCGTCTGCTGAATATTATCTTCGCCTAGCTCAGGAAGAACTGTAGCGACGTAGCTGTTGAACATCGGATTCGGCGAAAATAAAACCATCTGCTCCGCAGTCAACCGCTCGCGATGTTTATATAGAAGATACGCAGCGCGCTGCAGCGCGGCGGATGTTTTGCCGCTGCCTGCGGCACCTTGTACAACGAGCAGCCGACTGCTGTCGTTGCGAATAATTTGGTTCTGCTCGTGCTGGATCGTCGCCACGATGGACTGCATTTGCGATCCTGCGCCTTTGCTCAGCACATTTTGCAGCAGCTCATCCCCGATCGTCATGCTGGTATCGAACATCGTCCGAATGCGTCCTTCGCGGATGGCGAATTGGCGTTTCAAATCGATTGTACCGCTTATTTCACCGCCAGGTGTGTTGTACGCAGCCGGTCCGGTCGAAAAATCATAGTATAAGCTCGCGATCGGCGTCCGCCAATCGTACACAAGGAACGTCTCGTCATCGTCAGCTAAGAATGAAGCGACCCCGATATACAACTTCTCGGTAGCCGGAGTGCCGTCCTCATGAAAATCGATACGTCCAAAATAAGGGGAAGGCAGCAGCCTCCGCGTCCGCTTCAGCTGATTCAGCAAATGCCGGTGGTTGTGCTCACGTTCCGACAGAATCTGCGCCTGCTGTTTCATACTCATGAATGTTTCGAGAACGTCATCGTCATTGCTTAAGTTGACCGTCACATCGTCCCAGAAATTGGTCCGAAAATCGACGACCTCCGTACGCAGCTCGCCAACGAGCGGCTCATATTCTTTAATTCGTTTCTTGAACGCAGCAATGACTTCATCGACACGCTGCTGTTCGTTGTCCCATTCCGTAGACCATTCGCTCATCTTATACGACCTCCATCTGGGCGATAGGTAACCTTCATCAAACCATAATTATATCCTTTATAACTGGGCCCATGCAAGGCGAGTCAACTTATTGCCTGGAAAATTTGCCCTTGTTTTCATGATCTGTGACATGGACATGTTATTAAACCGTTGGAATGAATTGGTGATTGTTGATAGAATCAAGATGAAGATGGCCTGGTAATGAATTTGTACACATAAGGAGATAAAACGATGGCGGAGAACAAATTAATAAGAATGGACAATGTTGGCATCGTTGTAGAATCGCTTGGTGAAGCAATCCCTTTCTTCGAGGAGATTGGCTTGAAGCTCGAAGGACGAGCTGCTATCGAAGGGGAATGGGCTGGCCGCGTAACCGGGCTCGGTTCGCAGTGTGTAGAGATTGCAATGATGGTTACCCCGGATGGCCACAGCCGAATTGAACTCTCGCAGTTTATTAACCCGCCAACTATATCGGATCATCGATCTGCGCCTGTCAATGCTCTCGGTTATCTACGCGTCATGTTCACCGTCAAGGATATTGATGAATTGGTATCCAGACTTGTGAAGCATGGTGCGCAGCTCGTCGGCGAAGTGGTTCAATACGAGAACTCGTATCGGCTTTGCTACATTCGCGGGAAAGACGGTCTTCTGATCGGTTTGGCGGAACAGCTCGGTAATAATTAAGCGACGTTGAAATGACACGGTAGAAGGCAGCTGTCCATCAAGGACAGGCTGCCTTTGTTCATTTTACAGGCAGGTCAACGCAACTTTAGTCTATTTCAAACGTCTTAAGAGTAAAATGAACCCACTAATCCATTTATATGGAAGATCGCGATAAGGACATTGTAACTACCAGTCAGAATAATGACGAAGAGACTGCGGTTGCGGGTTCGTGCTTACCTGTTATGAAAGGTGGGATTGGATAATGGCAGTCAAGAACTGTACGAATTGCGGGGAATCCAACTCCGAAGGCTCATTAATATGCGTGGTATGCGGCAACTCATTGAAAGATGCGCCAATCGAAGGAACTCCAAACGCTAATAAAGTTTATTCTGGGAACGCAAGTTCCGCAATATGTCAATACTGCAATGAACGTATCGAGCATGGATCGTTATCGTGTAAATATTGCGGGAGCGTAGTCTCCAAGCGAACGAATGGTCCTCAATATTATCATAATCAACCTTCCTCGAACGATGGGGAGTCCACGGCTATGGAAACGTTTGGAAGAGGGTGTCTCTGGCTCATTCTTGGCTTCATAGGATTGATGATATTAGCTTTTATAACCCGAAGCACGATTAACATTCCTTGGTTCATCTTCATCCCAATCGTGATTCTCGTCTTCTGGATGGCTTCAAAGAAAAGCAGAAAATGATCGTGGTCCATTGGAAACAGTTGAGACAACTATTACTCATTCATTGAAAGGGGTTATTGTTCGTTGAGGAAGAAAGTCGTCTGGATAGTCATAATCGGACTCTTTCTAGCTGCTATAACTGTCGGCTTGTGGCGGTACTCCGCACGGGGAGTTGATGTACGACTTGAGGGGCTTAAATACCGTCTCGGCACGATCCATGCATCTGAGGTAGAACCTGCTGCCATTCGTATCGAAGGTACCGTCCGTCGAATGTTAAGTGGTAAACGAGAGTTCCGAGGAACGGTAGAAATTGAAGGTGAGTCAACTCCAGTTTCGAAGGAAGTAATGAAGAACCTTACATTTCGTGCCCGAAAGGGAGAAGGCTTTCATTTAATTTACCCATGGTTTGAGGGAGGAGGCAATATGCATTCTTTTTTGTTAGGCGAACTGTATGCGAATAATGACTTTTCCCAAATAACACTTACACTTTATGATCATCAGGAAGATGGGTCCAGCTCTTGGGGTGGCGATGACGGTCTTATGCTGTCAGCGCCAGCGAAGGACCGAACAGAGGCGATCCGTCTTGCCAACAAACTGATGGCGCACAGATTAGAAGGACTGCAACCGTTGAAATAAACCGATCATTTTGAGGTGGACATTCTGAAACCTAATAATCATAAACGGCTTTGGTGGACCGGTACAGGCGTAATACTCATTGGCATCTTTGCGAATTCCGATCGGAAAGACGCTAGAGGATGCTGTTCTTAAGTTTCGAGACATCCCTACGATGCTATATAGCATTGATACAATACAACGCTTTTTTGCCCGAAATGGACAAGAATTGCCTCTGTAAGCAGGTTTACAATTAGGTTGATTAGCAATCATAATGCCAATATCTTTATTAGAGGAGAGTTTGTCGATGCGTATGAGCTGGAGATTGGATTTCGGCGATCAGGCAGTTGAGCCGGTGGAAGGGTATACAAAAGTTACGCCGGCATCATCTTATAATGAAGAAGAGGGGTTCGGCTTTGAGCCAGGAGGTATCGTGAATGCACGTATCCGAGGCGGAGCATCCGATCCGCTGGGCAATGACTTCGTCATTCCGCTGGATGCCGTATTCCGTATCGACGCCCCACAGGGCAATTATCGGGTAACGCTGGCTGCAGGAGATCCGGCAACCTCAACGTCGACGACGGTTCAAGCGGGTAACCGTCGGCTCATGTTGGACGGTGCGGCGTCGGCGCGCGGATTTCTGCAGCGACACACATTCACCGTACATGTTCGCGAAGGCGAATCGCTTCGACTCCATTTCAACGGCAGCGTGCCACGCATTGCAGCACTGGACATTGAGCCCACGGAGCAAGCGGTAACCATCTTCCTCGCAGGGGATTCTACCGTAACTGACCAGACAACAGCTCCATATGCAGGGTGGGGTCAGATGCTGCCATCTCTATTCAAAGCAGACGTAGCTGTAGCGAATGAAGCAATGTCAGGCCGAAGCTCGAAGAGCTTTATCGGCGAAGGCCGTCTGGCTGCGATAGCCGAGCGAATTAGGCCAAACGATTTTCTGTTCATCCAATTCGGCCATAACGACCAGAAGCCGGATGAAGAGCGTTCAACTTCGCCGTTCACGACCTACAAACAATACCTAACGGCATACATAAAGCTGGCTCGCGAGAAAGGTGCTCATCCAGTGCTCATCACGCCTGTTCAGCGCCGATTGTTCCTTCCGAGCGGCAAGCTGGCCGACAGTCACGGTGATTATATCCCGGCGATGAAGCAGCTTGCGGCCGAGCTTGAGGTACCGCTGCTTGACCTTGCCGAAGCGACGAAATCGCTGTACGAGACACTTGGCGTCGAGCCGAGCAAAGCGTTGTTTATGTGGACGCATCCAGGTGAGTTCGAAGCTTTTCCGGAAGGCGTGCAGGACAATACCCATTTCCAAGAATTCGGCGGTAAAGCAATCGCAGGTCTGGTTGCGGACCTGATTCGAGAGCAGCAATTGGCGCCATTATCGATGTTTTTACGCTAAAACAAGAAACCGTTTCCATCGTGGTCACCACTGCGTTTGGAGGCGGTTTTTCTTTAATCTTTTACTTTTACCAAATCCATGTAATTATGCAAAAGGGGTTCAAATCTGTAACTGTGCTGTGCTAAACTCAGTCCCAAGCAGCGAGCCGACCATAACGACCGATACGAACATACACAAATTCGTTTCCTAGGAAGGGGAAGCTCACAACATGAATAACAACATGACAATGAACAACACGAAATCCAAGATGCCCAAATGGCTGATTGCGATATGCAGTATGATGATTGCTTTTAGTGCGATTTTGCCAGCCGCTCATGCGGCTTCGCCATCGACATTAAGCTATGGCATGACATCGCTCGATGTACCTGACTTGCAATTCCGTCTGAAGGTGCTCGGGTATTTCGATAATAAGAAGGTTACAACTTTTTATGGTTCGATGACACAAGATGCCGTTGAACGGTTCCAAGCTGATTTCGGTCTTGCATCCGATGGTGTTGCCGGAACGAAAACATGGTCGCTGCTGAAGAAAGTCTCGGTCAACCAAGAAGAACTCGATCTGCTCGCTCGCATCATCTATGCGGAAGCGCGTGGTGAATCCTATAAAGGTCAAGTCGCTGTCGGCGCTGTCGTGATGAATCGCGTGCAGTCGTCCTCGTTCCCGAATACGGTTCGTGAAGTTATTCTTCAATCGGGTGCGTTTACAGCCGTTGATGATGGACAGTTCAGCTTGAAACCAGACAGCACAGCTTACCAAGCTGCAATGGATGCCGTTCGTGGTTATGACCCGACTGGCAATGCGCTGTACTATTTCAACCCGAATACCGCAACGTCTAGCTGGATCTGGTCGCGCAAACAAACCGTGAAGATCGGCAATCATATTTTTGCCGTGTAATGAAGCCATCATGCTAGAATTCATTTGTACTCAAAAAAAGGCCTCGCGTTGGCTCCTTGTGGAGCGCTTCGCGAGGCCTTTCGTTATATAACCTGCAATTAGTGCAGAATGAGCAGCCACACGTACAAGCCGCACAACGTTATGAACAAGACGGGGATCGTCAATATGACGCCTGTCTTCATATAATCAATCCAAGAAATCGTCACGCCTTTGCGGCTAAGCACATGAAGCCAGATGAGCGTGGCGAGCGAACCGATCGGCGTCATCTTGGGACCGAGATCCGATCCGATGATGTTCGAATAAATAAGTGCTTCGCGAATGGCGCCCGTTGTTTCCGTATCGGCGGTAGCGAGCGCGTCGATCATAACGGTCGGCA
The DNA here is from genome assembly GCF_033239625.1 of Paenibacillus sp. CCS19. NCBI lineage: Bacteria > Bacillati > Bacillota > Bacilli > Caryophanales > Paenibacillaceae > Paenibacillus > Paenibacillus sp. CCS19. The sequence goes on from NZ_BTCK01000001.1 coordinate 139,530, forward strand.
AGTTGTTCATGACCGAGGATAATATCGCCGCTACGAATCCTCCGCCGACAGATGCAGCGAACAGCCCTTGATCGGCGAACCACTGCAGCAGATTCGCTAGATGATCGGTCAGTCCGACATTGCGAAGGCCATAAACAACAACGTACATCCCTATCGAGAACACAACAATGGACCATGGCGCCTGCTTCATAATCTCGCCTGTCTTAATGTGAGGACTGCGCCTTGCTGCAAGAAGCAGTACAGCGGAGGCAGCGCCAGCAATCACGCACACCGGAATGGACAACCATTCACTCGACATGTAAGCTGCCATCAGAACCGCTAATATGATCCAAGATAGTTTGAACAGCTTCATATCCTTAATGACCGAATTCGGCTCGGGCAGATCGGATACGGTATACGGATTTCCAATCGAACGGCGATAGAACAAGTAAACGACGAGCAAGCTGGCTCCTATGGAGAACAAGCCTGGAACAATCATTCGTCCCGCATATTGTGCGAATCCGATACCGAAGAAGTCTGCTGCGACAATGTTGACTAAGTTGCTAATAATAAGCGGTACGGATGCGGTATCCGCTATGAAGCCGCATGCCATTACGAATGGAAGCACCATGCGATCCTTCATGTTCAACGCTCGGACCGTTGCGAGTACGATCGGCGTAAGGATCAGCGCTGCGCCGTCATTGGCGAAGAAGACGGATACGCAAGCGCCAAGCAGCACCATATAGACGAACAGCCGTCGCCCGCTGCCGCGAGCTAGCCGAGCCATGTGCAAGGCGGACCATTCGAAAAATCCGATTTCATCTAACACGATGGAAATAATAATAATGCCGATAAACGTAAACGTTGCGTTCCACACGATGGATGTTACTTCAACGATGTCATGCCATTCGACAATTCCTAGCAGCACCGCGATTAAGGCGCCGCCGCTGGCCGACCAGCCGATGTTCAGCTTACGCGGCTGCCAGATGACCATACTTACTGTAAGTGCGAATAATAAAGGTGCTAGAACGCCCATATGACTGTAGTCTCCCTATTAAGTAACAATGCTCACTCCTTAAGCTATTATACGGATTTCCTGCAGGACGTAAATGATTTTATGCTGGCCGCTGGCGACGGCGCGATGGGCAGTGGTATGATGGAAGCGAGATAGATCGATTATCGGTCCAAATGGAGGGTACAAGCAGCAATGAACGTGAACGTGTTGAAAGCGGGAATGACGCATACCGAAGAGGACGGCTACGTCGGCTTCGTCCATTTTGAAGTAGAGGGACATGTGCGCAAGTATGAGATGGCGCTGCAGAGCAAGAAGGGGCGCGACTGGGGCTACAGCCTGTTCTTCCTCGACGGTTCGGGTCCGGAGGAGCAGATTGAACTCGTAGAAGACGCAATCGAAGACGATGATGATCTGTATTTCCGATTGATCGGCGAAGCGAAGGCGCAGCTTGCGGAAGGTTCGCTCGAGTCTTAATCACAGCTGTTCAATGAGATAGGAGCGTGGGCGCATGCTGAAGGTGGTCGTAGTGTCGGACACACACATGCCGCGAATGGCGAAGAAATTGCCGGAGCGGCTCGTCGAAGCGTTGAAGACGGCGGACGTCATTCTTCATGCAGGAGATTGGACGGATGCGTCAGTCGCCGAGATGCTTGGCAAGTATGCGCCTGTGCACGGAATATGCGGCAACAACGATGGGCCGGAGCTTGTCCGTCTATTCGGGCTTCGTCGGATTGTTAAGCTGGATGGAATACGGATCGGCATTGTGCACGGCCACGGACAGGGGAAGCGGGAGGATACGGAGACGCGTGCTTTCCGTTCGTTCGAGCCGGGTGAAGTGGATGTCATCGTGTTCGGTCATTCGCATATTCCGCTGCACAAGCATCGCGACGGCGTGCTCCTGTTCAATCCAGGTTCGCCGACAGATCGGAGACGGTCTACGCATTATGCGTTCGGGATATTCACGATCCATGAAGGCAGCTTAACAGCTCAGCATGTGAAATATTTGCACAAATGAATGATGGGTGAGGGACTGACGAAGATGCACGAAATCAAACATTTTTTCTTTGACATGGATGATACGTTGTATGACCAAATGGAGCCATTCCGTATGTCGCTCATTCGAGAGGGCATGTGGACGGACAAGGAATGGGCGGAATTCGACCGTCTGTTCAAAAGAGTGCGTCACCACAGCGACGAGCTGTGGGACGATTACGTTGCGGGCAAGATGACGCTGGAGGAAACTCGCCGTCTTCGTCTCATTCTGGCATTCGCCGAATATGACATCAAAGTGTCCGACGAACTGGCGGATCGTCTGCAGCTGGCCTATGAAGCGGAGCAGCGCGTAATTCAACCATCGGCAGGCATCGTTCCTTTGCTTGAAGCGATTCGCGCTCGCGGTCATGACATCGGCATTATTACGAACGGGCCAGTCGTTCATCAGACTCGCAAGATCGATGCGCTGGGCGTACGGCAGTTCGCGAATGAGGGCTGGGTATTCGTCTCCGATGCGCTCGGCATGGCGAAGCCGGATCCGCGATTGTTCGCGGAAGTAAACCGTCGTACTGGAACGAAGCCGGAGAACTGCATCTATATCGGCGACAATTGGCGCAACGACATCGTTGGCTCGTGCGAGTCCGGTTGGAGCTGCGTATGGCTCAACAACCGCGGCCGTCAACCAGAGTCGCACCACCGTCCGACGCATGAAGTCAGCACAATCGAAGACATGACCCGCAAGCTGCTTGGCGTGGAAGTCACATCTTAATGATTGGTGGAAAGCCCGTTCTTAACGAAATAAGGACGGGCTTTTTTGCGACTACGTTATGGATGTTCGACAGGCACAGGTCAGTTTGAAGTGGCGAACCGAAAAGGTGGGAGGATTTTTGGGTGGTGGCCGATGGTGCAACACCTCACACACTTCTGAACGGCTCGAACAAACGCAATGCGTATCATAGGTCGCTTGATCATCGGATCATCATCATACAACTCATGGACAAACTCAAATCATGGACAAACTCAAAGAAAAAACTTCCAAAAGCCTCTTGTCAAAACTAATGGTATTAGTTATAGTAAAACTAACGACATTAGTTTTTCGAATCGAGGGAGGATAACGATATGAAAACAACAAAATCAGGCGCGCTGACGCAGCTGACTTTTCTGCCTTATCTCTTACCAATGAACTGCTACCTGCTGGAGGAAGGGGATGGACTTACACTCATCGATTGTGCAATGGCGTTCAGCGCGAAGCGCATCATGCAAGCTGCGGCAGCGATCGGCAAACCAATTACGCGAATCGTACTGACTCACGCGCACGGCGACCATATCGGCGCACTTGATGTGCTCAAACAACAGCTTCCGAATGTGAAAGTATTTATCTCGGCACGTGATGCACGTCTTCTCCGCGGCGATCGCTCGCTTGATGCCAATGAACCGCAGCAGCCGATCAAAGGAAGCGTGCCGAAAGCTGGCGCAATCCACACGACACCTGATGTCGAGCTGCAGCCTGGCGACCGGGTAGGTTCGCTTACCGTCATCCCTACACCAGGTCATACGCCGGGGCATATTGCGCTGTGGCAGGAGAGCACGCGTACGTTAATCGCGGGCGATGCGATGCAGACGAGCGGCGGTACAGCCGTTTCGGGCAAAATGCAGCCGTTCTTCCCATTCCCAGCGATGGCGACATGGAGCAAGGAAGAGGCGGTAGCAAGCGCCAAGCGTCTGCTAACACTGGAGCCAGCGGTGCTGGCAGTTGGCCATGGTGCAATGCTGCACCAACCAGCACAAGCAATGGCAGCTGCGATTGTAGCCGCTGAACGCGCACTGCCACAAGCATCATCAACACAAGGGAGAATCGGATCGTGAGCCCAAGAGTCGGATTAGATGATCGAACGATCATGCAAGCAGCCACAGCGATTGCGAATGCAACAGGACTGCAATCGGTCACGCTCGCCACGCTGGCGAAGCAATTGAACGTACGTCCGCCATCGTTATACAATCATGTCGACGGACTTCCGGAAATTCGTAATAAGCTGACCTTGCTCGGCCTGCAAGGTTTGCAAGGCGCCATGCAAGAAGCCCTTGCGAACCCCAAACCAGATTCCAATGCGATACCTGCATTGGCGCTTGCATATGCGAAGTATGCTTCTGAGTATCCTGGCTTGTATGAAGCAACCATCAACATAAACCCCAATGAGCATCCTGAAGAGATACAGCAGGAGGCGGCGAAACTTGTCGAGCTCGTATCGAGCGGACTACGTCCTTATGTGCCTTCTGCAGATGAAGTGGTCATCATCCATGCGGTGAGAGGCTTCCGCAGCCTTCTTCATGGATACACCTCGCTCGTACTGAGCGGAGGCTTCAACATGGGCATTGATCGTGATGAGAGCTTTCGATATATGATTCGAGCCTACATGGCAGGCATTAAACAACAGGCATGAAGCAGCAGTAATCCATAAACAATAAGCAATGAATTAACTCGAGGAGGCAGAAGGACACGATGTTAGTGACTCGATCAGAATATACGGATACAGATAACGCGATTCTGCCCATCGTGAGCGCGCAAGAAGCCAATATCGACCATGACCGACTTCACCGGAATGCCGCTTCGTTCCGTTCGCTTGGCATGAGGAGCGTCGTCCTAGTGAAGGACGGCGCTCTTGTGTGGGAATGGCATGATCTAGGAGAAGATAAAGTGGAGCCGCTCTTCTCCTGCACGAAGAGCGTATTGTCCTTGCTTATCGGTATCGCGTCAGATGAAGGTCTTATTCGAGGGATGGAGGAGTTTGCTTCCGAATGGATTGAACCATTCGCCAGAGCGGCAGACCCGCGCATTCACCAAATTACGGTCGGACATCTGTTGACGATGACCTCCGGTCTCGAATGGGCGGACTTCGATAAGCCTTACCGCGCGATGCGTAAGAGTGAAGATTGGGTCGCGTATTCGGCTGGCGTGCCGATGCTGCATGATCCCGGCAAAGTGTTCTGCTATAACAGCGGAGGTTCGCATCTGTTGTCTTCGATCTTGTCTCAAGCAACCGGCCATAGCGCCATGCAATATGCGACGACTCGACTGTTCGAACCGCTGGCCATTCGCCATGCGGCTTGGAGCTCGAACAATGGCATTAATGAAGGCGGGACGGGACTTCATCTTGGTTCTCGCGATCTTGCGAAGCTGGGCCTGCTCTGCATGCGGGGCGGGTACTTGAATGGAACCCCAATCGTCTCGACAGCATGGCTGGAGCAGACGACGAAGTCGCATCATAAGGCGCTTAAGCATTATGAACCGCGAATTTATGGGGAGTACGGCGGACATTGGTGGGTAGATGAGGGAGATGAAGCAAGTGGCCCGTTTTATTTTGCCTATGGGCATGGGGGTCAGTATCTGATCGTTGCGCCTAAGCTGGACGCCGTCATCGTCATCCGCAAGAAACCATCGGGCAGAGGCAGCGGCATCATATCTCGCGACTTGTTCCACCACAGTATCGTGCCGTCGCTTACGCCTGTCTGAAATTTAAGAGTGGTTTGTACCCGTTTGGCAGTTCCGAATGCCCCTCTGCATACATATTCTAGCCATATAGTATAGTGGCAAGAGGTGATGGCGGATGCCGACAGGTATTGATCCGACAGCTAGAAATCCAATCATGGGGACAAGCGTTAGAACGAAGGACGAACTCGTGCAGTTCGTGAAGAAAGTGAATCCTGCGTTCAAGGAGGAGATTGCTGCTGCCTTCCTTAGCGTAGGGGCGAAGTATGGCATAAGAGGCGATATTGCGTTCGTGCAGTCGATTCATGAGACGAATTGGTTTCGGTTCGGTGGAGATGTGAAGCCGGAGCAGAACAATTTTGCAGGAATCGGTGCGACAGGCGGTGTAGCGGGTAATTCGTTCCCAACTATCAATGCAGGGGTAACGGCCCAAATTCAGCATTTATACGCTTATGCCTCCACGAATCCCATTCCCGCAGGCGAAACGGTCATCGATACGCGATTCGGTCTTGTGAAGCGGGGCTCCGCGAAGAATTGGGAGGAACTGGCGGGCGCATGGGCTGTACCTGGCTTCGATAAGTCGAAGTACAGTTCACTTGCAGCGGCGATGCAGGCGGGGGATAGCTATGGGCAAAATATTATCAAGTTACACGCTTCGATACCTCCCGTAACGCCTCCTGCTGCAGCGGGGCCGATAGTGGTGCTCGATGCTGGGCATGGCGGCACCGATCCAGGCGCCCAAGGCTTCGGCATCGTGGAGAAGGACAAGGCGCTCGCCATCGCGCTGAAGGTCCGTGATCGTCTGCTTGCGCAGTACGTTGTGCAGGTCAAGATGACCCGCGACACGGATATCTTCATTCCGCTGCAGGAGCGGGCAGAGATGGCGAACAATTGGCGTGCGGACTATTTTGTCGCGCTGCATCATAATGCTTCAGGCGGTCGTGGCTTCGAGTCGTTCGTCTATACAGGAACGCGGTTGAAGGAATCCGGCAAGAAGCAGGACGTTGTGCATGCGGCGATCATGGCCTATTTGAGCACCGTCGGAGTGAATGACCGAGGCAAGAAGGAAGCGAATTTCGCGGTTATCCGCGAGACGAAGATGCCGGCTATTCTTATCGAGAACCTGTTCGTCGATAACGCGATCGATACGGCGCTGCTCAATAACCCGGCTGTTGTGGATAAGCTGTGCGACGCGATTGCGCTTGGCATCGGGCAGGCGCTGCAATTGGCAGCGGTACCGGTAGTGCCTGAGCCAGCAGAGCCGGAGGTGCCAGTCCCAGGGCCGGACGTGTCGGCGGAATATCCTGCTGGCACGCCGCAGTGGCGGATCGACGCAGTCGAATGGCTGTATGCGCAAGGGCTGTTAACCGATAAATCGTGGAAAATGAAGCTGAACGATCCGCTCCCCCTCTGGGCGGAGGCAACGATGTTGAAGCGGCTGTTCGACAAGCTGTCAGATAAGTAAAATAAGCCGAAGCGGCACATGAGATGCGCTGCTTCGGCTTATTTGCGTCGAATTAATGACTCGAGCTCTTCTCGTCATTCTTGTCGTCCTTCGGAATGAGCTTGATTTGTTCGAAGATCGCGAACAGCAGGCTGAGGATGATGGCAGCAACGGTTGCGAGAACCATGCCTTTCATCTCGAAGCCGCCGATCTTCAGCGTCGTGCCGCTAATGCCGAGCACGAGAACGATCGTCGTCAATGCGATGTTGCGCGGATTGCCGTAATCGACTTTCGTATCAACCAGCATTCGAATACCAGCAGCTGCGATTACCCCGAACAACATCAGTGAGACGCCGCCTAGAACGGCACTCGGAACGGCCGCGATAATCGCGGACAGCTTGCCAAGGAACGAGAGCAGGATTGCGAATACGGCTGCTCCGCCGATGACGAAGACGGAGAAGACGCGCGTCAACGTCATAACGCCGATATTCTCACCATAGGTCGTGTTCGGCGTGGAGCCGACGAAGCCGGAAAGTACCGTCGAGATACCATTGCCAAGCAGCGAGCGATGCAGGCCGGGATCACGCGTTAAGTCGCGGTCGACGATTTTCTCCGTTACGATCAGATGGCCGATATGCTCAGCGATAACAACGAATGCGGCAGGCATAATGGTGATGATCGCCGACCAATCAAATTCTGGCCATGTGAAGGTTGGTGCAGCGACAACACTAGCGGTTGAGACGTTCGAGAAATCTGGAATGCCCATGATCCACGCAAGCAGATAGCCGAGTACGAAGCCGGTTAGGATCGGAATGATTTTCATAAACCCGCGGAAGGCAACGGAACCGATCATAATGATGAGCAGCGTAACGACGGATACCGTTATGGATTTGGAATCGGGTGTCCAATCAGGCGAGTTGCTTGGCGCGATCCAGCCAGCCATCGAAGCTGCTGTGGGAATGAGCTCGAGACCGATAACGGCGACGATTGCGCCCATTGCCGCAGGCGGGAATACGACATCCAGCCAGCGGGTTCCCGTGAACTTGATCAATATGCCGAACAAGGTAAAGATAACCCCTACGACGATGAAGGCGCCGAGCGCTTTCGGATAGTTGGCAGCCGTATCATCGTTTAATACGGCCAGCACCGGTGAAATGAATGCGAAGCTGGAACCGAGATAAGCAGGGATTTTACCTTTGCAGATAAGCAAATAAAGTAGGGTGCCGATGCCGTTCATAAGCAGAATCGTTGAAGCATCGACATGGAATAAAGCAGGCACGAGCACGGTTGAACCGAACATCGCGAACAGATGCTGCAGACTGAGCGGGATGCTAGTCATCAGCGGTGGACGTTCTTCCACTTGAATGATGCGTTGCAAGAATATCTCCCCCTATAAGGTATGTATAGATTTAGCTTGCCTGAACGTTCGTTTTTTCATCCAATGGATGAGAATAAAACGCAGAATATCAGAATCGTTCTAGCGCTAATCCAATTTATGATAGTTTATTTCCCTTTACATTACTATAATAAAATTAACGTAGGAAAAGGTTTACAATCAGAGGGGGAGCATCTGATGGATAGTGTGACGAAGACGAAACTGACGAGCGATGTCATAGACGGAATGGTCAAGCGTGCCTTCGGCAGCGATGCGAAGGTACTGCAAGCGGCGGAGCTTAGCGATGGCTGGTTCAATACAGCCTATTCTATTGATCTGAATGATGGCCGTGGTGTGGTATTGAAAGTATCGCCACCAGATGAGGTTCGCACGCTGCGATACGAAGTGAATCTTATGGAGGCAGAGGTTGCAGCGATGCGTGCCATTCATGAAGCGGGCGTTGATGTTCCGATTCCTGCACTGTACGCCTATGACGATTCGCGTGAACTGCTGGCGGGCAGATACTTTTTTCAAGAGCGTCTGGTTGGTAAGCCCTACAATACGGTTCGAGGACAATTAAGCGAAGCGGAACAGGCAGTAATTGAGCGCCAGCTTGGTACATACAATGCTCGTATCAACACCATCTCCGGCGACTCGTTCGGGTATTTCGGATTGCCGCAGTCGCGCCGCTCGTCATGGAGAGAAGCTTTCACAGCGATGATCAGAGGTCTGCTCCAGGACGGGATGGATGCGGGCATTCAGCTACCGGTGTCCTATGAGACGATTGAAGGAATCGTGCAAACTCATACAGCAAGTTTAGATGCGGTCACGGTCCCGAAGCTCGTATTGTGGGATCTTTGGGAAGGGAACATTTTCGTCCATGAAGGCCGCATCTCAGGTTTGATCGATCATGAACGTGCATTATGGGGCGATCCGCTCATGGAGCACTACTTCGGTTTCTTCGGGAACAGTACATCATTCCTTGATGGCTACGGCGTGCAATCACCTGCTGCCGATCCGAATACAAGAGAACGCAGGATGCTGTATGATCTCTACCAGGCGCTTGTGCTTCGGATTGAGTGTGCCTACCGTCGCTATCAGGAAGAACATACGCAGTGGACCATTAGTGTTCTTAACGAAAGGATTCAGGCACTTCAAACTTTCGAGGTGTAGGAGAGGGTGGTGGGTTGAAATGACGGCGATGTCAACGGGCAGTATGAGCAATGCGCGTACGATTGACGAAGTGCTGGACAGATTGGACTCCATTATTCAATCGTCGATCGAGAGCGGCAGCCGGATAGGTTACTTCGCAGCGATGTATCGGATGGTAACCGCACAGGTGAAGGAAGGGATCTTGAACGGGCGTTTCCAAGACGGGCCGCGCATGGAGCGGCTTGACGTACGATTCGCGAATCGATTTCTTGATGCATACGACGCTTATTCCCGCAAGGACAAATGCAGCCTATGCTGGCGCATCGCCTTCGACGCTGCGGAACGGCAAGAGCCGATTGTGCTGCAGCATTTGCTGCTTGGTATGAACGCGCATATCAATTATGATCTCGGCATCGCCGCTGTTGAGACTTGCCCTGGTGCCGCTCTTGCGCCGCTCAACCATGACTTCAACGTCATCAACGACATCCTTGCTTCGCTCATCGGCGAGGTGAAGGGTGATATCAACGCTGTCTCCCCTTGGATCGGCTGGCTTGACCGCCTTGGCGGCAGGGCGACAGACGTCATCATCCGCTTCAGCATGGAGAAGGCACGCAACTTTGCATGGCGTTTCGCTGTCAGCTTGTCGCAGGCAGACAGCGTCGAACGATTCAAGCTGATGATGAACAAGGACGCCGAGACGACGCTGCTCGGACAAGAGCTGCTCAAGCCTCCAGGCTTGCTGCTGCGGACTGCCATCTTGCTCATTCGCCTCCGCGAATCGAACAACGTCGCCGACATTACCCGCCACTTGCTCAACAAATCCCATGGCAGCACATCAATCCCGCCGCAATCGGGTACCGTGTCGGTGTAGGGTTTCGTTGTATGAACAGTATTTGTATGTCCTATGCAGAGGTCCTGTATGTGCTTAGTAAGTGTTCTGCATGTTAGTAAATGCCTTGCAAATAGCAATGCTTATGCTTTGCTTCATCAGATGTGTGTATATGCTTTGCACATACACATGTAGGCTGTTACAGCATATCTAAAGCTGTAACGCCGATATTCCCCCTCCCAAGGCGGGAGCGAGGGAGTGCCCTTCGTTAGCTTAGCGAGGAGAAACACGAAGTGGACAAATGATTCTGGAGAAGCGTCAGCGTTCGCCTTTGTGTCCGGATTGTATCCTTTTCTGATCTTATATAATCAGAACAATCTGGACACAACAGCGATCGGAAGAACATTTGTCCACGAAGTGTTTCCGAGCATAGCTAACATTACAGGCGAAGCCGTCTTTTAACTTTTTTACTTTTCCCTACGTCAATCCTAAGCTGGTGCCTTTTCTCTCGTATTCCTTGCCTACACTGGACGCACACTGTTGTAGTGTTCGTCCTCCAAAATAAATTCATCATGGTGGTGCTAACGTATGTCAACGACAACAAACGCAACAAGCGCAGAACAATTCCTTACCGCAGTCCGTCACCGTAGATCGATCTACGGCATTAGCAAAGAGAAAGTCATCCCGAATTCGCGCGTCAAACAAATCGTTGAAGAAGCGGTGAAACACAGCCCTTCGGCATTTAACTCCCAGAGCGCACGCGTCCTTGTCCTCTTCGATCAGCATTCGGACAAGCTGTGGCAATTGACGACCGAAATCCTTCGTGCCAAGACAGGCGGCGGCGACTCGTTCCAAGCGACGGAAGACCGCATGAAAAGCTTCAGCGCCGGCTACGGTACAGTTCTGTTCTTCGAGGATCAAACCGTCGTTGAAGAGCTCAAGAGCAAATTCCCATCCTATGCCGCAGCGTTCGAGCCTTATTCGTATCAATCATCCGGCATGCTGCAATATATCGTCTGGACAGCGCTCGAACAAGAAGGGCTGGGTGCATCGCTGCAGCACTATCAGCCGTTGATCGACGAGACGGTGCAGAAGGAATTTAACATTCCTGCTACATGGAAGCTGCTCGCCCAAATGCCGTTCGGCAAGCAAGCTGCGCAGCCGAATGAGAAGCAGTTCCAGCCGCTCGATGAGCGCGTGAAAGTATTCGAGTAACGATACAACAATTTATATCAAGCCCGAGCATCTTGCTGAAGATGTCTCGGGCTTTTTGCATATTATCGTTCATAGGCTTTCGACGATTCCTGAACGCTGACTTGATCCATGTCATGAAGAACAGCCATGTGACTTAGAGTGGGACTTGCGATCAGTTGATAGGGCGACAAGGGCTGTTCCACACATTGGTATATGGGAGCGCTGTCAATTAAAACAATCGTTCCATGGGTGTCGGATATTGGATTTTATGGTCGGTCGTAACTGTATTTTTCAATCGGGGAGGGGCTATAATAGTCGGGTTAATGAACACAGAAGGAGCTTGAACATGTCTGAAGAACAGGAAGCAAAACCCGAGCTAATCCCGACGAAGATCTACAAGTGCAAGAACCCGGAATGTAAAGCGTGGGTCCGCGAAGAATTCGGCAGCGAAGGTCTGCCGTGTCCTATGTGTAAAGGTCCAATGATGAGAAGCATGCGTCACCTGCCGAAGGTACAAAATAAAATTAAGCGCCAGCCTAAGAAGAAAGACCCGTGGGCATAAGATCAGGAAAGCAAACACAATCGCTGCAATTGCGCATTGATAACGTGAGATGGTTAACGAAATCGTCGATATCATTTGGAACGAATATGAACCAACACGCAAGCGGCCCGACAGGGCCGCTTTTCTCATGCCAAAGTGCTGCATGATGCGGCTTTTCACCCCTTAGAAGCTATGGTATAGTTAGTAAGAGTTATCGGTATCTCAAAGTAGAGGAGACGACTTCATATAATGAATAATACGACTTTATGGTATACAAAGCCTGCTGAGCAGTGGGTGGAAGCATTCCCGATCGGCAGCGGCAAACTCGGCGCGATGGTGTTCGGGCGTCCGGACGCAGAACGCATCCAATTGAATGAAGAATCGGTGTGGCTTGGCGGCCCGCAGAAACGAGATAATTTGGAAGCTCTCCCGAATTTGCCAGAAATCCGTCGTCTGTTGTTTGCCGGCGAACCGGAGAAAGCACAGGAGCTTGCATTCCGTACAATGGTGTCCATTCCAGATGGCATGGGACCTTATCAGACGCTTGGCGAACTGATGCTCCGTATTGAAGGTGCTGCACCTGAAGCAGGTACATACACGCGTGCATTGGATTTGGCGACGGGTCTCGTGTCAGTGGGCTACACAGCTGATGGCGTTCATTACGCTCGTGAATCCTTCGTGAGCGGACCCGATGCCGTCATTGCTTATCGCCTGTCTGCAGACCGCAATGGTACGATCTCTTTCACAGCGGATTTGAGCCGTCAGGAAGCTTGGGAAGCGGCACCGCAAGGCTCGAACGGACTGCTTATGACGGGTCAATGCGGTGAAGATGGCGTTCGCTATGCAGCGTTGCTTCGCGTAGAAGCAGTAGGCGGACAAGTGACAGCATCGGGCAATCAAGTAACGGTGAAAGGCGCGGATTCAGCTGTTATCTATGTAGCAGCAGCGACAACCTATAATCAGGCGGATCCTGTAGCGGCTAGCGAGGCAGTCATAGATGCTGTTGTGTCCAAAGGTTATGAAGCCGTTCGCCACGATCATATCGAAGCACATGGTGCTCTGTTCAACCGTGTCACCTTGGAGTTGAATGGAGCTTCGAATGCGAGCGATGACTTAAGCAAGCTGCCGACGGATGAGCGTATCGCCCGTTTCCGCGATGGAGAAGAGGATCCTGGCTTCATTTCGTTGTTCTTCCAATACGGTCGTTACCTGCTCATCTCGAGTTCGAGAAGGGGCAGTCTACCAGCGAACTTGCAAGGTGTATGGAACGAGTTTCTGACGCCGCCTTGGGAATCTGACTATCACACGAACATTAATATCCAGATGAACTACTGGCCAGCGGAAGTGACGAACCTTGCTGAATGCCATGAGCCGTTGTTCGATTATACCGAAAAGCTGATCGAGAACGGCCGCCATACGGCGAAAGTCATGTATGGGGCAAGAGGCTTCTGCGTTCACCATGCGAGCAACCTGTGGGCAGATACGGCAATCGTGTCGACATGGCTCCCAGCGATGTTCTGGCCAATGGGCGGCGCTTGGCTCATGCTGCATATGTGGGAACATTACTTGTACAGCGGGGATAAGGCATTCCTGCGGGATCGCGCTTATCCTGCAATGCGCGAATCTGCGGAATTCTTCTTGGACTTCATGGTGCAGGATCCGCAAGGACGTTGGGTAACGGCACCGTCAGTCTCGCCGGAGAACAGCTACCGTTTACCGAACGGCAATGAAGGAGCACTGTGCGTCGGCCCATCGATGGACACCCAGATGATTCGCATGTTGTTCGAGGCATGTCTGACGTCGATCAATACGCTTGGACTCGAAGATCCGATTGCCGACGATCTGCGCGATCGACTCGCGCATATGCCCGAACAGGGCATTGCAAGCAACGGCACGCTGATGGAATGGTCCGAGGAGTACGAAGAGCCGGAACCGGGTCATCGCCATATCTCGCATCTGTTTGCCCTGCATCCAGGCGATGCGATAACACCAGACAGTACGCCTGTGCTGGCAGAAGCGGCGCGTAAGACGCTAAATCGTCGATTGGCACATGGAGGCGGTCATACGGGCTGGAGCCGAGCATGGATCATCCACTTCTGGGCGCGTTTATTCGATGCGGAAGAAGCTTACTCGAATTTGGCAGGACTGCTAGCGAAGTCGATTCACCCGAACCTGTTCGGCGACCACCCGCCATTCCAGATCGATGCGAATTTCGGTGGTACTTCTGCCGTGGCAGAGATGCTGCTTCAATCGCATGCGGGTCTGATCCGACTGCTGCCTGCACTGCCTAGCGCTTGGCCATCGGGCCGAGTGACCGGCTTACGTGCGCGCGGCGGGGCGGAAGTTGATCTTGCATGGGAGGATAGCCGCTTGAAGCATGCTGAACTGCGCATCGCGCAGGATGGCATGTTCCAATTGAAAGGCGAGCAAGGCTGGAAGCTGCAGCTTAACGGCAATGCGTATGAGCCTGCGCCAGAAGATGCCGTCCTTCAACTGCAAGCGAAGGCAGGCGACATCATCGCCATTACAAGCGCGTAAGCGTGTAATAACCATTCGCATGCATCGTATACCAGAACGGTCGGAGTTTTCCGGCCGTTTTGTTTTTTATAAGACGCTATAAGTTCACGACACCCGCACCCCAGAATTTATAAGCTTCTTATGAAAGGTTTGGAAGAGGGGACCCGTTTTGTCGATCTTAAAACCTTGTATTCTCATAGGTAATCTACAATTTATCTGGAATAAGCCGCTCTATCCCGATTTAAGCACCACAATAGCAGTTTGATTTTGATTTACACCAATTTCCTGCTGTTTTCTTGTCCAAGCGTGAGTTGAGGCGTTGATATAATTGCATTATAATCTCTGAGATATTTTGGTGTAGAACTATCGTGCGCAGCATGCTCAGAACGGAGGAATCGGATGTATTTATTACGCAAATATCGGGCGAAGTACGGCAAAGGCTTCATCATTGCCATTCTGTTCCTAATGCTCGAGGCGCTGTGCGATCTGCTGCAGCCCGCCATGCTTGCGAAGATTATCGACGAAGGCGTCGTTGCCGGCGATCTGGATGTTGTCTACCGCTATGGAGCCATCATGCTGCTGATTACAGCACTTGGCGCTGCCGCAGCAGCGACTCGCAACCTCGTCTCCAGCCGGGTCTCCCAGCAGTTCGGGGCAGAGCTTCGAGGCGATTTGTATCGCAAAGTCCAATCGCTAGCTTTTGCAGCAATCGATAAGTTGGACCGGGCATCGCTAATTACGCGGTTAACGAACGATGTGACGCAAATTCAGAACTTCGTGAACGGACTGATGCGCATCTTCGTCAAAGCGCCATTGCTTGGCATCGGTGCCGTTATTATGGCAGTACGGCTTAATCCGCCGCTGTCGGTTATTCTGCTCGCAGTTGTGCCGATTGTCGCGTTCTTGATCGTCATGAACCTTCGAATCGGTTTTCCGCGGTTCGCGCGCGTGCAGCAGTCGCTCGATCGACTCAATGGCTATACGCGTGACTTCTTGTCCGGCATTCGTGTAGTCAAAGCCTTCAACCGATACGAGGATGAAGCCAAGAAGTTCGAGTCAGCGAATGACGCTTATCGCTCAGCCAATGAGAACGCGATGAAGGCAATGGCGATCTTCAATCCGCTTATCGCTTTGACGGTTAACATCGGTATTATCGTCATTCTATGGATCGGCGGAGTCCGCATTGATAACGGCCAAATGCAGGCGGGGCATGTCGTTGCATTCATTAACTACATGCTGCAAATTCTGTTCTCGCTTATGACGATTACGATGGTATTCAACATGTTCGTCCGAGCGAAGTCTTCAACGACTCGAATCGTAAGCGTTTTCCAGCAGGATGAACGTCCAGGCGGTTCGGTTATGTCTGATGAGAAAGCTGCGGATGCCGCTCGCGACGGTTTCTGCATTCAATTCGATAACGTGTCGTTCTCCTACGATGGCGTGGCTGGTGAAAAGGTGCTTCATCATCTGTCCTTCCATTGCAAGCAAGGGGAGACGATCGGCATCATTGGCTCAACAGGTTCTGGCAAAAGCACGCTCGTCAGTCTCATTCCGCGCTTCTATGATGCAACAGGCGGCACGGTGTCCGTCCTCGGACATAATGTTGCCTTAGTTGATCCGACTTCATTGCGCAGTCGAATTGCGATTGTTCCGCAGCAGGCGGTGCTCTTCACCGGTACGGTGAAGGACAATATTCGCTGGGGCAATGAGCATGCGACCGATGAGCAGATTATGGAGGCTGCACGGATTGCTGCTGCGGATGATTTCATTCGAGCGCTGCCCAGCGGCTACGACTCGCTTGTTGGTCAAGGCGGCGTCAATTTCTCAGGCGGTCAGAAACAACGGCTGTCGATTGCCAGGGCGTTGGTACGGAAGCCTGAGATTCTAATACTGGATGACTCCACGAGCGCGCTGGACGTGCTGACGGAGGCGCGCATCAAAGGGTCGCTCAAGTCGCTTGGCGCACAGGTGACTACGCTCCTCATCGCACAGCGCATTACATCCGTTATGGATGCAGATCGCATTCTCGTGATGGATAACGGCCAGTTGGTTGCGGTTGGCGATCATGGTCAATTGATGCGCGAGTGCGAGGTTTATCGTGAAATTTATCGTTCGCAGTATGGGAAGGAGGCCGATCAGCATGCCGCAGCAGCCCAATCGTCCTGAAACGAATAAGCCGACGCCTCCTCCAATGCCGATCGGCGGTCCAGGCGGCCCGCGTCCTGGAGGTTTCGGGGGAGGTCCGCGAGGAGCAGGAGGGAAGCCGAAGAATGCGCTTAGCGTACTTCTGCGCTTGTGGAAATTCGTTGGCTCTGAACGACTGCGATTGTCGATCATATTCTGCTTTGTCATTATTTCATCCGCAATCGGCCTTCTGACACCATATTGGATCGGGCGTGCCATTGATACGATGAAGGGAGGCAGCGTCGACTTCGACCTGCTGCGTTATTTCTTGATCGCAATGGCGGTCGCTTATTTGACAGATGCAAGTCTTAGTTTCATGCAGGGCCGTTGGATGGCAGGCGTTGCGCAGCGTATTGTTGTTCGGCTCAGAAGAACGCTGTATGAGAAGCTGCAGCAGCTGCCGCTCGCTTATTTTGACAGCCGCCGTCATGGTGATGTTATGAGCCGATTGTCGAACGACATTGACAACGTTAGCAACACGATCTCGCAGTCGACGACCCAGCTCATGTCAGGCATACTCGGCATCGGCGGATCGCTCGTAATGATGCTTGTGCTCAGTCCGACGCTTACGCTAGCGAGTCTTATCACTGTTCCGCTTGTCTTCGCACTCACTCGCATCATTACGCGAAGGACAAGCGCACTTTTCAAGGCGCAGCAGGCACAGCTTGGCGCGTTGAATGGCCATATCGAGGAGACGATTTCCGGCGTCCAGATTGTCCAGGCATTCAACCAGGAGCAGCGAGCGATCGAGGAATTCAATGAAATTAACGACAAGCTGCGGGAGACAAGCTACAGAGCGCAGGTGTGGTCGGGCCTGATGATGCCGCTGTTGAACATTATTAGCAACATCGGCTTCGCATCCGTTGCGATTGTTGGCGGTATTCTCGGTGTCAAAGGCTATTTGTCCGTTGGTGTTATCGCCAGCTTCATCACATACTCGCGTCAATTCGTTCGTCCGCTTAACGACTTGGCGGCTACGTACAACGTACTGCAGTCCGGACTTGCCGGCGCAGAGCGTGTGTTCGAAGCGCTGGACGAGAAAGAAGAACCAGCAGATCTCCCGCAAGCAATCGAGATGAAATCACCGGCTGGACGTGTCGAATTTGAGCATGTGAAGTTTGGCTACAAGCCTGGAGAACCGATCATCAACGATATCAACTTCGTCGCGCCAGCGGGCAGCTCAACAGCCATTATAGGTCCTACAGGCGCTGGCAAAACGACCATCATTCAGCTGCTGACGCGCTTCTATGATCCTTCGGCGGGCAAGATTACGATCGATGGAATCGAGATCGATCATTATACGCGCGACAGCCTGCGCCGCAGCTTCGGCGTCGTACTTCAGGACACGTATTTGTTCACGGGCACGATTCGTGACAACTTGAAGTACGGCAATCCGAATGCAACGGATGCCGAGATGAGGGAGGCGGCTAAGCTTGCCAATGCCGATCCGTTCATCCAGCGTCTGCCGAACAAATATGACACGCTGCTCAGCGAGAACGGCGGCAACCTGAGCCAAGGCCAGCGGCAGCTGCTCGCGATTGCGCGCGTCATGTTGGCGAAGCCTTCGATGCTCATTTTGGATGAAGCGACCAGCTCGATCGATACACGGACGGAGCTGCACATTCAAGAAGCAATGGCGAAGCTTATGGAAGGCCGTACGAGCTTCATCATCGCTCACCGGCTCAACACGATCCGCGACGCTGACACGATTATGGTCATCGATAAAGGCCAGATCCTCGAACACGGCAGCCACGAGAAACTGCTGGCGCAGCAGGGGGCCTACTACCGAATGATGAGCAGCGCATCCGTCCACGGCCAAGCCGAGGCGACAGCCGCCGAAGCGGAGTAGTATCTTCCGAGAAGTCGGTCGCAGAACGCTTGAGCGCACATCCATGTTCCGGGGTACTCCGTTTACGGAGTACCGCCATCTCCTAACGATTGTCGGCAGGGCTTATTAGTCTCAAAACCGCACTTTTCAAGTTCTAACGGATGCAGACGTGCTTATTACATGTTTACGATATCGAAATCTCGATGCTTGAACACTATAGCCACGCCCACAACCGTTACCGTTCCTCATGCACCCAATATCCCGAAATAACCACTATCACAACCGTTAAAAAGCCTCCACCGTGACGACCGCTCTCTTTAGTAGAGCGATTGTCGTCCCGATGGGGGCTTTTCGGTTTAACTAATATGTAATCTCTTTTAACAAACTGCTTAGCAGAAAAGGAGAGCGTGTCCCACAGGGACGAAAGCGGGTATATGCTCGCATGTAGGGCCTAATCGAACTAGGTATGCTATCACCCAACCGTCCTAGAACACTCAAACGTAAAGCGTGTCCCAGCAGGGACTAAAGCGAGCATACGCTCACCAGTACATAGAACAGTCATTCCGGGGTCCCGGGGTTGGAAACCCTGGGGGCCCTCCCTTGCAGGGAGGGTTTGGGTGGGTAGAACTCCTGAGGGTTTGGGTGGGTAGATGATCCCTACGATGGCATCGGCGTCGCCGTAGGCTTCGCATATCCCACTTTGTACGCATCATCAATTGCCGTCCGAATTTCCTTCACCGACTTGCCTTCTTGCTTCATCTGGACCGTCTGCAGCACGGTATTGACGCACACATCGCAGCGTGTGCCGTGGTCATCCCATACAACGGAGCCATCCGCTTCGACTTCTGCGATAAAGCAGTTCAAGTTGCTCTCATGTCCGGCGCTGCCGCCGCAGCCGCAGTAGCATGGAATCCATGCGAGCGTGTCGCGAGTAATGGCTGCGGCTTGGTAGGCCAGAACGACTTGCTCAGGCAGCCCATCCAAGAATGAAGGGAGGACGTCGATCGAAGCGGTTTTTTCCTGAATATCGCCGTTAGCCAATTGAGTCGTCTCCGTATGAACGTGGCCTACGTGTGCGTCCGTTGTCTGTCCGGCAACTTCAGTAGATGTATTTTCTTTAGCACTGTTACTATTACTGTTACTGTCGCTATTTCCGCATCCGGACAATAACGATACACACACGGCACTCGTCATGATGAACGTCACTGCATATTTACGCGGATTCCGATAGATGTTCATTTTCGCTTCTCCTGACATCAGTTGTTTGAGTGGATTTCAATGTCACTTTGCTTTATAGCCTTCAAGTAGTTGCCGCATAGCGGGCTCAACTTTGTCCAACCATTCGCCTGCCGGATCGGCCAGCAGTACGGCCCATCCGAGCGATTCCGCTTGCTTCAGATTCGCTGGTGAATCATCAATGAATAGAATAGGGCCTCTCGCGCTGTCAATCGCATTGGCTGCATGCTCATAGATGCGAAGATTCGGCTTGAAGCAGCCAGCGCTGCTCGAAACGGTGATACTCGTGAAGCAATGTGCATGATCGGCAAGCTTCGGAGCAAGCCATTCTGTTCGATGGTTGCTTAGAATATGTAAGTCCGCAAGCTGCTGCCAGCTCGCCAGTCGTTCAAGTGAAGCCAATGGCACGAGGTTGTCCATGATCATCCCTCGTCCGACTTCCTCCGAGAGGGAAGGGCAGTATTGGTTCATCCATTGCCAGAACTGAGGTTCCTCGATGGCGCCTGACCATAAATCATCGCGAATTTCTTGCTTATACCGTGAACGGATTAAGGAGTGCTCCACGCCTGTATGCTCCACAAGCTGGGTCCAGAAAGTCGGGGTCAGATTCGACAGCAATACGCCGCCAACGTCCAATACGAGCTGAACCTTCAGAGGGAGCTCGGATGCCTCTATATTGTCACCATTTATCATAATCATTGAACACTCCTAGAACGAATCCATCATAGTCAATAATAGGTCAATCAACACGCGTCCTATCATATCATGGTCGACATCAACATTGAAGCTTTCGCATGGAATCATTTGTTTCTTAGACAGACTCCTTATATAATCAGGAGGATGAAGATTACAAGGTGTTAAAGGGATTAGGAGGAGAACACATAATGACCAATGAACAAGCTAGACTGCTCGTGTTCGCCGGCTCATATGCTGAAGCGGAATCGAACGGTGTGTATGTACTTCTATTTGACGAAAGCTCGGAACAGCTGACTCAGCTGCACGGATACAGCGGATTGAAAAACCCGACGTTCCTGAACGTCGATGCAGCACGCAATCGTCTCTATGCGATTACGGAAGGCAAGAATGCGGATGGCAGCAAAAATGGTGAGGCTGTCGCCTATGCAATCTCGCCGGCAGACGGTTCGCTTACGCAGCTGAATCGCGAGTTCACGGTAAGCGCTCCAACTTGCCACATCCAACGGGATGCTAACAGTGAATACATAACAGTAGCAAGCTACCATGGCGGCATGGTTGGCCTTAGCGCACTGACGGAAGACGGCCGAATTGGCGAACAGCTTGATGTCCAGCAGCATGAGGGCAGCAGCGTTCATCCAGAGCGTCAAGATCGTCCGCATCCGCACTCGTCGATGTTCAGCCCAGACGGCAAATACTTGTATGTACAGGACCTTGGACTGGACCGGATTCGTATTTATTCGATCGACCGCGAAGCGAAGAAGCTTGTACCGCAAGGCGAGACGGTGATTCATCCAGGCGGTGGTCCACGCCATATTGCATTCCACCCAACTGCGCCATATGCCTATGTCATCAATGAAGTGGATTCGACAGTGACTGCTTTCAATTATCATGCAGAGAATGGAGCCCTGACTGAGATCCAGACGTTGTCGACACTGCCTCCAGAAGGTTTTGATGGCGAGAACACATGTGCAGAGATCACGGTTTCAAAGGACGGACGTTTCGTCTACGGCTCCAATCGCGGCCATGACAGCATTGTCGTGTATGCCATTGATGCAGCGACAGGCAAGCTGTCGACGATTCAATATATTTCAGTCGAAGGCGGTCATCCGCGCCACTTCGCGCTGACGCCAAGCGGCAGCCATCTGCTTGCTGCTAATCGCGATACGAACAACATTGCGGTATTCCGCGTCAATCGGGACAGCGGTGAACTGACGTTTACGGGCAACAGCTTGGCGCTGTCGCAGCCGGTTTGCGTACTGCCAGTTTATTATTAAAATATGAGGCGAGCCCAGCTCGCGCATAAGATAAGGGGTTGTCTCCTTCGGTTAATCTAACCGTAAGAGACAACCCCTCATTTGATTATTTGACGCGTCGGAAGCCTTCCTCTGCCAAATACTCGATTGATTCTGCTTCGGTCTCGAACGCGCAGTCCAGCGCATCAAGCGCCCAGATGTACCATAGCTCTGCATCATCTTCGTATCGAAGAACGAGCGTATTGCCTTGCTTGTCCTGCCACAGCTGCTGCAACGAGTCTGGCGCATCCAGCTCAGCAGCGGGTTCTTCCTTCGGCTTCTTCGGCGGCTTCGGCGTAATAGCAATAGCTTCTGGCGAATCCGTCAGCTCGCTGAGCGATGCGATGGATTGCGAGAGCAGCGAATGCAGCTCATCAGCATCAAGGTCTCGAATGTTGACCAGGCCTTTGGCATCCTTGCGTGGATCGTTCAACAGGCCGGCATAGACGTAACCATTCCCATTCGGGTGAAGGTGGTAGACGAGATTTTTCCGTTCATAGACGCTTTCTTCGTATTGAAAATTAATGCGTCCTAGCGATACATCCTTGCGCTGCAGCTGCGGAAACGATTCAATGATCGACAGCTTCTGTTCAAAAGTAAGCATGAGGTTCCTCCGGCAATCGGTAGTAGAATTTGCCTGTCATTATAGCACAGCAGCCTGCAGATGACCAATGATATTGAGGCAGCTCAAGGAGCATACTCCACAATGGATCTTGATCTAGCCTTACTCGGCGCCGATTGGTCATCTTGATCGATGCAAGTGTCATGTAACCCATTCGGCGATATTGCTCATACTTACAAACGCCCCTAAATGTGCTAGGATGGAAAGAAATCGTGCAGATTATACAAGGGGAGACAACCTATGGCTGCGGACACAAGAAACGATCAAATGCCAATCATTATGCTGGTGGACGGTGATTGTGCGCTCTGTCATGGCATGACCAAATTCGCGGTGCAGCGGGATAAGCACCAGCGATTTCGAATTGCCGCGTTGCAATCGGAGATCGGCAGCAAGCTGCTAACTCATGCAGGGCTTGATGCGCAGAAGCTTGATTCGCTCGTACTGCTCGAACACGGTCGTGTATACGTGAAGTCTGGCGCGGCACTGCGTGTGTTCCGCAGACTAGGCGGGTTGTGGCCGCTGTTGTACGCAACGATCGTGCTGCCAGCGCCGATTCGTGATTATGGGTATTCTTGGATCGCAAGAATGAGGTATCGCATGTTCGGCCAAGCGGACATCTGCATGCTGCCGACTGCGGCAGGCAGACAGCGCTTCATCGAGGATAACGAGCCGCTGGACCATTTGATAAAGCCGAAACGCAAATCATAGATCTAGCACTGCTTAAGCCGCCTTCCAATTGTGTTAATGAAGGAGAAGGAAGGAGGAGATCCCAATGGACAATATGTGGCTCATCATTGCGATGATAGCTGCTGCAGCGCTGTCCGCCTATGTTCTACTTATCGTACCAACCCAGTGGCTCAAGCTGGAGCGAATTCAAGTTCCTTCCGCACAGCTGGGCATTCGAGTGCTTCAAATCAGTGATGTGCATGTGGAATTTACGCGAATATCGCATCGGAGAATCAGCCGAATCATTAAGCAGCAGAAGCCCGATTACATCTGTGTTACAGGTGATTTCACTCAGAAGGCGAAGCATCTGCCGAAGGTGAAGCGTTATGCCGAAGCGATTGGCGCAGCCGGCATTCCTGTATATGCTGTACTCGGTAATCATGACTATCGCTTGTCGGAGCCAGATCGCCTGCGGCTCATTTCCATTCTAGAGCAGGCAGGGTTCACGGTACTGCTGAACGATTCGGTTCTCGTTGACGGCAAATTCCGCATCGTCGGCATCGACGATTTTGGCTCGAAGAAGAGCGATCCGGAACAGGCATTCGCCAAGGCGGAGCCAGAGCAGCCCGTCATCGTCATTACGCATGATCCGAATGTGATTCTCCATCTGAAGCCGCAGTTCCGTTATTTCATGGCGGGACATTTTCATGGCATGCAGTTCAACGTCCCGCCGCTGTTCCGATACATTAACAAAGGTGCATTGGCATCTAGCGGAATCATTAAAGGGCTGCATCGGTACAAAGGCTGTCCATTCTATATCTCAAGAGGGATGGGGCAAACCTTCCCGAACGCAAGATTATTCATAAGCTGTGAAGTTACGCTGCATGAGCTGTAGAGTCACGCTCCTACCCAAGGGAAGGAGACTCTGCAGCCAATTCGGCGATACGATGATTCACATCGTCAGATTCGTATACGCCGCCGTGATAACAGATCACGCGATCGATCGCGAAGCCTGCGAATCGGTCTAATGAGCGCAAAGCTTGGCCGTAATCCACGCAAGTATAAGGGAATGATGGGCGAAGCTGATTGTCAATGACCACTAGCGCGTCAGCGGCGATGAGGGTGCGGGTAGGCTCATGATAGAGGCTGATATGACCAGGTGTGTGGCCAGGCGTTTCGATGACGACAATGCCACCGCAGATGGGAAGTCGATCTCCATCCTTAATCGTCCGATCGACCTTTGCACTTGGAGGAGATTCCAGCAGTGCTCGCAACGCTTGTTTGAAAGTGTCGGGCGTACCTGGCGGCATCATCGCATCCAAATTCGCAAGTACCTCGTCCGTTACTTTAATCAACCGCTTCTCGCCTTGAATGTATGGCTTCTCGAGCGCATGAGCCAGCACCTCAACCGATCTGTGCTTCCTTACCTCTTCCAGCAGTGCTGAAACCCCGCCGATATGATCAATATCTTGATGTGTCACAATAACTTGAGATAGCTGCGTGATCTCGACTTCTGCGTCAGCCAAAGCTTGCTGAAGATCTGCGAGTCTTCCCGGATATCCGGCATCAATAAGTACCGCTTCCGTTCCATCAGTTAACAACACGGGATATACCGTGTCCGGTTTCCCCATTGCTGTAGTGGTGACAGCCGCCAAATAAACGCCATTCGTTACTCGCATATGCACAATCCCCCAAGTCCATTTCATCGCAAAATGAGCCGAAACCCTATCATGCGTGTTCTTATCTTAATGGGAGAACAATTTCGTGTAAATAGATAAATATTTTATTATATCACAAAAATAATTATTTGTCAACATACAGAATGTGGATCGATGCCTTTCAAATGCCAATCATTAAGAACGTCCAGACAGTCCGTTTTTCTCACACGCTAGTTCTCAAAATTTATGCTCGTCTTTCGCTATTATCATAGCGGAAGTTCACTCGATCGATGCTCAGTTATGGTAAGGTTTAAGTATCACGATTCATTGTATTTTACCTAAATTGCGATAATTGGAGGTTTCATTCACGATGACTTCATCCATTCGTTTGCCGCGTTCAACGCCCGAACAGGCAGGAATTCCAAGCCAAGCCATATCTGATTTTCTCGATGCATTGAAGCGAGATTCATTAGAAATTCACGGGTTTATGGTTGTACGCAATGGCGTCGTAGCAGCTGAAGGCTGGTGGGAACCGTATTCGGCTGAGCTTCCTCACCTTATATTCTCGATTACGAAGAGCTTTACCTCAACTGCGGTTGGACTAGCCGTTCAGGAAGGGCTGCTGAAGGTGGAGGATAAAGTCGTCTCTTATTTCCCGAATGAGCTTCCGGAAGAGCCGTCAGAGCACCTGCTTGCCATGACGATCCATGATCTGCTGGCCATGGCGACGGGTCATACGGGTGATCCGACTGAGCAGACGATCGCGCAGGGCGGAGATTGGATTCGCAAGTTCTTTGAAGCGCCGATACCGTATGAACCAGGCACTCATTTTGCTTACAATAGCGGAGCATCGCATATTCTTGGCGTTATCGTTGAACGAGTGAGCGGTCAGTCGCTGCAAGCATTCCTCGCTCCGCGGCTGCTAGAACCGCTTGGCATCGAGGTTGCAGAGTGGGCGATCCTTCCGGGCGGACATAATGCTGGGGGCTTCGGAATGTGCATCAAGCTGGAGGATGTGGCCAAGCTAGGGCTGCTTTACTTGCAGCGGGGCGTATGGAACGGTGAGCAGCTGCTTGCAGAGAGCTGGATTGACGCTTCTTCGGAGCTCCAAGTCAGCAACGGCACGGATCCGAATCATGATTGGGAGACGGGATACGGCTATCAATTGTGGCGCTGCCGATTTGACGCGTATCGGTTCTCGGGACTCTTCACTCAGAAATGTATCATCATCCCGTCGCACAATATGCTGGTTGCTTTGAATGCTGCTGACTGGGGCGAGCAGAAGGCGTTGAACGCAGTATGGGAGCATCTGCTGCCTGCTATTCGTGAAGAATCGCTGCCGGCGAATGCGGAAGCACATGAGCAGTTGTTGGATCGGATTGCAGAACTTACGCTTAGCACTCGATTGGGCGAAGCAGGGGAGAAGCAGCGTTTTATCGCATATGGTACAACGTATCAGCTTGAATCGAACTTGGCGGGCTGGGAGACGATTCAGCTGACGGAGGAAGCGGATCGAATTGTCGCAACTGTCACGGATACTAGCGGAGAACATCAGCTGACTTACGGCATTGATCAGTGGGTCTATGCAGGAGAGCGCTTGAAGTCGACAGCGGGTAGAGCGCAGTGGACATCTGCAGGCGAGCTTAACCTCGTCCAGCATGAGGTATGGACACCTTTCAGTCGAACCGTTACGATTCGCAAGGCAGAGGAAGGCATAACGCTTCATATTCGTCGCAACCTATCTTGGCCGCTGTTCGGATGGAGAGATGAGGATGACACCGTGCTGGGCACGACGACATCCTCGCGATAAATTCAAACGACTAAATTGTTTGGGCTTCGGTCTTTGCACACATCTCAACACGCATCGATTCGCGTTGATCTGGCGTGAGCATCGGACAAGTGTAGCATTTGACACCGTTCTCGCGTTTGTCGTACATGCAGCATGACGAATTCATCATCAGCTTACCATCTGGTGTATAGGGGCTGTCGATGTAGCGCGGCGTATGTACGAACGGGTTTCGGCGTACGCCGAATGCATCCGGCGGGACTTGCTCCGTAATGACACGGTACCCCACTTCAAACGACTCGACCATGGCGGGTACCGGAATATGATCACGCACATAATCTCTTACGTATGCGAGCAGTGAACCGTATTGCTGCCAGATCATCTGAGGCTTGACGCCAGCGGCTTGTGCAATTGCGCAGACGGCTGGCGTTACTGTTTCACGCACGAATCGTTCAAGCGAAGCCGCGAGCCAAGCTTCTTGTCCCTCGACAGGAGCAGGTATGGTACGAAGTTCAATAATGCGATAGCCTAGGTGAGCATGGTCGTCATGGGCTTCAACCTGGAACATCAGATTCGGAAGCGACAGATCGAGTATAATATGATATTGAGCGAACATCAGCAGCTGGATCGCGCACAAGTTGCCGAATGAGGTGCCTGCGAACGAGGCGGGAAGCTCCAGCCCGATCGCTTGTACGAGCTTGCCGGCTTCAAGGAATGTCTGTTTCGCAATGTCCGCATCCAGGAATTGATCGCTGCGCATTTCGAGAATCGGGTGATCAGCGCCTTCAGGCGAGGTATGGAAGTACATTTTGATAAGGGAAAAATCAAGTTCGGTGCTCATCCATGAAACCCTCCTATGTATCAAATGTATAATGCGGTTTATAGCTGTCCGGCTGTAAAAATGAAACGATGTTTCATGTGATGATGATAATCACTATCATTCTATGAGGGTATCCATCATCTGTCAACGAAACGATTCATTCCACTATAACCAATGAGGTGATGCATGAATGACGAATACTTATGCAGCTTCACTAGACCGTTCGTACATCTTGGAAATGCTGGATCGGCTGCTTCGAACGCCAAGTCCAAGCGGGTTCTGTATGGCGATCATGGAGCTCGTGAACACGGAAGTGAGCAGACTCGGTTACACGATGCAGCGTTCGCCCAAAGGGAACGGCATCATCGTTATACCAGGTGCAAGCGATACGAATGCAATTGCATTAACCGCTCATGTCGACACGCTCGGAGCGATGGTCCGCTCGATCAAATCAGACGGAACGATTCGGTTCACACCGATCGGCGGATATGCCATGCAGACCGTAGAGGGCGAGTACTGTCTTATACATACGCGGGACGGGCGGCAATATGATGGAACCGTTCTCTCGACGAAGCCATCCGTCCATGTTTATTCGGATGCCCGCGATTGGAAGCGTGACGAAGCGAATATGGAGATTCGAGTGGATGAGTGGGTGGAGTCGAAGAGTGATACGGAGCGTCTGGGCATTGCGCCAGGCGATTTCATCTCCTGGGATCCACGGGTACGAATTCTACCGAACGGACTTGTGAAATCTCGTCACTTGGACGACAAAGCGAGCGTAGCCGCGCTGCTTGGTTTGCTGGAGTGGCTGAAGCGGGAAGGACGTACGCCGTCTCGTACGGTTCATATCATCGTCTCGACCTATGAAGAGGTTGGGCATGGCAGCGCTTATGTATCGCCGGATATTACCGAGATGATTGCGGTCGATATGGGGGCGATCGGCGATGATCTAAGCACGACGGAGCGGGATGTATCGATCTGTGCCAAAGATTCGTCTGGTCCGTACGATTACGGTATGACGTCGAAGCTGATAGAGTTGGCGAAGCGGGAAGGAATGCCTTACGCTGTCGATATTTATCCATACTACGGTTCGGATGCGTCAGCAGCGCTGCGAGGCGGAAGCAATATTCGAGCGGCGCTCATTGGTCCAGGGGTACACGCCTCGCATGGAATGGAACGTACGCATGCGGATGCGATTGTGAATACGGCGGCGCTGCTGCTTGCTTATATAACGGAATAACAATGAAGAAGGTTAGGTGGGTTTACGATGAATGAACGGCTGCGACTGCTTACAACGCAATTGGCGGATCAATCGATTCAAGCAGCAATTATTACGAATCCGAAGCATGTGTATTATTTAAGCGGGTTTCGCAGTGATCCGCACGAACGTCTTCTTGCGCTTATTGTAACAGCTGACGGGACATCCAAGCTGCTAGTGCCTCAGCTGGATCGCGCCGGTGCGGAAGCACATGCATCGGTAGATGGAATCGAATCGCATCGTGACACGGAAGATGCCTATTCGATTCTAGCCAGCATGCTCGGGACAACAGCCGCAGGCACTCTCGCGATCGAGAAGGAGCGGGTAACGGTATCGCAGTATGAGCGATTGAAATCGGTTCTCCCTCAGGCATCGTTGTCTGGCATCGATGATGCGCTTCTTGCCATGCGTGCGGTCAAATCGACGGATGAGATTGCCCGAATCAAGCATGCGGTTCATCTTATTGAGCAAGTACTCCGTGATACGCTTCCGCTTGTTAAGCCAGGCGTGACGGAGCTTGAGATCGCGGCCGATATCGATTTCCGTATGCGCAAGGTCGGGGCGGAAGGCCCTTCGTTCGACACAACCGTGCTGGCAGGCGCGAATTCCGCACTGCCGCATGGTTCGCCTGGCAATCGCCGTATTGCTGAAGGCGAGCTGCTGCTGTTCGATATGGGCGTATATGCTGACGGTTATGTGTCGGACATTACTCGCACATTTGCAGTCGGTGAAATTTCGAATGAGCTGAAGTCAATCTATGATGCGGTATTGAAGGCGAATGAAAGAGGCATCGAGGCGTTGAAGCCGGGCATTCCGATGATGGAAGCGGACCTTGCGGCAAGACGCCACATTGAAGCATGCGGATATGGCGAACGATTTACGCATCGGCTTGGACATGGCATCGGTCTGGATATTCATGAGTATCCATCCCTGCATGGAGCGAACACGGATTTGCTTCGTACCGGTATGGTCGTCACTGTCGAGCCGGGCATCTATGTCCCAGACCTTGGTGGCGTTCGGATTGAGGATGATGTGCTGATTACAGACGAAGGCGCGGAGTCGCTGACGACATTCCCGAAAGAACTGACGATTATCGGCGTATAGCTGATCGGTGATCGGAGCAGTCAATTTTCAATTAGAAAGCCGTCATAAGTGGAGGAATTTATTTCTCTGCTTATGGCGGTTTCTTTATTTTCATAGGACAAGTAAGTTGTGAAACTATGAAAGTCAAGATATATACGGTTCGTCATGATGAATTTTATGTTAATTTAATAATGGAATTTATTATTAATCCTGCATATAATAATCGAGTAATTATTTTACATAACTATATTTGGGAGGAATATATAACACATGCAGACTGAACAAGGTCATCAATTCCAAGGTGCGCCGAATCATAACCCGAATTTGAATCATTACAAACCGAACGTATCGGAAGTAGTCTCCGTCAAAGAGTGGTTGATTACAAACTTGATCATGCTTATTCCGATCGTTAATATCGTCATGATGTTCGTTTGGGCATTCAGCAGCAATACCAATCCGAGTAAAGCCAATTATTTCAAGGCTTCACTGCTATTCGCAGCCTTTATTCTCGCCTTGTACATTGTGATATTCATCATCGTTATCGGAGTTTTCGCCGCATCCACTAGTTAGTTGAGCTAATCGCAGAACCGTTCTTCCAATGGAAGGACGGTTTTTTTATGTATATTTTGAAGCTTGACATGAAACCTTAAGGTGTCATATACTCCGATGTGAAACCAAATGGTTTCATAAATCGATGACCAATTTCTTTAACATGTGATGAATAGGAGATTAGACCAATGAGCGAAACAAACCAACAACAGCTGCCTGACATCGTACGCAATATTGTATTGAATGCACCAATTGATAAAGTGTGGAAGGCAGTATCCACTGCCGAAGGGATCGCGTCATGGTTCATGCCGCCTACGAGCTTCGAGCCTGTTGTCGGTTATGAATTTGAATTGAATGCCGGTCAATTCGGCATGTCGCCGTGCAAGGTGACGGTGGTGGAACCGCCATACCGCTTGGCATTCCTTTGGGGCAAAGACTGGACGTTGTCGTTCGAGCTTGTAGAGCAAGAGGGCAAAACGGCGTTTACGCTTACGCACGGCGGTTGGAGCGCGGATATGGTTACGGAATTCAATCAACCGCATACGCAAGTGCGCGAGCATATGGGTCATGGCTGGGATGGTATCATCAAGAAGCTTGCACACGTTATCGAAGAAGGTTAACTGTGGATGGGACAGGCTAAGCCCACTCCCGACGATAAGAAACCTACAATTGACGTGTTCCAAGCGATTGCAGACCCTTCGCGGCGCAAGCTCCTAGAGATGTTAGGCGATGAAGAAATGCCGGTGACCGCAATATCCAGCCATTTCTCGATGACGCGAACGGCTGTTTCGAAACATCTGCGCATTCTTACGGATGCCGGACTGCTGACGGAACGGAAGGTGGGGCGCGAGACTCGCTATCGATTAGAGCCTGCGCCTCTCCAGGAGCTTAAGCGATGGCTTGCTTATTACGATCGGTTCTGGGATAACAAAATGCTCGCGCTACAACGCTATGTGGAATCTTCAGACGATCAAGATCAAGAGTCGTAAATCGGCAAATCAAGGGTTGATTGATCATGCGCGGCCGTATTATGCTGGTGACGACTGGATTTGCTTGGTTTGAAGGAGAGATGTAACATGAGCGAATATCCGCATGTATACGATGTTAGAATGGATCTGTACCGCGACTGGCTGAACACGGTGCAAGAAGTGTTCCGCGGTTCAGGGTCGCCGCTGCCGGACGATCTGTCGAATGAAGAAGTTGCAATTGCATATTTCCTGCAGACTGCACCATCCGAAGAAGCGGCAGAGCAATTAGCGGAAAGCAATGAGAAGCGGCTGCGTACGATTCAGCAGACGATTCTTGATCGACTGGACGATGTCATTGTGCCTGATATTAAACTTCGGACCGGGTATGAAGGAACGCAGTTCCACTTCCAATGGGTCTATCAGCAAGGCGAGAACATTGTGGAGAATCGATCACAGTATCGAATACCGCTATAAGAACAGGAAGAGCAAGCTCGCGGCGTAAGCCGCAGGCCTGCTCTTTTTTTGTGTCACCCTATTGTTCGCTGCCGCTGCTTATCGACAGTCTGATCACTGGATTTGTTCCTAACCCACGGTAGAGAAGCTTTCACCCAACCATACCGCTGTGAGCGGTAAATACGCGCATGTCCAGAGCAAGCATAGCTGATCATGCAGCCGATGAACAGGTAAACCGCACCTTCGGTTCCGAACAGTTCAAGACCCATGATGAAGCACGCGAACGGGGTGTTCGCTGCTCCGCTAAACACACTTACAAGTCCGATGCCTGCTAACAACGGCACGGAGACATGGAATAGTCCAGCAAGCGCGCTGCCTAGCGCAGACCCGATGACGAACAGCGGTGTCACTTCGCCTCCTTGGAAACCAGCACCGAGCGTGATCGAAGTAAACAACGTCTTAAGCGCAAAGGCGGCGGGACTCACAGCCTCATCGAAGGAATGGGTTAACAAAGGCAGGCTAAGCCCGAGATAATCACGTGTGCCCACGATATAAACGAGAGCGATAATAACGAAGCCGCCTGCGAAGGCTCTGAGCGGCGCATTCGGTATCCAAGCAGCGAATCGCTGCTTCAATACATGAGTCAGTTCACTGAAGAGCAGCGCCGCTGCGCCGAACAGTATGGAAGCAGCAACGATCTGTGCCAATAATTGAAGAGAGAATGAAGGCAATTGACCGAGCGAATACTGAATATGTCGAATTCCCCAAGCTCTCGTGACAAAATCGCCTGTCCAGCCCGCGATCAGACTCGGCAGCAGCGCAATGAAGCGGCTTCTGAAGCTGCGATGTGCGGCAAGCAGCTCGACAGCGAAGACAGCGCCTGCAAGCGGCGTCCCGAACACAGAGCCGAATCCGGCACTAATTCCGCATTGGAGCAGCATGCTTCGCTGCTGCGGACTTAGCTTCATTCTCGCCCCAACTTGTTCGGCTAAGCTGCCGCCAAGTTGAACGGCTGTTCCTTCGCGGCCAGCTGATCCGCCGAATAAGTGGGTTGTCCAAGTTCCAAGCAGGACAAGCGGTGCCATTCGGAACGGGACGCGGATATGCGCTTGATCGCCGTAAGCCTGCTCGATGATTAAATTGTTGCCTTTGGCAGCGGAGCTTCCGTAGGC
The DNA here is from genome assembly GCF_033239625.1 of Paenibacillus sp. CCS19. Lineage (NCBI taxonomy): Bacteria > Bacillati > Bacillota > Bacilli > Caryophanales > Paenibacillaceae > Paenibacillus > Paenibacillus sp. CCS19. Next base: position 172,327 of record NZ_BTCK01000001.1, read on the forward strand.
AGCATACAGCCAGCTGATCAATGCTCCACCCAATGGCAGCAACCAGAGCAGCCAAGGCAAGTGCTCGCGGGTTGATGTGACCTCTTCAAGACCGAATAAAAATAATGCGGAAGCTGTTCCGCCTATTAGACCGATGGCAGCGCTGATGATTAACCAACGCAGCCCCGATATGCACTTGTCCATTAATTGTCTCAAACGTAAATCGCTCCTTGATACGACCTAAACTTCTGCTGTTGGCAAAAGTATAGCACGAAAAATGGATTGACGGCCTACTCTAGTTTGAGTAAAATACTTCGTATGCGAAATGTTCGTATGTGAAAGGTTTGCTTTAAGAATCAAACTAGAAGGGAGGAGGCATACAACTTGGAGAATCAGGAGCGGCTGCAGCGACTATTGCTGACTTTTCGAGAAATGAACAAAGAGTTGTATCAGGTGTTGAACGTAACGTTACAGCAACTAGGGGTCACATCTGCTCAATACATGGTGCTCAAAGCACTGCACTCTAAGCCGTGCATTGGTTTGTCTGAGCTTGCGGAACAGATTTATTCCAACAACAGCACGGCAAGCGGTATTATCGATCGTCTGGTCAAAGCCGACCTCGTCAAGCGCGAGCGGCCCGATACGGATCGCCGGGCGATATCTCTGACATTGACACCTCAAGGTGAAGAATTGATTACCATGGCTCTCGAAATGCGATTAGATCGGCTGAAGCCGCTGCTGAAGCTGCCCTCAGAGGATTATGACACGATGTTCCGCATTCAACGGGACATTATAGAATTAATACAACAAGGTGGAGAGGAAGCCTAACATGACTAACGCGATATCACATTTAAAAAGGGGTCCAATCGTCGCTTCGCTAATCATTGCGGCGTTCGTTGCGATCTTGGCTCAGACGCTGCTTAACATTGCGCTGCCAAGCATCATGAAGGACCTGGATGTGTCGGAGAACACGGCACAGTGGCTGATTACAGGCTACATGCTTGTCAACGGCGTACTTATTCCGATCAGCGCTTATTTGATCGAACGTTTTACGACTAGAAGGTTGTTTATTGTCGCTGTCGGTTTGTTCACGCTTGGTACGATCGTTGCCGGCTTAGCATACAGCTTCCCAGTGTTGCTAACAGGTCGTCTGATTCAAGCAGCGGGTGCAGGTATTCTCATGCCGCTCATGTCGATCGTGTTCCTGACGATCTTCCCAGTGGAAGAACGCGGTAAAGCAATGGGCATGATGGGTCTGGCGATGATCTTCGCGCCAGCAGTTGGTCCTACGCTTTCCGGCTGGATCGTTGAGCACTACTCGTGGCGCGTCCTGTTCTACATCCTGCTGCCGATTACAGTGTTCGCTCTTGTTTATGGCGCATACGCCATGAAGAACGTTACGCGCAATGCTAAATCGAAGCTGGACTACACGGCAGTCGTATTGTCGACGCTTGGCTTCGGCGGCATCCTGTACGGCTTCTCCGATGCAGGTACGGAAGGTTGGAACAATGCGACTGTGTATACGACACTTATTATCGGTGTTGTCGCACTCATCCTGTTCGTATGGCGTGAGCTTGTCGTTGAAAAACCAATCCTTGAGCTGCGCGTATTCAAATTCGGCATGTACTCGCTCACGACGGTTATCAACGTAATCGTTACGATGGCCATGTACTCCGGTATGATTCTGCTGCCGCTGTACTTGCAGACGATTCGCGGCTTTACGCCAGTCGAATCTGGTTTGCTCCTTCTTCCTGGTGCAATTCTGATGGGTATCATGTCGCCGATTACGGGTATTATTTTCGATAAAATCGGTGCACGTTGGCTGGCGGTTGTAGGTCTCGCCATTACGGTTGGCACGACTTACATGCTGAGCGATCTCAAAGCGGATACCACTTACACGGCTTTGATTACGATCTACTCGTTCCGTATGTTCGGTATGTCGCTGCTCATGATGCCGATTCAGACAGCAGGTATGAACCAGCTGCCTCAACGTCTGAATGCGCACGGTTCGGCTATGCAGCAAACGCTGCGTAACGTTGCAGGCGCACTTGGTGCCGCGCTGCTCGTTACGATCATGACGAACAAAACGAAAGAAGTGGTGAAGGAGCTGATCGTCAGCACGGGTACGAACCCGCAGGACGAAGCAGCGATGCAGCCGCTTCAATTCCAAGGGATGATCGACGGCATCAACCACTCGTTCGTCGTTGCCACCTGGTTCGCGGTCGTTGCGCTCGTGCTTGCTTTCTTCATCAAGAAAGTGAAACCGCATGAAGAGAAGTCCGTTGAAACGGCTAAACATGAGGACAAAGCAAAAGCTACGGCACAACCGGTCTCGCGCCGCGGTTAATGATCAACATCACCCATCTCTATCCATGTTTCGGATAGGGATGGGTTTTTATTTTGTTCCAAGAAAGTGTTCATGTGCGTTATACTCGGGAGAGTGAGTATTGGACAAGATGCAAGTCAGTCACGTCGTGGATGAGGTGAATCGGGCATGATATTAGAGATTGGTGTACGGGATGAGCTGCTGAGCAGACTGAGCGAAGAGCAGCAGCAATATTTGACGGAAGTGTTGTCTCGGGGGAGAAGAACGGTATTCGCCAACGAGATGGCCAGGCAGAAAGGATATTCGATACCGGAAGGAACCGATGTCGAGCAGATTGAACGGCTTCTCGATGAGTGGATCTATACCGGGTATATCGATGCGGGGAAAGTATCGCCTGATCTTAGATGCGAGTGCGGGCGTCCCCTTCGGTATCAGCACCAAGTGCAGCATAAGACGACCGGGGAGCGCAAATACTTCGGCATCGAACATCTGAAGGAGCATCTCGCCATCGATGCAGCCGTCGTATCTGCGATTAAGAAGGGGTTCGACGCGATCGATTATGAGCTGGACGAGCTGCTAGTGAAGCTGTCGTCGGATTGGGCAGCCGATCCGGAGCTGCTTCAGGTTGCCCAGCTTCCTGAAGATGTCGTGGATCATGTACGGCTGAAGCTTCCGCTGCTGGACAAGCAGGTACGCAAGCTGCGGTCGATCCGTGCAGCTGAGCTGACTGCAGCTTGGAGGAGCAGCGAAGCGAAGAAGCAGTCAGAGCCAGCGTTCAAGCCGGAGAAGACAACGGTTGTGGAAAGCCCGCAATCTTATGACTTATTCGCGTGGCAGGAGGAAGAAGAGCAGGAAGAGGAACCGCCGCTGATCGAACTGGATTATGCGCTGCAAAGCCGAGTTCGTACTTATTTGCGCAGCGGGATCGGAAGTGCGCGGGTGATATGCGAATTGCTGATCGAAGAGCATAACGCGAATGGTCGACGGTTTCTAACAGGAAAACCTAAGCTGTTTCCAAGCGTATGCGTCTATATCGAATCAATCGACGGCGTCAAGATCGAGAGCATTTCACCAGAGGATCGCGCCTATTCGTTAACGAAATCCATCTAAATTCATTCAAAGCTCTTAAATTCAAATAGTCTATAACAAAGAGGAGGCACAGCCCGCGATGAATGTACATCACAATGCCCATACCACCAATGACGCCTATATTCTTCATTCGCATGTCATCGATAACATCGACGTCGTACAGTCGACAGCCGAGGATGCGCCGGCTATTATGAATCTGCTTCTGCAAACCGCTCAATGGCTGAATAGCAAAGGCTCGACGCAGTGGAGCGGACTGCTGCGAGGAGAAGATCATCACAACACCACAGAGTCTGCAAGCAGAGGCGATGTCTATTTGTTCAAGGATGGGGAGTCGCTCGCTGGCATTGTTACCTTGCTCCGCAGTCCAAGCGCATGGGACATTAATCTGTGGGGCGAGGAAGGGCATGAGCGCGCCGTATATCTGCATCGTCTGGCGATTAACCGGGAATATGGCGGCCGAAATCTCGGCGATGCAATGCTCCAATGGGTTCATACAAGCATACGGTTCGAGGGCAAGGACCGCATTCGATTGGATTGCATTGATTCAAATCCGCAGCTGGATACGTTTTATCGCTCGGCGGGCTATACGTATGCAGGGCACTCCGATGCAGGATTTTACCTCTTTGAACGAATGCAGCAGTTGCGGCAGCAAATGTAACAATTTCTTTTTTATCGGATAGGCGCAAAGCCGGTGCATGCGACATACAGTGTAGACGTATGACTATTGAACCGGGAGGTAATACAATGAATCGTGGCTTTACACCGTTTGGCGGGGGCTTCGGACGCCCACCGTTCCGTCCGTTTCCGCATCCTTTCTTCCCAAGACGTACGTTGTTCCCATTCTTCTTCTTCTCGCCGTTCTTCTTCCCATTCTTCCGTGAAGGCGATGAGGTAGGTGAAGATCGGAATGACGGTACGTTCGCGCAGCATCAAGCGACGCAAGGTCAGACGCTGCAACAAGTTGCGCACGCCTATAACATGCCTTATCCGATTCTTGAGGAAGCCAACCCGCATCTGAGCAATCCGAGCCAATTGAGACAGGGAGAAACGGTTGTCATTCCGCGCATATCGCATATGTATTGCCATAAAACGTACATGGAACGCGACGAGCAACAGCCATCTCAATTGCCAACACAACTGCCTGCGCAAACGGCGGTAAATCCAGCACAACAAGGACAACAAATGCCATGGCAGCAGCCAAGAGCGCCATACGCGCCTAACCAATATCCATATTAAGATTATGAGCAAAGGCTGCGGACTGCCGCAGCCTTTACTGCGTTTAAACGGGAATGAACCGGCATACATAATTAGAGGGTGAAATGAACCTGTTTTGCGGTATAATGGAACGATGGAGTTTATTGATGAATGTGGAGGCACAGACGTAATTGGCTAAATATCCGTTTGAATTTGACCCCGGTACTCCGTTTATGCAGCAGGCGAGCGATTGGATCGCCGATGTCTTCTATGAAGTGCTGCCGGAGGCCGGCTTCGAGGTGCGCGACGAGCAGATCTACATGGCGTTTCAGCTGGAGCGTGCGTACAACGAGAAGAAAACGATTTTTGCAGAGGCTGGTGTCGGCACTGGCAAAACGCTGGTGTACTTGCTCTATGCGATCTGTTATGCACGTTATACACGCAAGCCTGCTATTATTGCTTGCGCGGACGAATCATTGATCGAGCAGCTAGTAAAGCCTGAGGGCGACATTGCGAAGCTTGCCCGCCATCTGGAGCTGACGATCGATGCGCGCCTTGGCAAATCGCCGGATCAATATATTTGTTTGAACAAGCTGGATGAAGTACGGGCCGACGAAATGGCATCCGAGATCTACGACACGATCCACAGCGGTCTGCCGTCTTTCGTGCATCGTCCGGATACGATGCAGGCGTTCCATCCCTATGGCAATCGGAAGGATTACCCGCAGTTGTCCGATGACGAGTGGGGTCGAATCGGTTGGGATGTCTTCCAGGACTGCCTCGTGTGCAATCAGCGGCATCGGTGCGGACAGACGTTGTCGCGCGAGCATTATCGCAAAGCGGCGGACATCATTATCTGCTCGCATGATTTCTATATGGAGCATGTATGGACGTATGACGCACGGAAACGGGAAGGCCAGCTTCCGCTGCTGCCGGAGCACAGCTCGGTTGTGTTCGACGAAGGGCATCTGCTCGAGACGGCAGCGCAGAGCGCATTGACCTACAAGCTGAAGCATTCGCTGTTCGAGAGCATCGTTACACGTTTGCTCGACGGCGAAGTGCGCGAGTCGCTCGCGTATGCGGTCGAAGATGCGATCACTTCCAGCCAGACGTTGTTCGAGCTGCTGGCGAAGCACAGCGTTCATGTGCCGGCGTCGAATCGACGCGAAGTTATACTGAGTGAGCCGCTGATGCGAGAGATCAATCGGTTCAGCAGTCTGCTTGGTACGATCGAAGAGGAGCTCGTATTCGAGAGCGGCTTGTTCACGATTGACGACTATCAGCTGAAGATTGTCGAAGAGCATCTGGAGATGATCGGTCTTGCCTTATCGTTGTTTAAGCGTCCCGAAGGGCTCATCTCGTGGGTGACAGACGACGGAGCGGACGGCATTACGCTCGTCATCATGCCGCGCAAGGTGAAGGAAATTCTGGCCGAGATGGTGTTCGGCAAGCGGATGCCGGTCGTCTTCTCGTCCGCTACGCTGTCGGTTGACGGCTCGTTCGACTATGTGGCGTCCAGTCTTGGCATCAGCGATTATTTATCTTTCTCGGTTGCGTCTCCTTACAACTACGAGGAACAGATGAAGGCCGTTCTGTATCCAGAACCTTCGGCACCATCCGCTGCAAAGATGGAGCAGGTGCTTCGCAGCTTGAAGCATGCCGAAGGCGGCTCTTTGCTGTTGTTCCCATCCTTCGAGGAGCTGCATCAATTCCAAGCTGAGCTGGAACATTATCCAGAAGCGCGCAGCTATCGGTTTCTGTATGAGGGATCGGCTGAAATCAGCCACCTGATCTCCGAATTCCAGCGTGATGAACGCAGCATTCTATGCGCTGTAACGCTGTGGGAAGGATTAGACATTCCTGGCCCGTCGCTGTCGCATGTGTTGATCTGGTCGCTGCCGTTCCCGCCGCATGATCCGGTATTCGATGCGAAGCGGAAGGACGCGCAGGATGCGTTCCGCGAAGTGGATATGCCTTATATGTTGCTGCGGATGCGGCAGGGGATTGGCCGGCTCATTCGCACCAGCAGCGACAGCGGGACCGTCTCGATCTTCGGCGAACAGCTGGAAGACGAATATGTTCGTGAGCAGATTATGCGGTTTCTACCGTCGAATACAGAGAGGATGGCACCATGTTAAACATTACGGAATACAGCGTTGAACTAGTGAAAGATCCGTTCGGCATTCTGGACGGCAAACGATATGAATTCATTCTCGATCTCGATGTACCAGACGACGATGAGCTGTATTGCGACAACGGTGTTTATGCGCGCGTCATCTTCAGCGTTGCCGACAGCGGTACGCGTATCGTGAAATATGAGCTGCGTGAACGTTCGACGGATCGTTTCCTGGAGATTGATCTGGAAGACGAAGAGCTTGCGGCGTTTGCGCAATTTTGCCAAGAAGAGCTTGAATCGGGAATCGACGTTTAATCAATTAGTGTTGGCTATGGAAGGAGACGGGCATGAAATCGATCCTGTTCACAGGCGGAGGCTCCGCTGGACATGTTACGGTCAATCTCGCGCTTATTCCGAAGTTTATTGCAGACGGGTGGAAGGTCGACTACATCGGCTCTGTTGATGGCATTGAACGACGATTGATCGAGCCGCTGGAGGGCGTTACCTACCATCCGATTGCAACGGGCAAGCTTCGCCGTTATTTCGACTGGCGTAATGTGAAAGACCCGTTCAAGGTCGTGAAGGGTGTTATGCAGGCCTATCGAATAATCCGTCGGTTGAAGCCGAATGTCGTCTTCTCCAAGGGTGGTTTCGTCTCCGTCCCTGTCGTGATGGGGGCTAGGCTGAACAAGACGCCGATTCTCATTCACGAATCGGATCTTACGCCAGGACTAGCGAATCGTATTGCGATGCCGCTGGCAACCGGTATCTGTACGACGTTTCCTGAGACTTCGCAGTATATCAAGGCTGGGAGTACGGAGGTACGTCATGTCGGTGCGGTCATTCGAGAGGAAATTCGCCAAGGGGATGCGCAGCGAGGCCGCGCATTCTGCGGGTTGAACGCATCGAAGCCAGTGCTGCTCGTCATGGGCGGCAGCCTTGGGGCACGCGCGATTAATGCAGCCGTTCGTTCTGCACTTCCTGAGTTGACTCGGCGATTCTATGTCGTTCATCTTTGCGGCAAGGGCGGACTGGATCCTAACCTCAATAACTCATCCTATCGTCAGTATGAGTATGTGCAGGAGGAACTGCCGGATTTGCTTGCGATGACAGACATCGTCGTTACTCGCGCGGGCTCGAACTCGATCTATGAGTTTCTGTCGCTGCAGCTGCCGATGCTGCTCATCCCGCTGTCGAAGCAGCAGAGTCGAGGGGATCAGCTGCTGAATGCGGCATCGTTCAAGGAAGCGGGTTATGCGGAGGTGCTTGAGGAAGAGCAGTTGGACGCTCATTCACTCGTGGACGAAGTGTCGAAGCTGTACGATGAGCGGCATAACTATCGGTATACGATGCGCCGTCATTCGCAGCAGGACGCGATATCTGCTGTGTATGAGTGGATAGGCGGTATTGCGAAGCCGTAGCATGATATAAATCCGATTTTGATTGCACAGACAATTGGTCAGACGGTATACTATAACCAATCACATACGTTTTACTTGGAGGAGCCTGTCATTTACGGGATTTCTCTGTCTTCGGGAGAGCCTGTATCTAACAGGCTCTTTTTTGCGTTTTTTTTTGGCATTTTATACAAGTAATAAGTACAAGGAAAAGAGGGATTAAGTATGCAAATGTTATTATCTCTTGCCATTATGATTGCAGCAACCAAGCTGGCGGGTGACCTGTCGGTAAGGCTGGGTCAGCCATCCGTATTGGGCAAATTGATTGCGGGCATCGTGCTGGGGCCTGCTGTGCTTCACTGGATTGAACCAGAGCCGTTCATCCACGAGTTTTCGGAGATAGGCGTATTATTGCTCATGTTTATCGCGGGACTGGAGACGGATCTGGATCAATTGAAACGCAATTGGCGTTCATCGGTCGCAGTGGCATTCGGCGGAATCGCAGCTCCGTTCATCGGTGGATACGGTCTATCTTTAGCGTTCGGACTTACGGGCTCTCAATCTTTATTCATTGGTGTACTGCTGTGTGCAACGTCCGTCAGCATATCGGTACAGACTTTGAAGGAGATGAATGCGCTACAATCTCGAGAAGGCACTACCATTCTCGGAGCGGCTGTCGTAGACGACGTCATCGTCGTGCTGCTGATGGCGGTCATGATGAGCGTGCTTGGTTCCGGTGAAGGCGGATCGCTCGGGGCGCTCGCTTTGAAAAATGTACTTTTCTTCGTGATCATTGTCATTGTCGGCTGGTTCATTGTCCCTCATGCGATGAAACGTCTGGCTGATTATAAGGTCAGTGAGTCGGTCATAAGCGGTGCGCTCATTATCGTATGCGGCTTCGCGTACTTCGCCGAGCGAATGGAGGTTGCCGGCATTATCGGCGCCTTCGCAGCGGGCATCAGTCTCTCGCAGACCCGGTTCAAACACGAAGTGGAGGAGAAGGTGAGTCCGATCGCTTACAGTCTCTTCGTTCCAGTGTTCTTCATCAGCATTGGCTTGAACATTCGTTTCGACGGTCTTGGCAGTCAGTTATGGTTCCTGATTGCACTCTCGCTTGTGGCGATCGCCGCCAAGCTCGCTGGCGGCGCAATCGGTGCAAGGCTGACCGGATTCGGAAGCCGTTCAGCGCTTATGATCGGAGCGGGGATGGTGTCGCGCGGCGAGGTGGCACTCATTATTGCGGCGTCCGGACTGGAGTCAGGACTGCTGCCGCAGCGTTATTTTACAACCGTTATCGTGTTAGTTATTATTACGACGCTTGTAACGCCACCGCTGTTAAAGCTGATTCATCGGGAGCCAGAGCAGGATAAACAACCTGAAGCGATTGTCGAAAACTAAATCGATACCGATTGCAACATTCCTCTGATTCCATAAGTCTATGAATGCAGCGAATACGATGATAGGTTGACTATGGATATAAGGTTATGGAGGGATACGTGATGAGGTCGAGATGGTTGAAGCTGACGGCAGGATGCTTGGCGATCGGATTGGCAGTATCAGGTGCAGCAGGGGCATCGGCTAGTGCTCAGGGAAGTGCGGGAGTGAACACGAGCTATGTTTATTCAACGATAAGTGACAAAGAAAGCATACCGCTGGCGAAACCTCGATGGTCTGTTGACCTTGGTGGATCGAAGCAAGATGTCATCTATAATCCCACAAGCATCGCAGCAGCAAGCGGTAATGTGTTCTTCGTGAAGTCGGGTACGCTTTATGCGGTCAGTGCGTCCAGCGGCAAGACGTTATGGACGTATGGTAAGAAGCTGCAGCTTAGCAGCGTAGTGACATCAGGCAACTTCGTCTATGCTGCCGATGAAGTCGGGGCGGTTTACCGGGTTGATGCGAAGACAGGGAAAGGCACGAAGCTGTACCAGATGACGGATGCGAAAGGTGCTGCGGCGCATTCCATAAACGGGCTGTCGATTCAGGAAGCCGAAGGCCTATTATTCGTGCAAAATTCGAACACGATCGCAGCGATTTCTCTCGCAACCGGAAAGCAGAAATGGCGGAATGACGAATTCTTCAGCACGAGTGTTCCGAAGCTTGTTAATGGCACGCTGCTGATGGAGACATTCGAATCCGGTGCGATTACGGTCGGAACAACTTATGCGATCGATCCCAAGACGGGCAAGACCTTGTGGCGGCTGGGCGGAAGCCACTCCAACCTGCTGGGATTCGATGGCGATAAGCTGTATTATGAGGACCAATGGCCGAATATCGATGATGCCGAGAATGCGATTGCGAAGCTGGATGTTGTATCCTTACGTACTGGGGAAGTGTTGGAATCCAGATCGTATCCATCGCCGCAGACGAGTACGGGCGGCTATGTTTATCGCTCCAGTCAGATCGTGATAGACGGCAGCAATATGTATATCGGTGCAGGTGGTAACGGGATCTACCGTTACGGTCTGCTGGCAGATCCGATGATAGCGAAACCGGCGTATTTATCCGTGAACGGAAGCTGGATCGCGGGGCCATACAACGGCAAGCTGTATTTCAGCGATGCAACCAATATGCGCTTGTTCGGCGTGAAGGTCCCGGATAACACGCAAGTCGCTTACAACGGAGTCGATAATCCGATCAGCCGCTTCGACTTGATCGAATCGGGGATGTATATTGGGCAGACGGATGGTTCCGTTCTTGCTTTTAACGTGAAATCGGGTAAAGCGCAGTTCCGTTACGAGACAGGTGCGCGTAACTATGGTCCGTTCCAGACGGTGGGTACAACGCTGCTCGTCCAAGCAGATAACAAACTATATGCATTCCTGATTTCCGCAGAAATGACGAAGCCAATTACGGAAGCTGAAGCAATGGCATCCGGCTACTCCAAGGCACAGGCTAAGTTGTCGCTCGACGGAGAGCTTCGCGAGTTTAATCCGAGCATGATGACGGCGGCTAACCGGATGTTTGTACCGCTTCGTTTCTTGACGGAGGCGCTTGGCGCGAAGGTCGCATACGACAGTAAGACGAAATCGACGACGGTTAGCTATCGAGACCGGGTGTTCATGATTACAGAAGGCAAGACTTATGCAGAGGTTGGAACAAGCGGTTCGGAACTCTCCTTCGCGCCAGTCATACTGAATGGTGCCCTCTATGTTCCGGTTAAAGATATTGGCAGTCTGCTTGGCGTTACGGTGAATTGGAATGCATCGACACGTACGGTTGAAGTGGTGACAAGCACCTAGCAGAGAGAGGAATGCTCAAGGAATGAAGCATGAATGGCGCAAAGCAGAGAAGTTGATCTACGGTGTGAAGCAGCCGCCGCAATGGATCGACATTGAACCGATGACTTATATTCAGCTGGAAGGGAAAGGCGATCCGAACCATCCGCATTTTGCAGAAGAGGTAGAGGCGTTGTATGCGGTATCGTACGCCATTCGGATGATGCCGAAGAAGCAGATCGTGCCGGAAGGATACTTCGAGTACACAGTGTATCCGTTAGAAGGACTGTGGGATCTAGACGAAGAAGGACGGAAGCTTTCTAAGCTTGATAAAAGTCATCTCGTCTACCATTTGATGATCCGTCAGCCTCAGTTCGTCACGGAACAAGTATTCGAGCGAGCCAGGACGCTTAGCGCTGGGAAGATTAATTCGGAGCTGCTGAACAAGCTGCAGCTTGTCACGATAACGGATGGGCCATCCGTACAATGTTTGCATGTGGGCAGCTATGACGATGAACCTGAGACATTCGCACGAATGGAAGCTTATTGCGAGGCGAATCAGCTGGTTCGCATGTCCAAGGCACATCGTGAGATTTACTTGTCCGACGCCCGCAAGGTAGAGCCTTCTAAGCGGCAAACGATTCTGCGCTTCTCTGTTTCTTCAGCTATTTAACATACTTAAATTTAGACTTGTCTGCTGCACATGGACAAAACTTTTAACTTTGTCGTTGCATTTTGAGGAGACGGGTGTATAATTACGAGTAATTTCATATTTCGCGAACGACAAATTCAATGACGAGAATGAGTACGTTAAACGACTGATCAACAGAGAGTTGGGAGAAGCTGAAAACCAACGTTCAGGCGCTAACCGAAAGCTATCTCCGAGAAGCGGGCTGAAAAGCCATGCCGCTATTCCAGCGTTAGACGGAAGCGCATTGATAGATGCGTAATCGAGTGTCGCTGCCATTGGGCAGCGGAACTAGGGTGGTAACACGGGTGCAGACTCGTCCCTTATTAGGGACGGGTCTTTTTTGTTTTCATTTTTCGTTTGCCCAAATTGAAGAGGAGCGACTTTGAACGCCGTTCAAAGATCCTAAAGTGAGGAGATCCGCCAATGCTAAGTCAATCGTTAACCGTAACCAAATCCAAATCGATCGAGGGCCGGCTGGCGGCGCTCGTACGGGACATGAAGCCGTCGGGCATTCGTAAGTTTTTCGATCTTGCAGCTGGTCAAGAAGGGATCGTATCGCTCGGAATCGGCGAGCCGGACTTCGTAACGCCGCAGCCTGTACGCGATGCTTGCATGATCGCGCTGCAGCAAGGAAAAACTTCTTATACGTCTAACGCAGGCATGCCGGAGCTTCGCAGCGCCATTGCGGATTATGTTCGGACGTCTTGGAATGTCAATTATGATCCTTCTGACGAAGTGCTCGTAACGGTAGGAAGCAGCGAGGCGATCGACCTGGCGCTGCGTGCGCTCATCGAGCCGGATGATGAGATTCTTGTTCCGGTGCCATGCTATATCTCGTATTCGCCGATTGCAGAGATCGGCCGCGCGAAGACGGTCGAAGTGCCGACAGACGCATCCAACGGATTCAAGCTGACGGCTGAAGCGCTGCGCAGCAGCATTACACCGAAGTCGAAGGTGCTGATCGTCTCCTACCCGAACAATCCGACGGGCAGCATTATGACCTACGAGGATTGGCTGCCGATCGCGCAAGTGGCGGAGGAACACGATCTGGTCGTTCTATCAGACGAGATTTACGCTGAACTGACTTATGGCACGAAGCATGTCAGCCTTGCAGCAGTGCCTGGCATGAAAGATCGGACATTGCTTATCAACGGCTTCTCCAAGGCGTTCGCGATGACAGGCTGGCGTGTCGGTTATGCTTGCGGCCCTAAACCGTTGATTGCTGCAATGTTGAAAATCCACCAGTACACGATCATGTGCGCGCCTATTCTCGGTCAGATCGCTGCATTGGAGTCGCTGCGAATTGGTCTTCCTGATAAAGACCGGATGGTGGAAAGCTATAATACCCGCCGTCAAATCATTGTAGATGGCTTCCGTCGCATCGGACTGCCATGCCATGTGCCGTACGGTTCGTTCTATGCTTTCCCGTCGATTGCAGGAACGGGGCTGACTTCCGAGCAGTTCGCAGAGCGTCTGCTAGTCGAACACAAAGTCGTTACAGTCCCAGGCAATGTGTTCGGTCAAGGCGGCGAAGGATTTATTCGCTGCTCCTACGCGACATCGATCCCGATGATCGAAGAGGCGCTCGCACGGATCGAACGTTTTATTCAATCCCTGTAGTTAGGAGGAATGCGATTGGCACAGAATAACATTCAAGTTCCGTACGGCTATGAGCCGCCGGTGGATTCACGCAAGGGCATACTCGTCTACTATGACACGTTCGAGCTCGTCACAGAGGAGGAACTGGATCAAGCTGTGGATTGGATGAACCAAATGTCATTCCGCAAGCTCATTCTATATCCGCTGCACGAATCGACGGCGAAGCGAATGTCTAAGGACGAGGTTCGTCCTTATTACAAAAGATTGGATTTCCTACACGATTGGCGGCGTTCGATCGAGGAGACGGACGTTGTGATCGAAGGGCTGGAAGGCAAGCGGAAGAAGTATACCCCGATCGACAGTGCGCTTCGCCACTTGACGGAGACCTACGGCAAGCCGCTGTTTCTGCTGGTATCGCCTGAAACGGCGAGCATGTTCGCCAGCTACGATTCGTTCGAGCCATGGATTACCCGTATTCGTCTGTTGTTGACTACTGGACCTTCATCAAGTCAAATGCATCCAAGGCTCGTGCAGTATGCGCATCGCTGGAATGTCGTTGGCGAGCGCCTGGGAGATGTTGAACAATGATAAGCCGTACAACTCATGTTTCATTCGTCTGCAGGGAATTGTAACGATATGAACAATTCGATCCTTCTCAAATCAGGCGCAGGCCGCGATCGCCATCAACGCAAGCTGCTGCTAAGCGCAGGATTAAGCTGGCTGTTCGATGCAATGGACGTCGGCATGTTGTCCTTTATCGTCGCTGCGCTAAGTGTCGAATGGGGACTTGGTGCTCATCAGATTGGGCTTCTAACTGCTACGAATTCAATCGGTATGGCAGCTGGTGCCGCAGCCGCCGGCCTATTGGCAGACCGTTATGGCAGACGAGCGATTCTGCTCTGGACGCTCGTTATATTCTCCGTTGCCAGCGGTTTATCCGCCTTAGCCGGCAGCTTCGCCGTGTTAATGGTGCTTCGATTCGCAGCCGGGTTCGGTCTTGGCGGCGAATTGCCGGTAGCCTCGACACTCGTGTCCGAGTCAGTGCCGGCGGAATCGCGCGGCAAGGCGGTTGTGCTGTTGGAAAGCTTCTGGGCGGGCGGTTGGATTTTGTCGGCGCTCATCGCCTACTTCATCATCCCCGACTATGGCTGGCGCATCGGATTCGCCATTGGTCTGGTGCCTGTGCTCTATGCACTGTATCTGCGGCGTGCCATTCAAGATCCTGTGCGTTTCACGACCAGAGGCAATCAATCGTTGTCGTATGGGAATCGCATCGCTTCGATCTGGCAAAGCTCGCATCGCCGGTCGACGATTATGTTGTGGATTCTCTGGTTTACCGTCGTCCTGTCTTACTACGGCATGTTCTTATGGCTGCCGACGGTTATGGTCATGAAGGGCTTCAGTCTCGTTCGCAGCTTCGAATATGTGCTCATCATGACGTTGGCGCAGCTGCCAGGGTATTTCACAGCTGCCTATCTCATTGAAAGAGCGGGCCGTAAGTTCGTGCTCATTGCGTATTTGATCCTGACAGCGGTGTGCGCGATCGTGTTCGGAAGCGCAACGTCGACTGGCGTGCTTATTGCGGCAGGAATCGGTCTATCGTTCTTCAACCTCGGCGCTTGGGGTGCAATGTATGCTTACACGCCGGAGCTGTACCCGACGCCGATCCGTTCGACGGGCGTTGGTCTGGCAGCTTCGTTCGGTCGGGTAGGCGGCGTTATCGGCCCTTATCTAGTCGGTGCGTTGGTTGAGCGAAGCACGCCGATATCTGCGATTTTCTCCATCTTCTTCGTTACCATTCTGATCGGTGCGGCGGCTGTTCTGCTGCTTGGGAAAGAGACGAAGGGCATAGAGGTTGAGTAATTGGACACCCTAATTGTCGCTAGTCATTCATGCGAAGATGTGAAGGAGGCAGCGAAGCAGATGAGCCGCAAAGAAAAGAATTTTAATGGCCAGCAGCAGGCTTTCCGAGCAGCTAGTCAGCAGGCGGAAGACAATCAAGCCGCAGCGACGGAAACGAATCGTAACCAGAAGGGCCACCTTCCAAACAAGCCATCTACTGGCTAAGGGTACAACGAGAAGCACGAAGGCTGCACAAGCGAATCGCTTATGCAGTCTTTTTCATAATCATCTGTATTGGACCTAGACATGGACAGCGCTGCACGAACGGCGTTACAATCAACACATGTCGCAACAAGGAGATATAATCGGATGAAAAGTTTACTCGTTACCGGCTATCGCGCACATGAGCTCGGGATCTATGACCAGAAGCATAAGGGCATTCCCTACATACGCAAAGCGATCGAATCGCGGCTGGTACCGCTCATCGAGGAAGGTCTTGAGTGGATCGTTACGTCTGGCCAATACGGCGTGGACCTATGGGCTTGTGAAGTCGCGATTGCGCTCAAACAGACGTATCCGCAGCTGAAGCTGTCTATCCTTGCCGCTTACACGAACCCGGAAGAAAAGTGGAACGAAGTGAAGCAGGAGTATTACCGCGGCATTCTGCAGCATGTCGATTATTATGGCTTCGTCAGTAAGCAGCCTTACCAAGGCGTGTGGCAGTTGACGGCTCGCGATGAGCTTCTGCTGCGCCGCACAGACGGCCTATTGCTGTTCTACGATGAGGATGCAGGTGAAGCGAGCCCGAAGTATATGAAGCTGAAGGCGCAGAAACGTCATGCGGAGGATGGTTATCCGATTATGACGATTACGGCTGAGGATGTACAGACGATGGCGGAAGAAGAACAGCGGGACATGGAGTATTGACATTCATTGTGCAGATGAAGCACTTATACGGTACATCAATGAACAAGGCAAAGGCATCCATTCGGGTGCCCTTCTAATATGGTGCTATTGTGTTCCGACTTCAATGATAATGGAACGGGGGGAGATATCGATGCCTGAATACGTTCAATTAGTAAAACCAACGACGGAGCTTCGAGAAGCGTATTTGGATTTCTACCAAGAATGGGTCGATAGCGGAGAAGACATGGTACCTTGGGTCATTAGCAAGGACCCGACGGATTTTGATGCAATGGTGCAATCGCTATTGAACAACGAGAAGGATGAAAATCTGCCTGCCGGCTGGGTTCCTGATTCGACCTATTGGCTGGTTACTGCGAACAATAAAGTAATCGGTGCGGTGAACATAAGGCACCGACTATCTGAGAAGCTGTTCAACAGCGGGGGGCATGTCGGTTACGGGATACGCCCGACAGAACGCAGACAAGGCTACGCAACTCAGCTGCTGGCAATGGCGCTTGAGAAGACGAAGGAATTAGGGATCGAGAAGGTACTTGTCGTATGCGATGAATTCAATACGGCTTCCGCAAGGACGATTCTTAGGAATGGCGGCTCGGCGGATGTCAGCTTTACGGACGAGAATGGTAAGGAAGTGTTAAGGTTCTGGATCGATCATCACTTATGATTGACAGTCTAGCTGCAAATCTGTTATCTTGTTTTAAATTATAAAACGAAGAGGAGTTGAGAGCATTGGCACACTATTATATGGAACCATCCCGCACATTCAGTGAATTTCTGCTCATTCCGAACCTGACGAGCAAGACCTGCACACCGGACAATGTGTCACTGAAAACACCTATCAGCAAATTCAAGAAGGGCGAACAGCCTGACATCATGATGAATATACCGTTCACATCTGCGGTTATGCAGTCTGTCTCCGATCACAACATGGCGACTGCGCTCGCAAGATGCGGCGGTATTTCTTTTATTTTCGGCTCGCAGTCGATTGAAGATCAAGCGGCAATGGTGCGTAAAGTTAAAGAATATAAAGCGGGCTTTGTTGTGAGCCGCTCGAACCTGAAGCCTGAACAAACGCTTCGCGATGTGCTTCGCCTGAAAGAAGAGAACGGTCACTCGACGGTTGCAATTACAGAGGACGGAACGTCAAGCGGCAAACTGCTAGGCATCGTAACGAGTCGTGACTATCGGATGAGCCGCGATTCGCTGGACAAGCCAATCGGTGAGTTCATGACGCCATTCTCTTCCCTTATATATGGTGAATCGGGCATGTCGCTTCCCGAAGCGAACAACCTGATCTGGGACAAGAAGCTGAACTGTCTGCCGATTGTGGACGAGAACCAGAATCTGCAGCATCTCGTCTTCCGTAAAGAC
This sequence comes from Paenibacillus sp. CCS19, assembly GCF_033239625.1. Lineage (NCBI taxonomy): Bacteria > Bacillati > Bacillota > Bacilli > Caryophanales > Paenibacillaceae > Paenibacillus > Paenibacillus sp. CCS19. Next base: position 190,073 of record NZ_BTCK01000001.1, read on the forward strand.
TATGATGCGGACAAAGAAAATCCGCTCGGCCTGCTGGATGCGAACAAACGTTACATCGTAGGCGCAGGCATTAACACGAAGGACTATATGGAACGTGTTCCAGCGCTGGTTGACGCTGGCGTCGACATTCTCGTCATCGACTCGTCGGACGGCTACTCGGAATGGCAATACGATACGGTTAAGTGGGTCAAAGAAAACTTTAACGTGAAGATCGGCGCAGGCAATGTCGTTGACCGTGAAGGATTCTTGTACCTCGTCGAAGCGGGTGCTGACTTCGTGAAGGTCGGCATCGGTGGCGGTTCCATCTGCATTACGCGCGAACAGAAGGGCATTGGACGTGGTCAAGCTTCCTCCGTTATCGAAGTTGCAGAGGCTCGCCAACAGTACTTCGAAGAAACAGGCATCTACGTGCCAATCTGCTCCGACGGCGGCATCGTGCATGACTATCACATTACGCTTGCCTTGGCGATGGGCGCTGACTTCGTCATGATGGGCCGTTATTTCGCTCGTTTCGACGAGAGCCCGACGAAGAAACTGAAGGTCGGCAACAACTTCGTGAAGGAGTTCTGGGGCGAAGGCTCGAACCGCGCTCGCAACTGGCAGCGTTATGACACGGGCGGCAAGCAATCGCTTGTCTTCGAGGAAGGCGTCGATTCGTACGTACCGTACGCAGGCACGCTGAAGGAAAACCTCGACAAGACGATCAGCAAAATCAAATCGACGATGTGCAACTGCGGCTCGCTGTCGATCGAGCAGCTGCAGCAGACCGCACGCATTACGCTCGTATCGGCGACAAGCTTGGTCGAAGGCGGCGCGCATGACGTTATGCTGAAGGACAGCACGATGTCCGGCGAATAAGCTGGCACGAGGTAATCAACATGATGGAAACTCGGTTCTCTCCCGGAGAACCGAGTTTTTTGTATAGTTTTGCTCAGAATGCTCAATCTATGGGTAAGGAGGGATTCAACATGAGCGATAACATCGAGCAAGTTGTAGCCGTTCGTAAAAATGGCGACGGCGATATCGTAGACCTCAAGCTGACGTCTGGCCGAGTGGTTGATTACAAAACCGCGCAAGCGATGGTTAAGAACAACGAAATCGAGCATCTCAACGTATTCCGGGGGCGTGACGGGGATGAGCATCTTCGTTCTGATCCGGATGGAAGAACCGATAACAATCTAGACAATTTGCCTACGTTTTGAAGCCGACAGCAGCGTAGAGTATTTACGAACAAGAGCCCTGATGATCAGATCAGGGCTCTTTTTGATGCAATATTTTAGGAAATTTTAAGTGATGACCTTGGCTGTCCCGCTCATATATTGATTCATCATCAATATAGGAATGGGAGGGAGTCTGGTTCTGAAACCGCAGCTAAGAATGACGGGAATCGTTACGATTGTAAGCCTGCTATTGTGGTTACTGCTGCCTTTCGCTAACGCAAGCGGCGCTGCTGCTATCGATGAGGGCAGCGATCAGCTCATAGTCATTAATAAGAAGACGAATAAACTCGCCTTCTTCGAGGGCGGGCAGCTCATTCGGACGTTCTCTGTCGCAACGGGTCGAACGAATAAATTGACCCCTGAAGGAAGCTTCGAGATTGTGAACAAAATCAAGAACCGTCCGTACTACAAAGAGCATATTCCTGGCGGCGATCCAAGGAATCCGCTCGGCGACCGTTGGATGGGGCTTGATGTGAATGGGACCGCAGGCACGACTTATGCGATTCACGGCAACAATAACAGCAAGTCGATCGGCAAGTATGTCAGTTCGGGTTGCATTCGGATGTACAATGAAGATATTCATTGGCTGTTCCCGCAGATCAAACTTGGTACGAAGGCGGTAATAACCAACTCGAAGCTCACGATGACTGAGATTGCCGAGAATAATGGCTATTCGGTGCTGAAAGATTATGACGGCAAGCTCGTTGTGAATGGCAAGGTCATTGAGCTTAAGCGTCCTCTCGCCATCCTTGGTTCGCAGGTATTCGTTCCAATGCGTGAGCTGTTCGGGCTGCTAGGAGCGAAGGTTACTTGGAATAATGAGAAGAAGACCGTTACCGCCGTCGTTGGAGATCGTACATTAGTGCACACGCCGCTGACGAATGCCGTCAAACTGAACGGTGAGACTGTACAAATTTCAGCTTCACGGGTCATTGCGAATTCTACGATGCTGCCGCTGCGTAACATTTCGGAGTTGACGGGATTCAAGGTCGTCTATGACGCGAAGAAGAAAGAAATTCGGGTTACTGGCGGAGCAGAGAAATAATCGAGCGTTTTGTATTGTGTGCGGAGACTCGTGATTTGATCTTGTTTCATAAGAGCTATGATACAGTTAGTGGCAGCAGGGGATAATGGAAAGTTCCTCGACTGCCGCTTTTTTACATAGCTAGGGCATGTCAGTATGAAACTGTCATATATTAATGGCAATCCTGTGCTATTCGTCACAACTTCCTCATTTGGTCATCGGACCAACGTATGGTATCATAAAGAAAAGACGGGTAATACACGAAGAACGCGAAGTATTAGTTGGAGGGGTTTGTCATCACTAACGTTGTGTTGAATGATGCTATGACAATGCTGGAACAAACGAGCCGGACGTTCTACATTCCGATCAGCCGACTGGTTCCAGGCTTGAAGGAAGCCGTAACATCCGGTTATTTGTGCATGCGTGCGATAGACGAGATTGAAGATCACGAGCAATTGCCGGACAACCTGAAGAGCAGTCTGCTCAGCGGGATTCGCGATGCCCTTCATACGGAACAACCGCTCGAAACGATTACGAAGCTGCTGGCGCCGCATCAATCGGAACTGCCTGCCGTTACGCTGCAACTGAACGACTGGCTGGTCCTGTGCCCACCAACTGCACTGCCGATTGTACAGCGTTATACAGCGAAAATGTCCGAGCAGATGGCGGAATGGGTCCACACGGGCTGGGACATTCGAACGGAAGAGGATCTGGATCGGTATACATACAGCGTTGCCGGCATGGTAGGCGAGATGTTGTCCGAGCTGTGGCAGTGGTACGATGGAACGGCATCGGATATGAACAAAGCGGTCGCTTTCGGCAGAGGGCTGCAAGCCGTCAACATTATGCGCAACCGAGACGAGGATTTGAAGCGCGGCGTCGATTTCTTCCCGGACGGCTGGAACTTGAAGGACATGCTTCAATATACGAAGCGCAATCTGAAGTTGGCTGACGATTATATTGCAGAACTGAAGGACGGACCTGCAATGAGCTTCTGCCGGATCCCTCTGGCGCTTGCTCACGCAACAACGAATCTGCTGTCGGTTGGCGGCAATAAGCTGACGCGTGCGGCTGTGCTCAAGATTGTCGGCTCCTTGAACTAGAGCAGAGAAGAAGCCGCGCCGGCCGCGGCTTTTTCTGTGCGTACAGCTGCGTCGATCTTGGCATGGAATGGACGAACTGTGATAATTCGCATTTGAGAACGGCGCGGACTCACGATACTATAAGATCAGGAACATATCCTTCGGAGACAGGAGCTGCTGGCGATGAGAATTATTGTGGATGGGGCGGTTGCGCGCTGGTACATTGATGAGATGGAGCTGCAGCCTGGCGATCAGCTTCATATTTATGTTCGGCTCGGAGGCTGCGGCAGCGTCGTGCCCGGCATGAGCCTAGGCATCATTAAGGAGAACTCGAGTGCTCCGCGCATTCGGGTCGAGAGCGAAGGCATCGAATTTTACATGCTGGAGGATCAGCTCTGGTATTTGGAGAATAAGGACTTATATTTGCAATTCGAACCACAGGGTGACGGCGTCGGCTTTAAGGTCGCGTAGGTCGCTTAGAGGATTAATCGGATAGAAGATGGATGAAGGAAAGCCGCAGATTTCTGCGGCTTTTTTTATTTGGGCAATAATGGCGATTGGGGAAGGGAGGATTTGGTAATAAGGACGAAGAAAATAAAGGTGTTGGGCAGCGACTCTGCAAGTATGGTGTGTTGGGGACTGGCTGTCTGTCCGAGATGTGTTCAACGGTTGCAGGAGCGGCTAATGTGCCGAAAAGATAGGATTTGCTGGACCAACGGTTGTGAGCGGAGCTATTCGTGCTGGTAAAGGCGATTCTATTGTGAAAATACAGCAATAGACTCTATGGCAACCGTTGGCTTGATAATAGACATGTTCCCTACGGAATAGGCGCGTTGGCGACCTTTACCTGCCGTTCGGGTTCGGAGCGAGTTTATAAAAAGACTATGGATGCTGCTGGTACCCCTTTGTTGTTCCGGTCCAGCTAGGTTCGTCATACAAAGGAGAGTAATGATGAGCTCGTATTTAGATCTTATCGTAGTTAGGGGAGCGGAATTGCTTCGCAACCAATTAAATAAAGATGCGAATTTGGTTCCAGGGAGTTATTTCTTGATCGAGGGGAAACATGACACAATCGGCATTAGCTTGGAAGAAAGCACGAAATCGATCGCAAAGCTCGCCGCGAAGATCTCTACCAAACTGGATACAGTCGTCATCAATCTGAAGGACAATGATTTATTCTGGGCATGCACGTTTTATCGAGACGGGACCGCGGTTTCTTCTATCCGTCATGGATATGATTCTCTCCAATCGGACTTCATCGAGGAAGTGTTGCTGCCGCTTATCGCGGATTCATCAGCATATGAGGAGTTACTTCATCAACTTTTGTCATCAGCGTTGAAAGGTCAGACATTGATAAAGTTCCTGCAAGCTTTCGGGCTTGAACCTTATCAAGGAATGGAATATCGCTTTCTGGAATTGGAAGATCGCGATGAGTTGGAACGAAAGCATATTGTATTTTATGAAAAGAGCAACCCTAAGAAGTTGACTGTCAGGGCTATTCAAGATGTGATCGTTCATCATGCCGGAGAGTTTCTTCAGTCGAAAGGGTATAGGTATCAAAATAAGACGAATGATAGAGTCTTATTCTTGAAACAGATAAACGGATATCGATACGAGATCATGTTCAATCTTGCGACTAAACAGTGCGTTGTCATTACATACATGCATCCCTCTTTTGATGAAGAGGATATTGAATGGCTGCAGCAGCATGGATATACACGATTTATTCATTTTGCTACCCAAATTGAACTTGTGAAGGGTCTCGACCAATTGTTGATTGATATCGCTGAAGTAGGTATTCCCTGGCTGGAATCTAATGAGATGGAAGACATGGATCTCCTTTCCGTGTATGAGGGCTTGGTTGATCCGACCCTTGCAAAGTATGGATACGAGAGGACTCAAACAGACGATCGTTTAATCGATACTGGAGGCATCGTCGTTTATCAAGGTAAGTATACTATCGTGTTCCAGCACGTTGTGATGAGGGGGAAATTCCGCGCATATGTAGATCAAATCCATTTCGATGAATATTTCATCAGGTCGCAAATGGCTGCACATATGATGAACGATGAGAAACTAGTACCTGTAGACAGCAGAGGATTTAAGAATACGGAGGAATTTCGCAAGGAGATGAGCAAATACCTTCATTGGCTCGAGTGTTTTCTGACAACTGGTTATTAGAGGACCGCTGGCGAGAATTCGGAAAATGAAGGAGATCGCGATGATTCGTAAAATGACGCATTTCAACCGGTGTGACTTCAACAAGTCGAACGAGGGCTTTATGGTAATTGGTCGTATTGTCCCAAGCTATAAGGACGGTAAGTGGACTTATACGGAGGAACTCCTGACTAGTCCGTACTTCAAGCAATATGAACATGAAGTAATCGACGATTGCTATATGAATGATGAAGATAAAGCCGTATTTCTATATTACTCGGATGAGAAGTGTGTTGGACAAATTCAGCTGCGTTCGAATTGGAACCGGTTTGCGTATATCGATCATATTGGCATAGCCGAGACTTGGAGAAGACGAGGGATCGGGTCCGAGCTGCTTGCATAAGCGATCCAATGGGCGAAGGGGCTTGGCCTGCAAGGTTTGATGCTGGAAACGCAGGATATTAACTTGTCAGCCTGCCGGTTCTATGCGAGAAATAACTTCAGCATAGGCGGTGTAGATTCCATGCTGTACGCTAATTTGCCTTCGGTTGCAGGTGAGAAGGCTGTGTTCTGGTATTGCAAGTTCTAATTAACGGCAGGAGGTTTGGACGATGAAGCTTTCGCTTATAGGGCTGACAGGATCATTCCTTAGCATTGTATTGAGCGTGATTCTCATGTTCTGGAACCCTTATTCGAGCCAAGAGGTAAGCAATTATACGATGCTAGTGATACTTATTATGCTGGTCATTCCCGCTTGTGTTGGCGTCGTAGCCTCGATCTATAAGCTTCGATACTTGATGGGGATCGCGCTGGTCTGGTCCCTGCCCATGGGCGTTTACTTGTCGATTGCTTCGATCCCAAGTGTATTCAATCTGTATGCCGTAGTTCTTCTTATGTATCTGGCGTCTGCCCTCATGATGAGAAGAGGCGGGGTTGTATAGCAATCACCTCCTTCCATCACGATTACTCCGTGGCCTCGATCTTGTTGATCCTCCCCGAAAATTTATCGATGTAAAGCCATTCTGCTTCTTTCAATTGTTCGACTGGCGTCAATTGAATGACCCAGTTTCCCTTCTCGCTGATTGCTTCGCCAACTTTCCATCGGAATGACTCTGCGGCGTTATATCGTTCGGCGATTTGAATCGCCTCGGATCGAGACGTTGTGAAGTAGTCGTACATAAGAATTGCGACAATAGCTAATAAGAAGACGAATGCCACGCGTCTTAACGGTTGTCTCATCGCTAACCTCCACATTACTTGGATAACATATCGACGTTATTCGTTTATAGAAGTTGCGTATTTGATGGATTGAATATACTATCATATATATGCATATTTATACAGCGGATAGGTGGTTTCGTCTGTTTTTGTTGCAAATGCAACAAAATTATTGTATGCTTTGTTCTCTACAATCAAACCATTCAGCTAGCTACCGTAAAGGAGAACCAAATCATATGACAATAGATATAAAGAAGTGCAGCATTGATGATCTGAGCATCCTTCAAGAGATTAGTATTGAAACATTTACGGATACCTTCAGAGATCACAATTCGCCAGACAATATGACTGCTTATCTGGACAAAGCATTTAACTTACCGCAATTAGAACAAGAATTATCCAACGCTGCTTCAGCGTTTTATTTTATATATTTCAATAATGAAATTGCTGGGTATCTGAAGATCAATACGAACGAGGCCCAAACGGAACCAATGGGCGATGATTCGCTTGAAATCGAGAGAATCTATGTAAGAATGATCTATCAGAAACAGGGGCTGGGCAAATACCTAATCGATAAAGCGATAGAAATTGCTAGTGACTTCAATAAAAAGAAGGTATGGCTGGGAGTCTGGGAGAGGAATGAGCGGGCTATCGCATTTTATGCCAAATTGAAGTTTGTTCAAACAGGAGCTCATGCGTTCTACATGGGAGATGAAGAACAGATCGACTTCATTATGACTCGATTGCTCGATTGACCGATCTCATCGGTACGAAGTTTGAACAGGCACTCCTGTGTAAGTCATTCTGTGGGAGAGGTGAAAGCGATGAATTTGATTTGTGATTCAGAGGATTTGGATGATTATCTGGCTGTATCGGAGGAAGTGGACTATCACGACCCAGCTATCGTGCGGTTGAGCGCTAGTTTGTCGGAAGAGGGCAAAGACACGATTGACTTCATTCGAAGAGCTTTCGAATTCGTACGGGATGAGATTCATCATTCCTGGGATTTACGCAGCGATCGGGTGACTTGCTCTGCGTCTGAAGTGCTGCGATATCGGGAAGGCATCTGCTATGCGAAATCCAATCTGCTGAGTGCGATTCTAAGAAGTGCGGGCATCCCTACTGGCTTCTGCTATCAGCGTCTAACACTGGGAGATACGCCGGACACGGGCTATTGCATTCATGCGCTGAATGCTGCTTATATTGCAGAGTTAGGCCGATGGATTCGGTTCGATGCAAGAGGCAATAAACCAGGGATTGAAGCGGAATTTTCATTGCATGAAGAGAAACTCGCGTTCCCCATTCGGCAGGAATATGAGGAGGTCGATTACCCCGTGATCTACGCAGCACCCAATCCGAAGACGATTGAAACGCTCCGGCGGAACACGAATTGTGTGGAAATGTATCAGCATGGTTTGCCGCAGGAGTTGTAGGGATTACAACAAATGATTTTATCTATTGTGATGCCTCTCACTAGAGCAGTAATTACAGACCCTCCGATATGGAGGGTTTTTCATATTTTATAAGATAATGTTTGTATTCTGTTGCGTTCAGGGTATAGAAAAAAGGATAGATTTACAAAATAGTAATCTTTCAGTACGATGTTAGTCTGCGGTTAATAGTTCCATTTCGATGAAAAGGACGGCGTCACCATGCCAAAGGCGAAATTATGGAATGGGTATTTCAATTTGTTCATCCGAACACCGATAGCAGCACTGTGCTTCATTATCGCGCTTATCGTCGGACTCTCGCTGCTGACGAGCAGCATCACCGTGCGTGAATACATCTCGGTTCAGGCGCATGTGGGAGATGGGAATAAGGATGATGCTGGGGGAAATTTACTAGCCGCCAAGCTGGATAAAAAGCTTGAATCGATTGAACTTCATGTGGGAGACGATGTTGTCTGGTATGTCGAGGACAGCGGTAATCGCTATGATGGCGAGATTGCGAGTATTGAAGCTAGCGACGTTGGCAGCACTGTGCAAATTCGGACGGATGCTGGGCAATGGGATACGGCTATGAAGGAGGCAGACAGCCAAGATTCAAAGATAACGGTTGATCTGCCAGTAGGCAAGCAGTCGGTGAAAGAGAAGTTGTTCGGCAGCAAAGGGGGAGACGCACAATGACAACCGTAACGATTCGCAGTGCGTTGACCGCGCTATGGCCGATCATACGGCGGTACAAGCTCAGCTTCTTGAATCTATTCCTCTGTGTACTTGTAACCTCGATTATCGGCATGGTCTATCCGTATTTGTTCGGCATGCTCGTTGACGAAGTGTTCTATCATCGCAATCTTGGCTTCTTCAAATTCATCGTGATCGGCTATGGTCTCATCTACCTGACGGAGCAAGGACTGCACCTCGTGCTCAACAGCGTTTGGACCTACATGGTCACTCGCTTCACCTTCGATATCCGCAAGCGGCTGTATGAACGCATCGTGTCGCTCAAAGCTTCGTTCTTCCATACGAGCAGCACAGGGGAAATGATGACGGTCATCAATCGGGACGCGGAAGAAGCGATGAACCTGATTCACTGGAATATTTTCTACCTATCTGCGAATGCTCTGCGGCTCATGACGGCGATCGGGTTCGTGCTGTATGCCAATCTGTACCTTGGACTGCTCATGATTCTGGTGGTTCCTGTCGTTACCTTCACAACGCTTGCATTCACGCAAGCGACGAAGAAGCGGATGGATGCACAGCGCAAGCAGTACGGCAAGCTGATGGGCTGGTGCGTCGAGATGCTGTCCGGTCTGCGAGATATTCGACTGATGGGTGCTGAACGCTACACATCCCGTCAGTTTGTCGATAGCATTGTTACTTATATGCGATTGAAGAACAAGACCAGTGCGATTCAATTCGGTACGGATCGGGCGGTTGGGTTCGTCACGCTCGTCTCGGATCTTACGCTTTATGTGGTGGCGAGTTTGTTAATCGTGAAGGGTCATTTGACGCTTGGCGGTTTCATCGCGATGATCGAATATTTCTCCCGGGCGAATGGGCTGCTGCGGAATATGAGTGGAGCCAATGGCCGTCTTCAGCAAAATAAAGTCAGTCTCGCGCGTGTCATTGCGCTTCTCAATGAAGAGACAGAGCCGGCGATGAAGGATGCGCCGAAGCTGCAAGTGACGAGCGGAGACATAACGTTCGACAATGTCTCCTTCCGTTATCGGCCCGATACGCCGGTGCTGTCGGGCATCAATCTGCGAATTTGCGGCGGCGAGACCGTCGCGATCGTCGGCAAGAGCGGAGGCGGCAAGAGTACGCTCGTCTCGCTGCTTCTTCGGATGTATGAGCCTGATGAAGGAGAGATCCGAATCGACGGTGTGCCGATCTCTGAATGCAGCCTCGCGTCTGTTCGGGAAGCGGTTGGAGCGGCTTTGCAGGAACCTTATCTATTCGAAGGAACGATTCGCTCGAATCTGCTATGGGGAAGCGGCACGCGAACCGATGAAGAACTATGGGAAGCATGCCGCAAGGCATCGATTGCCGAAGATATTGTGCGATTGCCAAGCGGGTTGGATACGTTGTATGGCGGCAGCGGTGGTGTAACGATGTCAGGCGGTCAGCAGCAGCGGATTGCGCTGGCGCGAACTTTTCTAAATCAGAAGCGCATTATTGTGTTCGACGAAGCAACCTCGGCGCTTGATGGTGAAGCCGAACATGCAGTGAAGGCTGGATGGCGGCAGATCGGTGAGGAGACGACGGTCATGATCATTGCACACCGGCTATCGACGATACTGGAAGCGGATCAAGTTGCAGTGCTGGAGGATGGGCGTATCGCAGCATTCGGACCGCATGAGGAGCTGCTTCGAACAAGCGAAGCATACCGTACACTATTCAAAGCGCAGTATTCGGAGCTGGAGGAGGTGGCAGTAGGATGAAGAGGCGTTGGACGATGAAGCGTTGGACTTGGCTGCGTGCTTACGAAGGGGTATGGCAGAAACAGCGAAGACTGCTCTTCGGGCTTGCTGGTTTACAGCTTCTACTATTAGCGCTTGGCATGCTGTCACCGCTCCTATTCAAGCAGCTGGTTGACCGAGTGATGGTCGGGCAGAATCTGAATGCGTTATGGTGGATATGCGGCGGGTATATCGGAATCTATCTATTGGATAGTGCGATAAGAGGCGGACAGACGGCAGCTGGCAATCGGTTGTCCAATCGATTGACGTTCACGCTGCGGCGCTTGGTATGGGGACGGTATGTACGTATGCCGTTTGCCCAATATGAACGGATGAACAAGGGCGATCTGAAGAACCGGATCGAGCAGGACGTTGATGCGGTGGACCGTTTCTTCAGCAAGCAGTTGCTCGAATATGGATTTAGCTGGTCTTATCTGCTTGTCGGCGGTGTAATGATGTTCGCATTCAGTTGGCAGCTGGCATTGTTCGGCATGCTCATGGTGCCTGTGTCGTTCTGGATGGTCCGCTGGCTTGGCAAAGGCGCGCGGCGAACGTCCGAGCAATTGCGTCAACGGTTCGGGCAATATGAAGGCTGGCTTGCGCATTCGCTGCGCGGCTGGAAAGAGATCAAGGCAAACGGCATGGAGAAGCGGGTGACGCTGCAGTTCACGGTGCATTGGCACGCGATATCCAAGGCGTTCTTCCGGCAGCATATGTATTGGTACGGCAATCGATCGTTCCAAGCGGTGAAGGACTTCTTCATTACACGGATGAATGTGTATTTCATCGGTGGACTGCTGATCATCTACGGCGACATGTCGATCGGCACGCTGCTCGTGTTCATGATGTATTATGAGCAGTTCTTCTCTCACATTGGCAAAATCACCGAGATGGACCTGCAGCTCGCAGGCGATATTCCATCGCTTGAGCGTGTGAAAGAGATGATCGGGGAAACGTCGAAGCAGGATAAGATGTTCTCCGAAGGAGCTGTTGGGGTTGATGAGGTGAACGGTGAGGCTGAGGTCTCGCTGCATGCAATGACGCTGCAGCAGGTCAGTTATCGTTACGATGGCATGAATCGCGATGCGATAGAGAATATATCGCTCCAAGTGGAGCGGGGTTCGCGTGTTGCCATTGTCGGACGAAGCGGCTCTGGCAAGAGCACGCTGGCGAAGCTCATGCTCGGCATGTACGAGCCTTCGGTTGGTGAAGTGTGTGTTGGAGGACGGAGGATGACGGAAGTTCAGGCGAGTGCACTTCGCCGCGAGATTGGCGTTGTGATGCAGGACCCGGCCATCTTCAATATGTCGATCGCGGACAATGTCCGACTTGCTCGGCCAGACGCCAGCGATGTCGAGCTGGAAGAAGCCTGTAAGCTCGCGTACATGGACGAGTTTGTGAGTCAGCTGCCTGAGCGCTACGAGACAATGATCGGCGAGCGCGGTGTTCAGTTGTCAGGCGGTCAGCGCCAGCGGTTGGCGCTTGCGCGTGTTATTTTGTCAAAGGTGAGTATTGTGGTGTTGGATGAAGCGACCTCCATGCTCGACCATGCTTCCGAGGTGCAAATCAATGCAGCGCTCGAACAGCTGACAGGTGAGCGAACGTTCATCGTCATCGCCCATCGATTCTCCTCGGTCCGGAACGCGGATCGCATCCTGCTGATGGATAACGGGAGATTAGTCGATGAAGGCAAACACGAGGAATTGTGGGAGCGGAGCGAGCTGTATCGGATGCTGTTTCAGCAGAATGCGAAGGCGGTGTAAGAGCATTAATAAGAGAAAGGCGGAATCGTAGTGACAAATATCATCAATTTGTATGTAGACGATTTGCGAGACTGTCCGGATGGCTTTGAATTAGCTCGGACATATGGCGAAGCAATACATTTGCTTGAAACACATGACGTAGACATTCTGACACTTGATCATGACTTGGGAGAAGATGAGAATGGAGTTGAACTCCCTAACGGGTATGACCTTGTGAAGTACTTTTGTGAGAATGGCTTAAGAGCAAATAAGATTTATCTGCATACCGATAATCCAGTAGGAAGACGGAATATGTATGAGACGCTGTTGGCGGCGCAAAGAAGAGGCTTCATCGCTGAAGATATTGAGATTTACCATTATCCAATTACTGTGAACAAATATTCGGGGTAGATAGGTGATGTTGAGCCTAAGACCATTTTAGGAACTTTACTTAGGTCAGTCAGAGAATTCTGGCTGGCCTATTTATATGAGTTTTGATGATACGGGGAAGTTAATGATATCTATTAACTGGGATATTATAGTAGAATGGTGGTGGAGAAAATATCGTATGGTAATTGAAGGTGTAATAACGAGGATTGTGTTCACGAGTGAGAGCTGAAGGAGAGTACCGCGGTTTAGAAAGTTATCAGCTGTAAACGAATTAACGAACTTCGCAGATACAATCGCTTCAGGTGACAAAATGAAATTCGGAAGCTTGGGACTAGAGAGTAGATTTGCGAAATACAGAGAAATAGTAGTTATCGGAAATCCCAATAAATTAAACCTAGGAGAAAAGGATGTCAGAGGCAAATCTGGAACTGATAAATAATTATCAACTGAAGGAAGGAACATTTTTATATTCTTTATTAGAAGAAGGTGTTTTTAGTGAGCCTTACTTCTGGGACTACTACAATGCCGTAATAGATATTGTACGAGAAACAATGGATAAACCATTGGATAGAGAATTAACCCGAATTATTTTTTGGACATATAAACGAATAATGCGATCTTTCTTATGCCATTTTGAACTAAACGACATTTATATAATTAAAAACTTCCCAGAAGACAAATATATAGATTACTACGAAAGATTGGATTTTATGATTGAAGGGTATTTTGGAAGTTTTGTAATGAGTGAAAGACAATTTGGAGATTCAATTAAAAATCCTAAGTACCCTGATCTATATTAATAAGAAATAGAATGTTGATAGATTGGGCAAAGTAGAGGGACTTCCGATAACACCGTATTCATGCATCGGACCATCCGGCCCTCGGTCCGGCAGGGGCATTTCGGAGAAGTGGGATCAGCCGGAAAACCCTGCACTTGCTGAGTCCGTCGGACCCGGAGCATGCGCCCCTTAAGCCAGTGAGGGTTCGTGGATACAGAGAACGTTAGATGAAACAACTGCATGATATTTAGAGAGGGTGATGTCATGGCAGCAGGATTTTATCAATTCTTTCTTATTCCTCGGGTGAATCAGGTTGTCTTTACTGAAGAAGGAATCGAATTCGTAGGAAAAGGTGCTCTGCTTTTCGATTCAATTGTTAATTACTTCGAGACACAACACCATATTACTAATTATTCTCCATCTGATAAGTGGTCTTCTTTTGATGACGAGTGTTATTTTTCGTTTGATGATGGAAACAATAAATTTGATTTGGAACTTAATACCGGTACTAAAGAAGAAAGAATAACGGAGATATCTGTAATAACATCATTATTCAAACCACATGGAAATATATTAAAAACAATTGAAATCTGCAGCGGAATATGTAGTCAGTTTGATCTAATAGTTTGGGACATGAAATTAAAGAGAATTATTGATTTTAATGATTTTCAAGATACTAAAGAGATAATTAATAAATTCAATTCGTACCACAAATAAGATGAGTCGAGGAGGTAGTTGCATCACATAACACCGTAATTCACGCATCGGGCCATCCGGCCCTCGGTCCGGCAGAGGGATTTCGGGGAAGAAGGGCAGCCGGCCACATCCATCCCCCTAAGATAAGAGCTATCTTAGGGGGGATCGACGTCGTGAATACAAGACGTTATATGAAAGGAATGCAATCTGAGAGGAGTTAATCCATTGAGGTATCCCTTTGACTGTCTTACAGATCTTGTGTTTGTTCAAGAGGAAGAAATTCTTCCGGCTGACGTTATTTTGGTACCAGGTGGTACTCATAATATGCCAATGAAAATTGCTTCGGAATTATATAATTCCGGGATTGCTCCCTACATTTTACCCTCTGGTGGTTTTAGTACTAAGGTTAATAGAACAGAATGGGAACATCTCAGAGATATTGCTTTGTCGCAAGGTGTACCGGAGCGGAATATCCTTAAGGAAGACAAGGCTCTGAACACATTTGATAATGCTCGAAATTCGTGGAGTGTTTTGGTTGAAAGAAAGATCGGAGTAGAGCGTGCGATAATAGTGTGTAAATCATTTTTTTCTAGAAGAGCTCTAATGACTTATCAAACCGTTTTTCCGTCGAATATTAAGTTTCAAGTGATACAAGATGATATGCGTGTGAATAGACATAACTGGTTTCTTGATGAGACTGGTATAAAGCTGGTATTGACTGAAGCTGAGAAGATCACGAAATATTTTGGTCATCATATTCCGATTTGGGTCAAACAGAAAGAGCTGTCTAGCTAATTCATAGATATTCCCTTCATATAACACGGCATTCACGCTGCGGTTCTCTATCGGGCCCTTGGTCCGTCCGAGGAATTACGAGGATGTTGGGTCAGGCGGACAACCCTGCACACTGCCTAACCGCATCGCGACCGTTCCCTTCGGTCACTTATGACAGTGAGGGTTCGTGAATACAAAGACGTTATCGGAAATTACTATATAGTGAATATATAGATCAAGAAAGGTGGAGGTCGTTTGATTACTGTTAAGACTCAGATTGAGATCTCAGCGCCTATCCAGCTCTGCTTCGATCTAGCCAGAGACATCGAGATACATACGAAAACAGTTTGGAAACACACAAAAGAAAAAGCGATCGAGGGAGTTACCTCTGGACCAATCGGATTTGGTCAATCTGTAACATTTGAAGCCACTCATTTATTTATAAGACAGAAGTTGACCTCAAAAATAACTGAGTATAAAGAGACATATTTATTTGTAGATGAAATGCAGAAGGGCGCGTTTAAGAGTTTAAAACACATACATGAATTTATCGAACTAGATGGAAAGACTTTAATGAGTGATACATTGTATTTTGAAGCCCCATTTGGAATTCTGGGTCGAGTAGTTGAAAGAATCATACTTGAAAAATATATGAAGAAGTTCTTAGAACATCGAAATATTGAATTAAAGCGGTTGGCTGAAAAGAAAGTTGAAGGTAACTGGAGAAGCCACTAACTTCTGATAACACCATATTCACGCATCGGGCCATCTGGCTCTCGGTCCGGCAGAGGGGTTTCGGGGGTGTGGAAACAATCGGACAACCCTGCACTGGCTAAGTTCGTCGGACCCGCGATTATGCGCTTAAGCCAGTTAGGGTTCGTGAATAAAAAGACATGTAGAGAGATAATGAAGGAAGAAGAAATGAAAAGAAAAATCGGATTTTTTGAGGACAATAATACTGAAGACTTCGAACGGTTCGAAACAATTGTAAATTCAAATATTTATCATATACAGAATTCAGATCACTTTTCTAGAATCATTGTATGGTCAGTTGATGTGATTGATACTTTGTTGAGTTTTGTAAGAATAATGAAAGAGCCATACTTTTTACTTTATATCCTCAATGTAAGCAGGACAGGTCAGGAAACTGCTAGATATCAAAGTAATGAAATAGATTTTTTAGAACTTGAAAGGTTCTTTATTGAGTTCGGGGATTTTATTAAGAACGACAGTAGACATGATATTTGGATACATTCTCCTGGTTCGAATTCAACGATTGTTTACGATAAAGATAATTTAATTTATTTATATGGTGATATTAAAAGGTTTCAAGAGTTATTAATAACTAAGCAATTTTTAAAACAAATTGAATCGATTTATCTCCCTATTCCTCATACCCATTTATATCATCAAGAATTTGACCAACAAGAAGTTGATATTCTCCAATATTTAAAATGGCACATAACACCACTACGTGAAGAAGATTATTAAGATAACTCAAGTTGACACGTGCTTCATCTAACACCGTATTCCAGCATCGGGCCATTCGGCCCTCGGTCCAGCAGGGCATTTTCGGGGGAAGCGGGAGCAGCGGGATAACCCTGCACTGTCTAAGTCCGTCGGACCCGGGGCCGTCGCCCATTAAGCCAAGAGTGTTAATGAATACAAATACAAAGACGTTATGCGGAATTCTTATAAAGAGCAATTATTTGATTATTTAAACTCATATTTTCATGGGGGCTAGTCATGATTAATTTAAAGAACTATGAGTACCTTACAGAGGTTAAATCACTATTGGCCGAATGTATGATGGCTGGTAGCGATAAGATCGAACAAGAACTCTTAAAGTACAGTGAAGAAGATTCGAGAATACTTTTTGGAAGACTGATTAATAACGAGCTAGTAGGCTTAGTTGGAATAATTCAAATTTCAGCAGCTGAAGTTGAATTAAAACATATAGCTGTGAAATCTGAATTTAAGAATCAAGGAATAGGGAGAAAAATGATTCTAGAATATTTGCAGAATAGTAGGACAGTAAAAATGATTGCAGAAACGGATAAAGACGCAGTGAATTTTTATAGAAAAATTGGATTTGAAATAACGAGTTTGGGAGAGAAGTACCCAGGAGTAGAGAGATTTAAGTGCATTTTGTCGGTATCTCAAGGAGAGAGGAACTTCACCTAACACCATATTCACAATAACAACCAATGGAGGAAACTAAAGATTATGTATATTCGTTATCATGGAAACTATTGGAGTCCTCGTACAAATCAGCCATACGGTATTTTTGTTGTCATCTATCACTTACATCGTGACGGTAAGCTTCTAAAACATGATGGCGAAGTTTACTTAAGTACAAAAGAATGGTTTGAAGATAATTTACCAAATCCTCCTTATTATGATGAGAATAATAATTCAATGGGGGCTGTAACTTGGTTTAAGGAAAATGAAAAATCTATACAAATGGTTCAAAAGCTCAAAGCCTTTATTGAAATAGCTGCTAACTATAATGTAGAAATAATTAAATCCACCTCTGTGGATGTACCAGGTGAACTGGTGTACGAAGATGATTATCAGATTGGTGTAGTAATGAAAAATTAGCAGTAACTTGAGGGAGCAGAGGCCTTCGTATAACAACATATCTCACGTTTCGAGCCAACCGTCTCTTGGTCCGGCAGGGGCATTTCAGGGAAGTAATTGCGATTGGGCTCATAAAAACAGGAGTGAAACCATGGAGATCTATGAACTAATATTTGTTCAGTTAGTATGTAAGTTTGAAGAGATTAGGGATACATTGAAGAAGGGGTTAGAACAACTAGATGATGATGATATAAATTACCGACCTAATAATGAGAGTAATTCAATCGCAAATTTAGTTGTTCATATTGAAGGGAATATTAATCAAAGGATTGGAACAGGTATACACGGACATCGAGATATAAGATCTAGGGATCATGAATTTAGCAGAGATTTGAATGTTTCAAAAGATGAATTGATAGATAAGATTGATAAATCGTTCAAGCTTTTGATTGAAAGCGTAAAAGAATTACAAAATGAAGATCTAGTAAGAACGATAGAGGTACGAGGGAAAGCCAAGACAATATATGAAATATTACAACAGTGTGCAAGTCATTATTCAGAACACCTTGGTCAAATTCTTTACTTAGCGAAGATATGTTTAGGAGCATCGTATAAAACGACTTCAATTTACAAAAAGTCATATTAAATAAAATTGTTGAAATGATGGAACTATCTTTGCAAGCGATTTCAAAGGTGCTTGCAACATCGCCTAACACTATATCACGCATTGGGCCATACGACCCTCGGACTGGCAGTGGCATTTCGGTGAAGAGGGGAGCAGCCTGACAACCCTGCACTGGCAAAGTCTGACGACCTGGGCTGGCGTGCTTAAGCCAGTGAAGGTTCGTGAATACCAAGACGTTAGATGAAATAATTGCCAAGACCAAAGGAGAAAAAGCGAAATGCAATTGTATGCCGTAAAGTTCGGAGAATCGTTATTAAGCTCTAAATATATTTTTCGAGATGCTTCAGAAGAGTTAATTAGGATTTCATGGTCATACTACATAGCTAAGTATAATAATAAAACGATATTATTTGATGTTGGATTTCGTGACCCGATTACAGCTAATGAATGGGGTATAGAGCTGTGTAATGTTGACGAAGAAGTGATGAAAATAATAAACCTAGATCGCGTTGATGTTATTTTTATTACTCATAGTCATTTTGATCATATTGATAATATTGACTTGTTCCCTGATGCACAAATAATCATTAGTTACGAGGACTATCTACATGCTTTGGAAAGTGTGAACTCCAATGTTAAAAATAGACTTCTTAAAGAAAATGTAATGAAAATAAAAGATGAATATTTATTTGAGGATAAGTTTAAGTTTAAGGTCATAGGAGGGCATACAATCGGTTCATCTGTAGTCTATTTTGAACATAAACAAAAGGATTATGTAATTACTGGGGACGAATGTTACACTTGCGACAATCTATTAAAAACAAGACCAATTGGAGTATATTCGAGTTCAGAAAATAATGAATCATTTATTAATGAAGCTTTTGAAAAGGGATATATTCCACTACCATACCATGACATCACAATCTTTCAAACACATCATAAAGTATCCAATAATGTTGTCCAGATCTTTTAGTGTGTATCTAAAGGAAGGAAACTACTTCATATAACACCATATTCACGCATCGGGCCATTCGGCCATCGGTCCGGCATAGGGATATTTAAGGGAAGAAGTGGTAAGCGGAAAACCCTGCATTGGCTAAGTTCGTCGGACCCGGCTCACTGACTCCTTAAAACAGTGAGGGTTCGTGAATACAAAGACGTTATATGAAATACCATGAATCTGATAAAAGAATAATATTTAAAAAACTAGGAAGAGGGTATTATTATGAATTTACAAGAATTATTTAAAGAGAAACCAACTAAACTATGGAATGAAAGAATGATTGAATTTGGTGATGATCTATTTACACCAGAGCGCTTAGATCTTTGTGACAAGGTAATTGACAATTACATAAACAAATTGATCTCAACACAGGAAAGTGATGATCAAGATAAACTCATGAAATTAGTAGAAGAAATAGTAGTTGCCTTTAATGAGTTGAATGAAGAAAATGACTACTTTATCGAAACAATGGAACGAGAAGAATTAGCTGAGTTCATAGAAAAAGCAGCAATTCTAGCTGGATTAGAAGTAGAAGAAGGTCAAGATATAACGGAAGAATGGAGAGAGTGGTAAGAACAAATATCAAATCATAAAGAGAGTTCGTGAATACAAAGACGTTAGCCGAAAGAAGTTATTACATGTTTAGGAGGAGGCTGTATGATTTTAGAAAAAGTTATAAATAAAATTGTAATACAAAGTGAATATAAGGATTTTGTCGATAAGTATATAGGAAATTTACTTAACGAATTTAAAGGTAAGATTCATAGCATTTATATGTGTGGCTCGATTCCAAAAGGAACTGCTAAACCTTTTAAGTCAGATGCAGACTTTACAATTGTATGTGTAAATCCCAAAGATTTTGATTACGAAAAAGTGTCAAATATTAAAGACAGACTTTTGAAAGAATATCCAATAGTAACTAAGATTGATACGATCATTTGCTCGATTGACGATGTATTAAGTAAACCGAATGAGTGGGGTTTTTGGATTAAGATAATCTGTGTATGCATGTATGGTCCTGACGTTGGAGAAAAAGTGCCACCGATAATTATTTCTCCAGAGTTCATTTTAGACTTAAATACAGATACCAAGGAGGAAGTAGACCGTATACATCGTTTACTTTCTAATGCTAGTGATCACACAATGAAAACTAGATATATTAAAGGTTATTCTAAGAGATTAATACGTGCATTATACTCTTTGGTTTTAGAAGATACAGGTGTATGGCAAGACGACATTATGAAGATGAAGAATGCCTTATTAGACTATTGTGAGATTGACTCCGCTTTAGTTGATTATCTGTATGCTTGTTATTTGGATAGTGATGTCCTTGTTGAAGAGTTTCTGGAAATTGCAGACGAAGTATATAGCTATTTTGAGAACGCCTTGAATACAATGGCTGCTTCCAGAACTTCCTTCGGCTAACACCATATTGACGCTCGGAGTTACTCTGAGAAGCCAGTGATTACATCAAGCCCCCTAAGCCCATCGGGACGTCGCTGCAATAGTGGGCAGCCGGACAACCCTGCACTGGCTAAGTCCGTCGGACCCGCACTTACGCGCTTAGGCCAGTGTGGGTTCGTGAATACAAAGACGTTAGATAAAATAACGGCAAGAGTTATCTGTGTAGATTATTCAGGAGGTGGGGCATGACAATTACCTTCGAGTTTTTACAGATGAAACATTTAGGAGTAATCACTGAATGGCATAATGAGATTGAAACTCATAAGAGATTGTCAATAGAAGATATAAATGATTGGTTTAAAACAACTAGTAGTAGATTGGATTACTTCGTTTGGGTGATATACGAAGATAATGATCTAATAGGTGAAGTAATGGTTGAACTATTAGTTCATAAGAAAGCAGCAATTGCTTTTATTATAGATCCAGCACGAAGGCTCAAAGGATACGGAAAGAAAGTAATAAAAGAGTTGATTGATTATAGATTTTTAGATGAAATAAAAGAATTTGAAGCCTGGGTAGATGAAGACAATATAGGTAGTATTAAATGCTTAGAGGCTGTTGGATTCACAAAAGTAATAAAGCAAATTGATGATAGTCTAATAAAGTATGTATATGAAAGAAATTAAGAATTGAATGTAATTCATTAGGGCCATTACTTCATCTAACACCATATTCACGCATCAGACTTGACGGCCTTCGGCCCGGCAGAGGAATTTCGTAGGAGCAGGGGCAGCCAGACAACCCTGCACTGGATAAGTCTAACGACACGGGCTGGCGCCATTAAACCAGTGAGGGTTCGTGAATACAAAGACGTTATCTAAAAGTGATAAGAGCAAATGAGAGGAAGATATCATCATGGAAGCTTTAATAAATTCATCAGTTATTGAAGTTCTTAAAGGAGATATCACACAATCTCAATTGGAATGCATAGTTAACGCAGCCAATACTAGTTTACTTGGTGGGGGCGGAGTTGATGGTGCAATTCATCGGGCGGGAGGTACGGCGATCCTTGATGAATGTATAAAAATACGTAATAAACAAGGAAATTGTCCGGTCGGAGAAGCCGTAATAACATCTGGGGGAAATCTAAAAGCGAAGTACGTAATACATACGGTTGGACCTGTCTGGAATGATGGAAATAAAAACGAAAAAGAAAAGCTAAGGAATTGTTATATAAATTCATTAGATCTTGCAATGAAGTATGGAATCAGTAGTATATCATTTCCGAATATAAGTACAGGGATCTATAGATATCCAAAAGACCTAGCAGCTGAGGTTGCAATAATGAGTGTGATTGAATTTGTGAAGAGTAACTCATCTATCAAACATATTCAATTCGTTTGTTTTGATGAGGATAATGAAAGAATTTATAAAGGGGAATTAAGACGTATTTGTAAGTAGCACAGAAAGTGGTCACCTTAGATAACACCGTATTCGCACATCGGGCCATTCAGCTCTCAGCCCGGAGAGTGATCACGAGGAAGTAGGGACAGCCAGACACATAGATCCGCCTAAGATAAGAGCTATCTAAGGGGTATCGACGTCTTGAATACAACTATGTTAGATGAAATAATTGCCAAGACCAAAGGAGGTAAGCGAAATGCAATTGTATGCCGTAAAGTTCGGTGAATCGTTATTAAGCTCTAAATATATTTTTCGAGATGAAACTTCAGAAGACTTAATTAGGATTTCATGGTCATACTACATAGCTAAGTATAATAATAAAACGATATTATTTGATGTTGGATTTCGGGACCCGATTACTGCTAATGAGTGGGGAATAGAGCTATGTAATGTCGACGAAGAAGTGAAGAAAATAATAGACATAAATCGCGTTGATGTTATTTTTATAACTCATAGTCATTTTGATCATATTGATAATATTGACTTGTTCCCGGATGCACAAATAATCATTAGTTACGATGACTATGTTCATGCTTTGGAAAGTGTAAACCCCAATGTAAAAAATAGACTTCTTAAAGAAAATGTAGTGAAAATAAATGATGCATATTTGTTTGAGAATAAATTTAAGTTTAAGGTCATAGGAGGGCATACGACCGGTTCATCTGTAGTCTATTTTGAACATAATCAAAAGGAATATGTAATTACCGGAGACGAATGTTACAGTTGCGATAATCTATTAAAAACAAGACCAATTGGAGTATTTTCGAGTTCAGAGAATAATGAATCATTTATTAATGAAGCTTTTGAGAAGGGATATATTCCATTGCCATATCATGACATAACAATCTTTCAAACACATAATAAAGTATCCAATAATATAGTCCAGATCTTTTAGTGTGCATCTTAAAGAAGGCAACTACTTCATATAAAACCATATTCATGCATTGGTCCAGCCGGCTCTCGGTCCGGTAGAGGGATTTCGGGGAAGTGGAGGCAGCCGATTAACCCTGCACTGGCTAAGTTCGTTGAGACCCGGCGCATTCACGCCTTATGACAGGGAAGATTCGTGAACCAAAGACGTTATGAGAAATACGGCAAAACAAATCTTTAATTGGAGTAATTCCTATGAAGATAATTTTTCTAGATATTGATGGTGTTTTGAATACCGATCGAGCAGTTAAACTTCAAAAGTTATTTAACCATGATCGAATAATATTTGATGCTGAAGCTATGAAGAATTTGAAGGAACTTATTAAAGAAACAAATGCTTATATTGTTATTAGTTCAACGTGGCGCATTCATTACGGAACGGATAATAGATTATGGAAAGAACTAATGAGTAACTTTATAGAGAATTATATAGACGATAGAATAATTGATATTACGCCAGTTCTTTCAGAGAAGCTAAACACTTCAATTAGATGGAAAGAAATTGAAACGTGGTTGGTTGATAATAGAGATAAAGAAATTGAGTCTTTTGTAATAATTGATGATGAATGGGAAATGGGAGAATATACGAAAGACAGATATGTAAAGTGCCAAGCATATAAGGGCATATCGAAAGATAGTAAAGATAAAGCTCGAAAAATCTTATTAACCCCGATAAAGAACAATTAAGGCAATTGGGAGTAAATCGAAGAAGTGCCGTACATCTGATGACACCATATTCACGCATCGGTCCATCCGGCCCTCGGTCCGGCAGAGGCATTTCGGAAAAGCTGAAGCAGCGGGACAACCCTGCACTGGCTAAGTCCGACGGACCCGGGCTTACGCTCTTAAGCCAGTGCGGGTTCATGAATACAAAGACGTTATCTGACATTACTGAAGTGTGGAGTGCTAGTCAAAGGAGTTTAATAATGAAGATTAAACCTATCCTTATTTTAATCTTAATGCTCATATCAACGAATCTATTCACTTTTTATACAACGAAGAATTTCCATGCAGCTACGTTAGAACAATCCAAAATTCATCTCTATGAATTAGAAGGGGACGGAGAAAAGTGGAAAGTAGAGAATTATCATTTAATTATTTCCCTACAGTCAGTTAGAGAATGTTCAGTTGAACTAGTTCATAAAGAAAACTCTAAAATAAAATACTTAAAAGTCGAAATCAAATTAGATAATGAATTGATTTATGCAAATATCAATACAGGAATGGGAGAAACGATTCAAAATATCAATAAATACACTATGAGTTCCTTTGAAAAGGATATTGATAGAGATAAACTCTCAAAACTGAATGTTACGATAATTTGGAAAGACAGCACAGGTAAGACAAGTAAAGAAGTGGTAAATCTAAAAGTAACTAATGATATTATTGTCTAGTCGAAGAAGTCAGTTACGTCATATAACACCGCATTCGCATTGGGCCATTCGTTCCACAAGTCCTGACAGAGGGATTTCGGAGAAAAGGAAGCAACCTGAGAACCCTGCACTGGCTAAGTTCGTCGGACCCGGGCATTCGCCCCTGAAGTCAGTGAGGGGGCGTGAATACAAAGACGTTATACGCAATAACCGAGAATGTGAAAAACCTGGAGACTGAAAATGAAGAAGATTATGAAATACATACTAGTTATTTGTTTAATTTGTTGTTTAGTTGGTTGTAATAACACAAAGAAAGAAGATTCGATCAGACATCTGAACAAAGAGATGATATTGGAGCAGTACTTTTACTCTAGTAACGAAGAAGATCTAAGAGAGCTCTCAGATAAGTTAAGGAAAGAAGGATATGGAATAAATGATTTCAAGTCATATGAGTTGAGGGGCGAAACAGAGTGGTCCTTTTATACAAGTAAAGAAGTAACTGAGAAAGAAATTAATAAAGAAGATGTTAAGAGCGAGAAATATGCCAAAGAGTTTAATGTGGGCTATGACGGTCATGGATTCCCACTGGAATAAATAATGAATGAGTTAGTGCTACTATTTCAAGAAGTCAGTTACTGCGTATAATACCATAATCACGCATCGGACCATTCGGGCTCTCGGCCTGGCAGAGGGATCTCGAGGAAGTAGGGGCCTCATCGATCCCCCTAAGATAAGAGCTATCTTCTATTAAAGGAATGATTTTTCTGGAAGACATACATTCAAATTTTTATACTAGTATTAATTACATTTTTATCAAACAGATCAGCCCTACGGATGTTTTTCGAATTTCGCTAAATACCCAATAGAAATTGACGGGAAAATATGGTCGACAACCGAGCACTTCTTTCAAGCGATGAAATTTATAGGTACAGAACATGAAGAAATTATAAGAACGGCCTCAACCCCAATGGATGCTGCAAAGTTAGGTAGAGAGCGTTCAAGACCATTAAGGACAGATTGGGAAATGGTTAAAGATGATATTATGAAGACCGCTATAAAAGCAAAAGTAATTCACCATGAATCAATAAGAAATATTTTGCTATCTACTGGAAATTGTATTCTAGTCGAACACACAAAAAATGATTCGTACTGGGCCGATGGTGGGGACGGGTCAGGAATGAATATGTTAGGCAAAATTCTCATGGAAGTCCGAGATAGTTTGACAGAATATAGTAGAGAGTTTTATTTGCCTCAGTGGCTTACATATCCTAATGAGGATCCATTTAGTATGTTTTGGCGAATGGGAAAAGGCAAAGACTAAATTATAAAGTTCGGGAAAAGGATCTATAGTATGCCTAGTGAGGCTAGAGAAGAATATTACAGGTATTTTAATGCTTTCAAAACTGAAGAATGGATACTCGTTCTGGCAGTGGGATTACGAGGAAGAGGAAGCAGTCCGACAACCCCTGCACTTGCTAAGTCCGTCAGACCCGAGCTGAAGCCCTTAAGCCAAAGAGGATTGCAAATACAAAGACATTATCCGAAATTACTGATTAAAACTAAAACCAAAGGAAAAATGTCAAATGGAATGTTACTATCATGATCAAAATGAAAGCGATAATATATGTAATTTATGTAATAAACTATTGTGTGATTGTTGCATTAATCCAGAAGACGGCTATTGTTGGTCATGTTCTCATGATATTCATGCAGGAATACATCAAGAAAAAATTGAGGATAAGATTGCAATAAAACGAATTAAAGAATATGTGTATTGTTTTCTGATTTATGAATTTTGTTATCTACTCATTTCGTCTATGGTTGGAAGATTAAGCCCGATTGTATTTGTCGTTGAAGCGCCTTACATATTGATAGTAGGTATACCAGTTTCTATTTTAATTGAATGGGTTACTGAGACAAAAATGGGTAGCTACAAGTATTCATTAAAGTACATTATTGGATTTGTATTATATTTATTGTCGGCACTCTTATGTACATGTGTTTTGTTTGGATTAGAAGATTTCAAATACACTTCGATGTTAACGGTATCCGTTGCTTTATCTATATTTTTTATTTTAAGAATATTCAGAAGTAATAGTGATCGAACAATGATATTTGTTTCAATTTTTGGATACCTAACTTTAATACTTCTAAACTTCTTGACTATAAATTAAAATAAAAGTATAAAAATGGTTATCTATTATTGTGTGAGCCACTTGAGAATCCCACATCAATATTCAAAACACAGAAACAGATTATTTTACTTTTTTGGTAAAATGAGCCGAATGGTTGGAATTCAATTTATATTTTTGCAGAGAGAGGGCTCCAACATTACCTAACACCGTATTCATGCATCGGGGCACGGACCTTCGGTCTGGCAGGGGCATTTCGGTGAAGAGGGGAGCCGGATAACCCTGCACTGGCGAAGTCCATTGGACCCGGGCTAGCGCCCTTAAGTCAGTGAGGGTTCGTGAATATAAAGAAGTTATATTAAACTGGTGAGATTCTTTGAAAGCTAGACAAGGGAGTGTTACTGTGAGCGAATTTAGTGAGAGTTATTATCTATTTTCATTAGAGCAGAATGATGGGATAAAGCTGTTAAAAAGAGCTTGGCTTCGAGGATACGTTTATCCAGCAAGTAATAATTGGGTGACAATAATCCCAAACGGAAAAAGCTTTCAACCTAACAAAAGACTTATTAATAGTAATAAAGGCATTTTAGTTCATTTAATTAATGCTGAAGATCACGGTTGGTCTTTAAGTATTTATGATGGCAATAGGAGAACTTTTCACTTTGAATGTACATGGGAAGACGAAATTGAAATTAATCAAGATGAATATAATAGAGAGCGTATTGTAGATTTAATTAATCAAAATCCGAATAAACTAAGATCGGTAACACCACTTGATATCACAAAAATATTTTATATTTCTGATTTTGAAGAACTATTTGAAAGAGAACCTGTTAATCAAATTACAGAATTATTAAGAATAGATAACTTTGAATGGATCTCATATGACTATGTTCAAAGAGAATATAAAGAAAATCCAATGGAAATGAACAATAAAGGCATTAAAACTGTTAATGGTCTCTTTCGTTTTTGAAGTACGTATTAGTGGGGATTCGTGAACACAAAGATGTAGACGAAATGCAAGGATTAATTAAGAACACCAAGGGGGCACAAAGTAAAAGTGAAAATCAGACTCGCGACTCATAAAGATGTTGAATCGCTCATTAAAATGAGATTAGATTTTACGCTAGAATACAATCAAAGCTTAACGATCTCAGAAGAAACCTTTAACGAATATTATAAGGAAACGAAAAAATTTCTTGAAGAAGCGATCGTTTCAAATCAGTGGTTTATTTGGGTGGCTGAGATTGATGAATCAGTCGTTTCACATATTTTCTTGGAATTGATTAATAAAGTACCAAGACCAGGAAAGAAAACAAACCCATTCGTGTATATGACGAATGTATATACACTTCCTAACTATCGAGGTAAAGGAATCGGGAGCAAGCTTTTAAAACAAATTAAAGAGTGGTCGAAAGAAAATAACTATGAATTCATTATCGTATGGCCGAGTGATAATAGTATTGATTTTTATAAGAGAAATGGATATATAAATTGCACAGAACCATTGGAATTAATGCTTGAATAAGGAATTTGTAAGTAGGAAGTGAACGTACATCTTTTAACACCATATTCATGCATCGGGGCATTCGGTTCTCGGTTCGGCAGCAGGATTATGATCAACCCTTTACTCTAAATACATAATGGGATAATTCAGATAATAGTATTGAAATAATAAAAGAGATGTTACTATGGCTGCCAGAAAGATCATTAAAAAGTATGAAGTAGGATTGATGACAATGCTGAACAAAGAAGATGAGATTATAGATCGATTTGGATTAAAACCTGCTATAGATCACAGAGAGATAATTCAATCGTTACTTATAGATGAAACAAATAATAGCTCATCAGAAGATAATGAATATCTAAAAACGCTATGTATTATGTTATTTAGCCTAGGAAGAGCCGAAGATAGCTTACTGATTTGGAAAGCAAAACAGAAGAACTTTGATGCAAGCTGTTACATCGATGTTCAGCTATTATGTGGGGCAGGTTTTGAGAATACTGTAGAGTTTCTAAAAACTATTAATGATGAGTCTGTTAGCCAACAAATTGAATATTTGGAGAAATGCAAGGGGACGGATTTTGTTGATTTTAATAAGGAAACAATAATAGAAAACTATAGACAGTACTATGGAATTTAATAATTACTGACAATCAAATTCATAAGCAGCAGGAAAACCTTCACACTACACTGGCTAAGTATGATAACCAGGGCTGGCACCCTTAAGCTTGGATTATGAAAATAAAAATGTGATCGGAATGCATGCATTTCAAGGGGGGAAGTTATTGAAGAGATTAATAGTTGTTATTATTAGCCTCCTCTTTGTTATAACCGGAATACTATCACTGCCAGGTAACAAAGTATATGCCTGCAGCTGTGTTGGTGGAAGTGCAAATGCAGGGTTAGAAGGATCTACACAGGTCTTTGAAGGTAAAGTAACAAAAATAGGCGATCAAAAGCCGGAGTTTGGTGGACTAAGAGAATATACATTTAAAGTTTATAAATCATGGAAAGGCGTTCAATCCAATGAAATTAACATTTATAGTTATGCTGGTGGAGAAGCTTCATGTGGATTCCATTTTGATAAAAATAAAACATATTTAGTTTTTGCCACTAATCTAGCAACTAATTTGTGCAGCGGAAACCTACCTATATCACAGGCAGATAACGAATTAACACAATTGGGAATAGGTACGGTGATTAGTCAGCATGATAATTTAGATTTAGGCTCAAGTTATTGGATTATTCTAGTAGTCATTGCTGGAGTAATACTAATCTTCATATCAGTAATAGGAATTAGGAGATATAGAAAGAAGGTTTTTATCAAATAGGCCAGTGTGTATCGGGAATTATAGAAAACGTTAGCTAACTGAAACTTCTGCAAGTGCATGAACAATACAAGTTAAGGGGCCGAATCTCTATGATTCTTATCTTTTGTTCTGATCCGATGAATAGGAATGCAGTAGATATGGATTATGAAGTGGAGTATTCAACAGCAAGATCGCTTGGCATCACTGTCGGATTGATTAATCTTGAAGAGTTACTCGAAGGCAGTATTGATAAGACGTTAAGTAGGATTAATACAGCTGGATCTCAAGGATCAGCTATTTATAGAGGTTGGATGATAAAACCTCATATCTATGAGAAATTGTATGAGGGCTTATTGAAGAAAAATGTAGTTCTCATCAACAATCCTGAGGAATATAGGAATTGTCACTATCTGCCCAACTTTTACGAGAATATTAAGGATGTTACACCTTATAGCAATTGGATTCAGATTGTGAATCTGAAGAACGATTTTGATCAGATCTATAAGAATTTAGCTGAGTTTGGTAACAAACCAATTATCATTAAGGACTATGTCAAGTCTAGAAAACATGAATGGAACGAAGCATTTTTTATACCTGATGCGTCGGATAGTATTCATGCGGTTCAAGTGATCAATAATTTCATTGCTAGACAAGGTGAAGACATCAATGAGGGCATTGTATTGAGGGAGTTCGTAAATCTTGAACAAATATCAGTACATACAAAGAGCCGGATGCCTCTGTCTAAAGAATTCAGATTATTCTATCTCAATAATACATTCCTATTTCAGTTCGATTACTGGGAAGATAGCATTTATGATAACGATAAACCAGATTTAACGACCTTTAATCAAATTGCTCAAGACATTGGCAGCAACTTTTTTACGATGGATATCGGAAAGACAGTTTCTGGTGATTGGATTGTTATTGAGATAGGGGATGGCCAAGTATCAGGTTTACCTTTGGAATCAGATATTGAGGGATTTTATAATGCAATCAAAGAGCTAGTGAGTTGACCGTCGGACCCAGTGAGGGCTCATGCATATTAAGACGATAGAAGAAATCTCTAATGACGTTAGGTGAAATAACACAACTCCAGATAAAGAATTAAACAATTGTAAATTTGTTTATGGAGAGCTGCAATGATATCAAAATGGGACGATATAAGCACAGATTTTGAACAGTTATGTAAAAATAATAATAGATATTTAAGTATTTATAATCTAGTGGTTTCTATCAGAGATTCTAAATATTCAAATCATATTTACGGATGGAGCTCCGTTTGTGATCTATATATTGTTCAAAACGAAGTGAAGCATCCTTACGATGGTCCAAGATTATTAGTAAAACAATTAGAAGATGATAAATTGGAATTTAGATATATTGATACTTATATTACTAAGAGTCAATGGAATAGAGTGTTTGACGGTATCCATGGGTATAGAAAATTAGAAAAATTCTTCATGGAATTACATTGGTTTTATCCTGAATTTATAGAATAGACGCATGAGACTAATTGAATTCCAGATATACAGTCCATCCACATCCCAAGAGCCCATTCAAGGGCTCTTTTTCATTTTCAAACCTTCATACACGCCTGTTATGTCGGACAAATTGTTGCTCATATACATGGGTATCCACGGATGCCGACCGGTCTTGTCCGTTAGGTTAGGAGAATGGTCGGCCAGTGATCCGAGTGCTTCGTCGGGGAGGGAGGGGCATGCGTTTCGAACTGCCGGATGAGCTGGAGATGCTGCGGTCGGTTGTACGAGATTACGCACAGTCTGAGGTGGCTTCAGGGGCAATTGAGCGGGATGCACACGAGCGGTTTGATCGGGCAGTATTCAGTAAAATGGCGGAGCTTGGCCTTACAGGAATTCCAGTCCCAGAGACGTACGGTGGCGCTGGTGTCGGGTGGTTGGCTTATGTTGTCGTATTAGAAGAGCTTGCGAAGGTGTGTGCGTCGACGGCATCGGTGCTGGCCGCGCATACGGCAGGGGCTGTCTGGCCGTTGTATCGGTACGGAGATGAACAAGTACAGCAGGAGCAGCTTGTTCCACTTGCTTCTGGTAATAAGCTTGGCGGAGCCAGCTTGGTGAATCGGCGGGGATGGACGCCGCTATTGGGAACGCATCCATTCGTGCTGAATGCCGGAGTGGCGGATGGCTTTCTAATGTTCGCCGAGCAGGTGTATGACGACCGAAGTGAGCCTTCTGCCCTTTGGGTAGAGTCGGATCCGATTGGAGTAACGGCGGCCAACATCCCCATTAGCAAACTCGGTCTGCGCGCATTCCCAACAGGGGCGCTGACACTCGCTTCAAGCGAGATATTCCCTCGGGGGAAAATGATCGCGCAAGGTAAACGCGCGCGCGGCATTCTTCGTGAAGTCCGCACGCGCCTCGCGTTAAGCGCAGCCGCGCAATCCGTCGGAATCGCGCAAGGTGCTTTAGAAGCTGCCGCTTCTTATGCGAAGTCGCGCAAGCAGTTCGGCATTCCGATCGGCAAGCAGCAGGGCATTATGTTTAAGCTCGCCGATATGTCAATTGCAACAGAAGCATCGCGGTTGCTCGTTCATCAAGCGGCTTGGCAGCTCGATGTAGGGATGAATACAGCTGTGGCACAGGTTCAACTCGCACGAACGCATGCAGCAAGATCGGCATCGATGGTCGCCCGAGAGGCGTTGCAAATTCACGGCGGTTACGGTTATATCGAGGAATTCCAAGTGGAACGAATGCTCCGCGATGCGATGACGCTGGAGACAGCAGTCGGAGTCGGCGGACTAGAGCTGCGGCATCGTTAAGTACGAAGCAGCATGCAATGCACAGCCTTTAACCAAAGTTCATGACGTTAGGAGGGAGTACACTGCGCGGAGCAGTCATTGTGAGTGGAGCTCGGACGGCATTCGGCAAATTCGGCGGCATGTATCGCAATGTAAGAGCAGTCGACCTCGGCGCAGCGGCACTGCGCGGGGTGATTGAACGGAGCGGCATCGCACCGTCGCAAGTAGAGCAGGTCATTATGGGGATGGCGATCCAAGCCGGCGCCGGTCAGATCCCGTCTCGTCAAGCTGCGATCGCAGCAGGGCTGCCCGGCAGTGTACCTTCTGAGACGATTAATAAAGTGTGCGCATCCGGCATGCGCGCAATTGCGCTAGCTGATCAATGCATCCGTGCAGGCGACGGGGACATTATCGCCGCAGGCGGGATGGAGAGCATGACGAATGCGCCTTTTGCCATTCGCACCGCTAGATGGGGAAATCGGATGGGAAACGCGGAGATGACGGAC
Organism: Paenibacillus sp. CCS19; assembly: GCF_033239625.1. Classification (NCBI taxonomy): domain Bacteria; kingdom Bacillati; phylum Bacillota; class Bacilli; order Caryophanales; family Paenibacillaceae; genus Paenibacillus; species Paenibacillus sp. CCS19. The sequence continues at coordinate 222,663 of NZ_BTCK01000001.1, forward strand.
CTGATGATGAATGACGGTCTCCTCTGCGCATTCGACGGCGTGCCCATGGCGATGCATGGCAATCAGACCGCGACCCTCTATGGCATCACCCGCGAGGAGCAGGACGAGTGGGCGCTGCGCAGCCACTCGCTCGCCGTATCTGCTCTGTGGCAGGGCAGGCTCGCGGAAGAGATCGTGTCGGTTCCGACCGAATCTGGTGCAGTCGATACGGATGAATGCCCGCGGCCGGATACAAGCGCAGCCAAGCTTGCGAAGCTTCGTCCAATTGCTGGCCCGAATAATTCAACCGGAACGATAACGGCAGGCAATGCGCCAGGGGTGAATGATGGCGCTGCAGCGGTATTGGTTATGTCGGAGAAGGCGGCGAACAACGGTGGGCATCGACCACTCGCCTCGATTGTTGGGCACGCGTCCGTCAGCTTGGCGCCGCATGAGTTGGCGGAGGCGCCTGCACGCGCCATTCGCAAGCTGCTGCAGCAAACCGGCGTATCGCTCGCGGATATCGACCTATTCGAGGTCAACGAAGCATTCGCTGCCGTCGTGCTTACTTGCGGGCGGCTGCTGAATTGGGATGCAAACAAAGTGAATGTGAATGGAGGCGCCATTGCGATTGGTCACCCGCTTGGTGCGAGCGGCGCACGAATCGTGGTGACGCTTGCTCATGAGCTAAGACGGCGAGGCGGCGGCCTTGGCATCGCGGCGATCTGCAGCGGAGGCGGGCAGGGGGATGCGATGCTCATACGTGTCGAAGGTTGAACAAGGCGAGGTGCTAGACCATGCCAATCCAGAAAACGGTCGTCATCGGCGCAGGACAGATGGGAAGCGGCATTGCGCAGACGCTGCTCCAGGGCGGATATACGGTAGCGCTGGTGGACATCGCGGACGCGCCGCTTGAACGCGGCCGCACCGCGATCGAAGCGGGCCTAAATCGGCTAGTCGATAAGGGCCGATTAACCGAGACAGCGCAGGCTGAAGCACTGCAGCGGCTCACCGTCTCAACGGACCTGGCGCACGCAGTCCGCGACAGTGACATTGTCATCGAAGCGGCGCCGGAGCATATTGCGACCAAGCAGGCAACGTTCGCGAAGCTGGACGCGAGCTGTCCGTCTCATACGATTCTTGCGACGAACACGTCCTCGCTGCCGATTACGTCGATTGCATCGGTCACGCAGCGGGCGGACCGCGTGATCGGGATGCATTTTATGAACCCGGTGCCGATTATGCCCTTGGTTGAGATTATTCGCGGACTCGCAACCTCGGATGCGACATGCGAGACGGTGCAGGCGCTGGCTGTCTCCCTAGGCAAAACACCGGTGGAAGTGAAAGATTTCCCAGGCTTCGTGTCCAACCGCGTGCTGATGCCGATGATCAATGAAGCGATCTATGCGGTATATGAAGGAGTTGCGACGCCGGAGGCAATCGATACCGTCATGAAGCTGGGAATGAACCATCCGATGGGACCGCTGACGCTGGCGGATTTTATTGGGCTGGATACGTGCCTTGCCATAATGGAGACGCTCAATGAAGGGTTCAGCGACAGCAAATATCGTCCGTGTCCGCTGCTTCGCCAATATGTGCAGGCGGGGTGGCTGGGTCGGAAGAGCGGACGCGGGTTCTACAGCTACACCTAACCTGAACATGAACCTGAAATGATGCTGACGAACACCATGAGAAGGGGGATCAGCGATGGACCTCCGATGGACACCAGAGCAGGAAGCGATTCGCAGCAAAGTCAGACAGTTCGCACAGACGGAAGTGGCGTCCGCCATCCCGCAGATGGAGCGGGACGATGAGCATGCCTTCCCTGCGCATCTCGTCGCGAGAATGGCGGAACTTGGCTTGATGGGCATTCCGATTGCAGCCGAATGGGGCGGTGCGGGAGCGGATTTCATCTCTTACATTATCGCCATCCATGAGCTGGCCAAGGCGAGCGCTGCGGTTGGCGTTATTCTCTCGGTTCATACCTCTGTCGGCACGCTGCCAATCCTTAAGCACGGTACGGATGAACAGCGGCACAACTACGTGAACAGGCTTGCTTCGGGGAAGTGGCTTGGCGCCTTTGCATTGACAGAGCCGCAGGCCGGTTCCGATGCGGCTTCGATACGAATGACCGCGACAAGAGAAGAGGATGGATATCGGCTGAATGGCGCGAAGCTGTTCATTACGAATGGCGGCGCGGCAGATGTGTACCTCACGTTCGCCGTGACGGATGCGAGCCGTGGAACGCGGGGGATTAGCGCATTCCTCGTCGGTCGAGATACCCCAGGGTTTCAAGTCGGTCGGCGCGAGCGCAAAATGGGGCTGCACGGCTCCAGCACATGCGAGCTGTTGTTCGACGACGTGCGTCTGTCTGCGGATGAGAGGCTCGGCGGCGAAGGCGAAGGGTTCGCGATTGCGATGGGCGCGCTGGACGGAGGCCGCATCGGCATCGGCGCGCAGGCGCTTGGCATCGCGGAGTCGGCGCTGCAGCTGCTGGCTGCTGCGGTGCGCCGTAGCCGCAGCGGCACCGCTTCGCAGCAGCGCACCATAGCGCCGCCAGCTGCGCGAGCGGCGCTCGCCGAGCTGACCGCGCGCGGCGAAGCGGCGCGGCTGCTCGTGTATCGCGCTGCGGCGCTTCGCCAGCAGGGGCGCAGCTGTACGAAGGAGGCGTCGATGGCGAAGCTGTTCGCATCCGATACGGCCGTCGAGGTCACTACGGCGGCGGTCCGATGGTGCGGCGAGCGAGGATTCGCGAAGCCGTATGCCGCTGAGCGGCTTTTTCGAGATGCGAAGGTTACCCAGATCTATGAAGGCACGAACGAGATCCATCGGATCGTCATCGGCAATCAGCTATTACGTTAGAGGGGGTGAGCGTCCATGAGAGATTCCCCGGGACTGCGCCTGCGAGAAGCGGTGCAAGCGGAGCAGCCTCTGCAGCTGCCGGGCGTCATTAACGCTTTCACCGCGCTGCTGGCGGCAAGCGCTGGATTCCGAGCGCTGTACGTATCCGGTGCAGGCTTCGCGAATGCGTCGTTCGGTCTGCCGGATCTCGGCATCACGACGTTGAATGATGTCGTCGAGGATGTAAGCCGCATCACCAGCGCAGTCGATCTGCCAGTGTTGGTCGACGCAGACACGGGCTTCGGCAGTGCTTTTCAGATCGCACGGACAATCAAGCAGCTGACGCGAGCGGGCGCAGCGGGTATCCATATCGAGGACCAGGTCGCAGCCAAACGGTGCGGCCATCGGCCGAACAAAGCGATTGTGAGCAAGGACGAGATGGTTGATCGTATTCGTGCGGCAGTCGATGCGCGAGAGGATGAGCATTTCGTCATCATGGCGCGAACCGATGCGATTGCGGTGGAAGGGCTGGAGGCTGCGATCGAGCGTGCGCAAGCTTGCGTGGAAGCTGGCGCGGATATGATTTTTCCTGAAGCGGTGGACCGGTTGGACGTGTATCAGGCTTTCGCGGAGGCTGTTAAAGTGCCGGTGCTGGCGAACTTGACCGAGTTCGGCCGGACGCCGCTTTTTACGCTGGAAGAGCTGCGTACAGCGAATGTCGGTCTTGCCCTTTATCCGTTATCCGCGTTCCGCGCGATGAGCGCAGCGGCGCTTCAGGTGTTCCGCACCATACGCCAGGACGGAACGCAGCAGCAGGTGGTTGATCGAATGCAGACGAGAGCCGAGCTGTATGAGTTTCTCAACTATCTTGATTATGAACAGCGGTTGGATCGATTGTTCGGGGCAGAAAGGGGCGAGCCTAACAATGGCTGACAAAAGAGCAGGTGGCCTAGTCGACATCATCGCCGGTCAGACGGCTATTTCGACTGTCGGGAAGAAAGGTCGGGATCTGACGTATCGGGGCTACTCGATCCATGAGCTGGCGCGGCTGTGCTCCTTCGAGGAAACGTCATTCCTGCTGCTGCACGGCAAGCTGCCGAATGAGGAAGAGCTGAGCGACTATCAGGGCAGATTGATCGAGAATCGCAGGCTGCCTGCTGCGGTGTACACCATACTCGAACAGCTGCCTGCCGATTCGCATCCGATGGATGTGCTGCGAACCGGCGTTTCGGCGCTGGCTTCATTCGAGCCGGAAGGCTATGAACGCAGCGCAACTGCGATAGCGGAGCGGCTTATTGCTTGCAGCTCTTCGATCTTGTTGTATTGGCATCATTATCACCGCAGCGGCATTCGAATTGATACGCGGACGGAGGAAGGGATTGCGGAGCATTTTCTCATGCTGCTGCATGGCCGCAAGCCTGATCCGATGCATGCGAAGGCGCTAGATATATCCCTGACGCTGTACGCAGAGCATGAATTCAATGCGTCGACGTTCGCGGCGCGTGTGACGACCTCGACGATGTCCGACTTTTATTCTGCCGTGACGACGGGGATCGGAACGCTGCGCGGCAATCTGCACGGGGGCGCGAACGAGGCGGCTATGGAGCTCATTGAAGCGTTCTCCAGTCCCGATGAGGCTGAGGCCGGCGTACAGCAAATGCTGCTCCAGAAGCGTATTATTATGGGCTTCGGCCATCGCGTCTACACCGTATCCGATCCGCGCTCGGATATAATTAAGGCGATCTCCGCTAAGCTGGCTGAGCATGCGGATGACTGGAAGCTGTACGATATTTCGGAGCGGATCGAATCGGTCATGATGCGCAAAAAGAAGCTGTTCCCCAACCTAGATTTCTATAGCGCGTCCGCTTACCGTATGCTTGGCATTCCGACGAATCTGTTCACGCCGTTGTTCGTCGTCTCCCGCTTGAGCGGCTGGTCGGCGCATATTATCGAACAGCGCGCTTCGAATCGGCTCATTCGGCCGAACGCGGATTATACGGGTCCGGACCGTCAGACCTGGGTGCCTTTGCATGAACGAGAGTAGAGATAACGCTAACGGGGAAGCGGAGGTGACGCGATGACGAGTTCCTATACCCAAACACGTCAGGAACCGGACCCGCTGCTCGTGCAGCTTGCCGATTATGCCATCGATGCGGGAGACAGCCGCATGAGCAGCGAGGCGTTCGAGACCGCTCGGTACTGTCTGATGGATACGCTCGGCTGCGGATTGTTAGCGCTGAATTATCCCGCCTGCACGAAGCTGCTCGGTCCGGTCGTCCCCGGCACGGTCGTCCCGAACGGAGCGCGCGTCCCCGGCACTTCCTATGTGCTAGATCCTGTGACGGCTGCATTCAACATTGGCTGCACGATCCGCTGGCTGGATTACAATGATACGTGGCTGGCCGCGGAATGGGGGCATCCGTCCGACAATCTCGGTGGCATTCTGGCCGCTGCCGATTATATAAGCCGAGTTCGCGAAGCGAACGGCGAGCAGCCGTACACGATGCGTGATGTACTCACGGCGATGATTCAAGCGCATGAAATTCAAGGCATATTAGCGCTGGACAACAGCTTCAATCGGGTCGGGCTGGATCATGTTCTATTGGTCAAAATCGCTTCAACCGCCGTTGTAACCCGGCTGCTCGGCGGTAAGCGGGAACAGATCATCACAGCGCTCTCGAATGCATGGATTGACGGGCAATCCTTGCGTACCTACCGCCACGCGCCGAATACCGGCTCGCGCAAGTCATGGGCGGCCGGCGATGCGACGAGCCGCGCCGTTCGACTTGCGATGATGACGCTGCAAGGCGAGATGGGCTACCCATCTGCGCTAAGCGCACCTCTGTGGGGATTTCAAGATGTCCTGTTCAAGGGTCGCTCCTTATCGCTCGGTCGTGAGCTTGGCAGCTATGTGATGGAGCATGTGTTGTTCAAAATCTGCTACCCAGCCGAATTTCACGCGCAGACGGCGGTGGAAGCGGCAATCGTGCTGCATCCACTGGTGAAGGATCGGATACACGAGATTGACCATATCGAATTGACGACGCATGAGTCTGCCATTCGAATTATTGATAAGAAGGGACCGCTTCATAACCCAGCCGACCGCGATCATTGCCTGCAATATATGGTTGCAATCGGGCTGCTGCATGGGGACCTGACGGCAGATCACTATGAGGATGATGCTTCGCGCGATCCTCGGATCGATTATCTCCGCGAGCGGATGTCGGTAACGGAAGAACACCGCTATTCCGCTGACTATCTGGACGCAGAGAAGCGGTCGATTGCGAATGCGGTGCAGGTGTGGTTCACGGACGGCACCGCGACGGAGCGGATCGAGGTTGAATATCCGCCCGGCCATCGGCGCAGACGCGCGGAAGGAACGCCGCTGCTGAAGCGGAAGTTCGAAGCGAATGTGCGCAGCCGGCTGACGGATGAACAGGCGAAGCCGATCATGCAGTTGTTCGAGGAGCCCGAGGCACTCGAGGGGATGCCGGTTCCGCAGTTCGTCGACCTATGGGTCAGCACCACCTAAACACTCGAGCGAGAGAGGCCGCGCATGCGGCCTTATTTTTCATAGGAAGGGTGGCACGATTGCCTCAGACAAGCTATCATTATGAGATACAAATGACTAGATTACGAGACAGACAATAGGGGTGGATGAACGAATGGCGATCAATTATTGTGTGGAATGCGGCCATCCGATGGAAACGCGAGTTATGGATGGCGTGGAGCGTCTGGCCTGTTCGTCGGAAGCTTGCAACTACGTCCATTGGGGCAGCTATAGCATCGGCGTTGGCGCTCTCGTGATGAGGGATGACCGTGTGCTGCTCGTTCGCAGAGCCCAGGAACCGGGCAAAGGCAACTGGACGAACCCAGGCGGATATATCGAACAGCTGGAGCCGATCGAAGAAACGGTCGTTCGCGAGGTGCTGGAAGAGACAGGCGTAGAGGCGCGCGTGGTGAGCATCGTGGCACTTCGGGATCTGCCTCGTGCGGCGGTACATAACGTATACATTGCGTACGAGATGGAATATATCGACGGCGAGCCGGTGCCTGACGGGGTCGAGGTGGATGCGGCAGGGTTCTTCACTTTCGAAGAGCTGAAGTCGATGCAGGTTGCCGGTTTTACGCAGTGGCTGCTTGATGTTGCGGTTCACAACCCGGAAGGCGCAGGGCTTCGCAAGGACGTGACACCGGCGGCGAACGGGTATTTCCGAACGTAAAAGTTAGAAGTTAGTAGACGTGAATAGGGACGATTCATCGTGGAGGTGGAAGTCGTGTCGGTTTCGGTTGAATTGAAGCGAGTTACGGTTGACGAGTTGAACCTGCTTCGGAATCTCTTTGAGCTTACAGCCTATGATCTGTCGGAGCTGAGCGGAGCGAATATTCTCGATAATGGTCAATTCATAGCCAATCTGGATGTTCGGATTTGGTATGAAGACCCCCACTATGACTTATTGCTGATACGAGTCGATGAGGCGATAGCGGGATTCGTGGTTATTAAAAATCTAGTCGAGGAGCAAGCCTATTATTTGAACCACTTCTTCGTCCTGCGCAAATTCAGAAGGAAGCGCGTCGGCAAGCGAGCGGCTATTATGGCATTTGACCGGTATATCGGGAAGTGGCAGGTCAGTCAGTTCGATTGGAATGAGCCTGCGCAGCAGTTCTGGCGGCGTGTCATACAGGATTATGTCAGCGATCCGATGGTTGAAGCGAGAAGGGCTGATGATAAAGGGCCTTTGCAGCATTTTACCAATTATGATCGTAAGAGTGTTGATGCCTAAGAATGGGGCTGTTAGATGATGAATAGAGAACAATTAGTCGAGCAGTTTGCGCAGCTTATCTCGTTCGTTGAAGGATTGCGGGAGCTGGATGAGGAAACTTGGACGGCGCCGATCGAACCAGGCAAATGGACAACCCGTGATGTAGTGGCGCATATTATGCTGTGGGACCAATATTTTCTGGAAGAAGCCATTGGGAAGATTGCAGCTCATCAACCGCTCACGGTGAAGCACTTGAATTTCGATGAATTCAATAACAACGCGGTGGTGTATGCGAAGACGAAGGAGAAACCCGAGATTATCGATCTGACGATTCGGTATCGTGCTGCTATCCTCGAGCATCTTCGTCAATTAACGGATGACGAATGGACAGAGGTACATCAAGATGGCGAAGGACATCCGTTCGCAGTCGATCATTATGTACCGGACTTCATTGCGCATGATGAGCATCACATCAAGCAGCTTCAAGCGTTCTTAGGTATCTATCTGCGATAAAAAAGTGGACAGCCGCACACACGGCTGTCCTTTCTCTATATTCCATATGGCATTACCGAAGCGCATTCGCGTTACAGACCATCAACGGCGGACTGGATCATGTGGTCGTATTGTTCGTTCTCGCCTTTACTATTGAAGTGAATCACGAGTATATTTTTGCTCACGAATACGCTCGGCGCAGCTGCAAATTTGGCACGTGCGAGTATATCGTTCAGAGCATTCTGTCCTTCGATCCGAGCGTTGTCGGAGCCGAATACATAAACGTATACATTCACGGCATAGGACAGCGATGAGCTGACTTCGTCGGTGACATCTCCCATTGCGTATGTATCAATGGCATACGTCACAGCATCAACACCGTTCAGCGTTGCAAATATCGAAGTGCCGCCTTTGGGGTGAATCTGCAGAAGCTTCAGTCCTTGGTTTTCCATCGCCGTTGTGACATCCTCTAGCGTTCGAAGGCTTTCGGCCTTCTCTCCTTCTGTGACTGCAGTTGCTGTTACACCATCTAACGTCATTTTCGAGCTGACCTCGTCTCCGCCGCCGGAACACCCCGAAATAATCGCAACCATAACCAAGATACAGACCGTCATTCTAAGCTTCATTCCACATTCCCCTTCATTCACAGATACCTTGTAGACGTGAAATTTCGAGAAATGTTACATCCTCACAATAACCGAACCGCTGCCGCTCGATACGACTCGGCTTTGCTGCTGTTCGATCGAGCGAAGCAGCTCGTTATTTTGCTCCATCAATCGGATCAGTTGATCCATGCGGCTGGCTAACTGCTGGAGCAGCAAAGTGTCGGCCGTTGCGTGATGGGCGAAGGCTTCCGGCGCGGGAGGAAATCCGTTCCACTGTTTGTTCACTGCGCTCACCTCCTGTCCGTTATCCCTCGAATAGGGTTTGTACGGTTATACGCTGTTAGGATGTTCTCTGCTGTGATATTAACTGCTATATCGTACGCGCTGACTGGGCTATACGTTCATCGTGGCCTCACGATTTGTTCGAATTAATACGCGTTAGAATATACGAATTGCGGGGGACAAACATTGAGCCAACATCTATCTATGAATCATAGAATAGAGAAGGAGCATAGCATCCATAGCGAGAGAGGTGTGACGCATTGAGGGCCATCGTAACAGGCGGCGCTGGATTCATCGGTTCGCATCTAGCGGCTGCCTTATTGTCTAGCGGTGCACATGTGCAAATCATTGATAACCTTAGTACAGGGCGTCTGAGCAATGTTCCCGAGGGAGCGGTGCTGCATCAGTTGGATATTGCGTCGGATCAGGCCTATGACCTTATTGTGCGTGAACGTCCGGACGTCGTCTTCCATCTGGCGGGGCAGGCGAATGTGCTGAAGTCGATGACCGATCCGGTTACGGATGTAAGAGTCAATGTGCTTGGAACGCTCAAGCTGCTGATGGCTTGTAAGCGGGCTTCGGTATTGAAGTTTATTTTCGCATCGACGGCCGCAGTATATGGTTCAACTGTTCGAGATCGATTATCAGAGAGCGACCCCATTCAGCCTGTATCGTTCTATGCATTGTCCAAATGTTTCTCCGAACAGTATATTCGGCTCTTTGCGGAGCTGCACCATTTGCCCTACACGATTCTAAGATTCTCCAATGTATATGGACCGCGTCAGCAACCGCAGGGGGAAGGGAATGTCATTCCGCTGTTCATGAATCAACTGCGCAAAGGCCAGCCGATTACGATTCATGGAGATGGCAATCAGACGCGCGACTTCGTCTACGTTGGCGATGTTGTGAAAGCGCTGCTGTCTGCGACGCTGCTCGGGCGCAACGGGACGTACCACGTGAGTACAGGGGAGAGCATATCGGTTAACGAGCTTGCCAACCGGCTAATTGCAATTCACGGAACGTCGCATCCGATCGTGCACACCGCTTCACCGCGCGCGGGGGATACGGTACACAGCTGTCTCGACAATTTGAAAGCGTCAGAGGAACTATTCTGGCAGCCAACCGTGCAATTCGACGATGGATTACGAGAGGCCTATTCGGATTTTATGCTGCAAGGAAGCGGTTTCCGATTAACGTAAAATTGTTCCAAATCAACACTTCCTTTTTTCGGGGGTCTTCTGGTAGAATGTGAGAACAAACATTCGATAGAATGGATTTGAACCTAAGGGAGTGAAGGACATTCATGAGCGAGGCACTACAGCTGAGGTACCGTACGGCGATGGAGATGTTCGTCGAGCGGGTCCGACAGGACAGCCATATCCTAGCCATCTTCATAGGAGGAAGCCTCTCCTATGATGAGGTATGGGAGAAGTCTGACATCGATGTCTATCTTGTCAGTGACGATGAGAAGCGGGCGTACGCACCGTTCCATCTCGTCGAGGATGGCATTGTGTTCAGTGTGAATCTAGTATCTCGAACCGAGTTTCGGAAGACGCTCGAGAGAGTCGTTCAAGGAAGCTTCCTTCATTCCTTTCTGTTCAAAAGCAGGCTTGTCTATTGCAAGGACGAAGCGGTGCGAGATATATACGAGCGCATGAGCAAGGTCGGTGATCGCGACCGCGAGATCCATTTACTGTTGATCGCCTCTATGGCGATCGTCTACTTGGAGAAAGCAGAGAAATGGGTGGCGGTCAAGCATGATCCGACCTATTCATTCGTATTCATGTTGAAGATCGTAGAGCAGCTAGCGCAGCTTGAAGTGGTGCTGAACCATGACATTCCGACCCGTGAAGTCATTCATCAAGCGCTTCGTTATAATCCTGAATTCTTCAACTGGATGTATACGGAGCTGATTAACGGACCGAAGAATGAAGAAGTCATGATGGAAGCTGTCCGGCGCGCGGACGGTTATTTGCTGCTGCACAAGGACAAGCTGTTCCACTTAGTGTTCCAATATTTGAAGGAGGAACAAGATGTCCGTCCGTTCTCCGAGCTGATGCAACATATGAAGCTGAAGCATCGAATGGAGGACGGAATGATCGTACATGTCACGGAATGGATGGCAGAGAAGGGGCTGATCGACAAAGCGTCTTCCCCTGTGAAGCTGACGCCTAAGAGCCGAGTTGAATTGGACGAGCTTGCCTATTTCATGTTGGATGAAGGGATGTAGACGATACGCATGTACAAATCGATCTCAATCAAAGGCGCAAGGCAGAACAACCTGAACAACATCTCGGTCGATATCCCACGTGATCAGATTACCGTCATTACAGGCGTCAGCGGCTCTGGAAAATCAACGCTTGCGTTCGATGTAATCTATGGCGAAGGGCAGCGCAGATTCTTGGAATCGCTGTCATCGAGCTATGCGAAGCGGTACATTCCGCAGTTGAAGAAGCCTGACATCGATTACATAACCGGCTTGTCACCAGTCGTCTCCATAGAACAGAAGACGGGGACGCCGAATCCGCGTTCCACCGTTGGTACAATGTCTGACATCTACGACTATGTACGTCTGCTGTACGCAACGGTTAGTACCCCTCACTGCCCTCACTGCCGTGATGAGATGGCCGTGAAGACGCCTGCCCAGATTGCCGAGCATATCTTGACGAAGCTGGAAGGGAAGCGGGTGGAGATCTATGCGCCTGTGAAGAAGCTGTATGGCGAGGATTACACGGTGCTGTTCGACGAGATCCGTGAGAAGGGATATCGGATGTACCGAATTAACGGTGTCATGCATGATGCGAGTGAGAACATCGAGCTGGATGAACATACGGCGTATGACCTGAAGGTACTGGTCGATAAGTTTCTGGTCAGCCGCGAAGTGTTCAAATCGCTCGTTCGATCGGTCGAGGAAGGATTGAAGATAGGCGAAGGGTTTCTTCATATCGCATTAGCGGGTGAAGGGGTCGATGAAGCTGACACGGATGCAAGCGTGATGACGTCGTTCTATCGCGGCTTCGGTTGCATGGAGCATCAATTGGTCGTCGGCGAGCTGCTGCCGCATTACTTCTCCTTCAATGATGCGGACAGCGCTTGCCGTACATGCCTTGGCCTCGGCGTGTACAAGTACGCAAAGCCGGAGCTCATGATCGATAACCCGGATCGGAGCATTCGTAAGGGAGCGCTCAATGAACGGATCTATAAGATGAACAATCCGAAAGCATGGCGCAACATGGTCATCTACAGTATGGCGCAGCACTTCGGTGTGGATCTTGATGTATCGCTTCGGGAGATGTCCAAGCGTGATTACGACCTGTTGTTCTACGGAACCAAAGGCGAGCGGTTCCCGTTCCTCGGTGCGGAGACGAACGATCAAGCGCCGTGGATTCAGCAGCATGTCGGCAAGATGTTCACATTCGATGGCATCGTCGGCGAGATCGACCGCTGGTATCGAAATTCGCGGAAGAAGCAGGATGTGAAGGGCTACGAGGAGAGTATGTTCAAGAAGGTGATGGTCGAGCATACGTGTCCGGAATGCAGCGGAACGCGGCTGAAGTCAGAGCGTCTGCTCATGAAGATTGGTGGTATGACCGTTCATGAGGCTTGTACAATGCCGATTGATGAGCTTGTGCTCCGTCTTGACAGTCTGGTCGTTCCCGAGCGGCTTAAGTCGGTTGGTGTTCCGATTCTGCATGAGCTGTCGAGCCGAATCAAGCTTCTTATTGATATCGGAATCGGATACTTAAGCTTAAATCGGCGTTCGGACTCCATCTCTGGCGGCGAGGCACAGCGGATACGGCTGTCGACGCAGATCGGCTCGGGACTGATGGGTATGTTGTATGTCTTGGACGAGCCTAGTATCGGCTTGCATCCGCGAGATGGACGTCGTGTCATCGAGACATTGAAGAAGCTGCGGGACACGGGCAATACCGTCATTGTCGTTGAGCATGATGTGGAGACAATTGCCGAAGCCGATCATGTCATTGAGATTGGACCGGGACCGGGCATTCATGGCGGCAATATCGTTGCACAAGGGACGATCAAGGATCTACGGAGACACCCAGACTCGTTGACGGGGCAGTATTTGAGCGGTCGACGGACGATACCGATGCCGGATAAACGTCGGCAGTCGGATGGACGCGTATTGCGCATTGTCGGTGCACGAGAGAATACGCTGCGCAACATCGATGTCGATATCCCGCTTGGCATGTTCGTCTGTGCAACAGGGGTATCGGGGTCTGGCAAGAGCAGTCTGATCAACCAAGTGCTGTACAAGAAGCTGGCTCACCTGTTCCAAGACGTCCGTATCATCGCAGGCGAGCACGATGCACTTGAAGGTTATGAGCAGATCAACAACGTCATCAGCATCGACCAATCGCCGATTGGCCGTATGCCGACTTCAAACCCTGCCACCTATGTCGGCTTATTCGATCGTATTCGTTCGTTGTATGCATCGCTGCCCGAATCGGTTGAACGGGGTTATACCGAGACACAGTTCAGCTTCAATGCGAAGGGCGGCCGCTGCGAGGAATGCAAAGGCTTCGGAACGATTACGACTGCTTTGCAGTTCATGCCGGACGTTGAGACCGTGTGTCCTTCGTGCAAGGGCGCTCGCTATTCATCGGATACGCTCGAGATTAAGTTCAAGGAGAAGACGATCAACGATATCTTGAACATGTCGATCGAGGATGCCGAGGCCTTCTTCAAGGATGAGAAGCTGATCGCGCACAAGCTGAACATTCTGAATCAGCTTGGTCTAGGCTACTTGCAGTTGGGTCAATCGGCGACGATCATGTCTGGCGGGGAAGCGCAGCGGATCAAGCTCGCAGCGGAGCTTGGCAAGATCAAACGAGGTGCGCATAACCTGTACATTCTGGACGAGCCAACAACCGGGCTGCATCTTGCCGACATCCAGAAGCTGCTAGACTGCTTGAACCGATTAGTTGATGCGGGGCATACGGTGCTCGTGATTGAGCACAATCTGGATGTGATCAAGGTTGCCGATCATATCATTGACCTTGGTCCGGAAGCGGGACGAGGCGGCGGGTTGGTCGTCGCTCAAGGAACGCCGGAGCAGGTAATGGAAGTGCCGGAATCGCATACTGGTATGTGCTTGAAGGCTTATCTTCAGGAGCGGGGCGAGCTGCGAGAGGTGCCTGTGGGTTAGAAGTTGGAGGGGGAAGGAGAACCAGCTTTGCTGCTGCATTGCTGGTTCTCTTTCTTTTATAACGATGGTTAGAATAACAATAAAATAAGAAGAACAGGTGCGCGAATGATCTACTTAACAATCCGCCAGGCGCGGCAATTTATGTTGTTGAAGCAGGGTCTGTTAGATGACTACAAATTTATAGGAAAGCAGGGCCTATTGGATTTTGTTCGACAGGAGGGCTGCATCCAATATGATCCTATCGATGTATGCGGTAAAAACTCCGAATTGGTACTGCAATCTAGAGTCAAAGGGTTTAATAAGGAAATGCTCGGCGAGCTGCTGTATGCAGATAGATGTTTAGTCGATTATCCCGATAAGCAACTGGCAATCATCCCTGTCGAGGACTGGCCTTATTTTGAGAGGTATAGGCAGGCCGCTCGACGACATGCCGAACACTATCCTGAGATGCAAGCTTTGACAGAGCAAGTAAGGACTCATATCTTGAATCAAGGTGCGATATGTTCGGATGATTTGCAATTGGAAGCGGATTTCTCTTGGCGATCGGCAATCCACTGGAGCGGTGGCAATAATGTCACTCGATCGGTACTCGAACAGATGTATTCGACAGGCGAGTTGATTATCCATCACAAGAAAGGTACGCGCAAATATTACGATATCGCCGAAAAGCACATTGAAGTAAATTTGCTGAATACGCCAGAGCCGCTGCTTAGTGAACTTGAGCATCAGAAATGGCGGGTATTGCGTCGAATTGGCGCTGTTGGGCTTCTGTGGAATCGAGCGTCCGATGCTTGGTTGAACATATGGGGACTGAAATCCGACGAGCGCAAGGAGGTGTTCCGGCAGTTATTGATCGAGGCTAAGATTGCAGCAGTTACCGTCGAACAAATGAAGGATACATTATACTGCAGCACGGAAGACTTGCCGCTTATTGAAGCCGTCCTTACGAATCCAGCGTTAAAATCTCGCTGCGAATTGATTGCCCCATTGGATAATTTGCTATGGGACAGGAAGTTAATTAACCAATTGTTCGGCTTTGATTACACTTGGGAGATTTACACACCGGTTAATAAACGGAAATTCGGCTATTATGTTCTGCCTTTATTATATGGAGACAGCTTCATCGGACGTGTCGAGGTCATCGCTGAACGAAAAACGAGGAACCTTGCGGTTAAAAACATTTGGTATGAACAAGGTGTAAAGCAAACTAAGAAACTGCAAACCGCTATTGACGATTGTTTCAAAAGGTTTGCGATATTTAATGGATGCAAGACGATTTCGATGCCTGCCCAAGGGATTACTCTGCAGGAGAAAAGTCGTGACGATATAGGGGGGCACAATGACAATCGGAAAGGACGAAAGTGAGAAGGCGCGTTTGCTAGAAGGCTTAACGAAGTTAATGGTACCGATTGAGGGCGGAACCGTTGAATTGCGCGATTATGTGAATGAAAACAAATGGCTCAGTTCGAATTACACCTTATCGGACCCTGGCAGAGGACATGATCGAAAGGTTGTTACGTGGATTGAAACAATCGAACCCTTCTATGTAATGAAGTATCCGGTAACGCGGCATTTGTATCATTCGGTCATTCATGGGGAAGAGGTCGAGCCGGACAGGAGTAACCTGCCGATTACGGAAGTATCTTGGTTAGAATCGATAATCTTCTGTAACACATTGTCCAGACTGTTGGGCAGGACGGAGTGCTATACAATTACCGAGGAAAGTGTAAACACAATATATAACAATAAAGCGAATGGCTTACGACTGCTAACAGACGCCGAATGGCAGTATGCGTGCAAGGCTGACACCAAGGGATATCGGTATGAAAGCGTAGATAAGATTGCATGGTATCAAGCAAACTCCAATGGATCTGCTCAACCGGTCGGACAGCTGTTCCCTAACGCATGGGGGTTGTACGATATGATCGGGAATGTGTGGGAATGGTGCTGGGATCTGTACGATTCCGACCGATATGGGGATTACCGAGTGTTCCGAGGAGGCAGTTGGGCTGAAGTTGAGAACAATTGTGGATCTACCGTAAGAAGGAAGAGTATGCCTAATTTCAAGATTGATGATCTAGGATTTAGAATCGCACTGAACATTTGATAGAAGAAGAGACGTCGTTCACAACATGTTCGGCGTTATATTCGTACAAGAAGCCTCAGAGCTGATGCTCTGAGGCTTCTTGTATTAACACCCATCAACTTCGCAGCAATCGCGAGCTTAAGCTATGCTACTTAATCAATGCATCCTCATATACCGTCCGGTAGTCATCAACGACCAATTTCCCATTCGCCTTACCGAAGTGGACCGTTTCTTCTGATTGGTAAGATGCAGGCTCGCTTGTCCTCGTCGAATAAGTGATCGTTGCCGTCTCGCCGTTGATCTTAATGCTGTAATCGACGACCCAAGGGCTGGAGACGCCGATGTTGTAATTCCAGTTCTCGCGGCTCCGAATCATCTGCTCTTGTTCGAATTTATCCTTCATTGCTTCGGACATCATCTCATAGCGAGGTTTCCCATCCCGAGTCATAAGCGCACTAGCCCATTTGTTCGTTAGTTCAACGATACGCTCAGAAGATAGATCCTGTTTAGCTGCTGCCGGCTTGAAAGATATTCCCGATATTACAACGAGCGTTAGTATGCTGGCAATAATAATGACTCGCGCGGACGGCTTTCCATAGCGCAGCAGATTCTTGTTTCTATAACTCATATGGTCATACCCCTTCAGCAGTAGTTGTAGTTTGTGGCAGCAACGGTTCGTACATCATAATCGCATGGTTATCCGTTACGAATTCATCGGCTATAAGCTGATCTTCAAGATTGTACACTTTTCTGTAAATTGTATTGTGCCGTACATAACCGCCCCAATATTCTCGGCTAATCCAATGTTCTTGCTCATACACTTCATACTTCGCCGTTGGTGGATGTACAGCTCTCCATTCGCCAACCAGATGAGTATCCGTCAAATAAACGACTAGTTGATAGTTCTGATTGGTCTCGTTCTTGATCTGTAGATCGAGATAGTTGTAAGCGCATGTGGCACCGCTGCCGAATGGCTGGCTTCTCTTAGAATCCGGGAATACGTCATAGCTATGCCGATAGCGCTCCGTCACGGTCAATGGGGAGTGGAGCGTCATCCAGTAAATGAGGTTCGATAGCTGGCACAATCCTCCGCCTACGCCGGTGGTGACTTGTCCATAAAATAAGATCATGCCGTCCACATACCCTTTACGTTTTGAAGTGCTTCCGATTGAGCGCCAGTAGGAGAATGTTTCGCCCGGTTTAATGACGATACCGTTGATCTGCTTAGAAGCGATGGCAAGGTTCTTCACTTTATTGTGCTGCAACCACATATCTACGTCTTTGAGCTGTCGAAGCAGAGGCGTTTTATGTGTAAAGATTAGATGCGGCAAAATCAAATCTACTTGTTCTGTTACATATTTTGTACTGCCGAAATACCAATCCCAATAACGTCTCATTCGATAATACTTCTTGCCGCAATAAATACGGAGCGAACTTCTTCTCACCGGTTTCAGGGAGTCCAAGCGATCATCTCCTAACAGCTTGTCTTTGTATACAATAACGCACAATCGATGACAGATAGTTGCAGACGATTTAGTCAATCCAGCAAATATTGTCCCAAAGACAGTAAAAAAGTTGAATCTCCTCCAACCACCCTGACACTATGCTGTCAGGGTGGCTGCTTTATAGTGAGAAGTGTAGAGAACAAATACGACGTTTCTCAAAATAAGGAGGATGTTCAAAATGCCAAATGTAAATCAAGTGACACAATCGGTAGGATCCGAAATTCGCCCGTTCCGCATCGCCGTACCGCAAGGTGACCTCGATGATCTTCGTCAGCGCCTGTCGCAAAGCCGTCTGCCGCATGCTTCGAAATCTGCAGGCTGGAAATACGGATCGAAGCTGTCCCGTGTACAAGAGCTGGTTGCTTATTGGAATCATCAATACGATTGGCGCAAACACGAGGCCAGGTTGAACAGCTGGCCGCAGTTCACGACGACGATCGATGGCGCGAACATCCACTTCATGCATATCGTGTCGCCAGAACCGGATGCCATTCCGCTGCTGTTGACGCATGCTTGGCCAAGTTCGATCGCGGAGTTTCTTGATGTTATTGGTCCGCTTTCCAATCCGCGCGCTTATGGCGGTGATCCGAAAGATGCTTTCCACTTAGTCATTCCATCGGTTCCGGGCTTCGGCTTCGCCGGCTCTGATCTAGCTGAAGGTTGGGATATACCGCGAATCGCGAAAGCTTGGGATACGCTCATGAAGCGGCTCGGTTATATGGAATATGGATCACATGGCAGTGACCTAGGTGCATTAATCTCGCGGGAACTTGGCGTTCAGCGTACAGAAGGGCTCCTAGGCATCCATGTGTTGCAGCTGTTTTCCTTTCCGTCCGGCGACCCATCAGAGATGGAAGGGTTGTCGCAAGACGATTGGGCACGTCTGCAATTTCTTGGAGCTTTCCAAGATCGAGCCGGCTTTAACGTCATTCAATCCACGCGTCCTCAGACATTATCGTACGCGCTGTCCGACTCGCCAGTCGGTCAGTTGTCATGGATTCTCGATTTGTTCGATGGCTTCGGTGATCATGAAGGATTCATCGATCAAGATGCGCTGCTTACGAACGTCATGATTTATTGGCTGACGAATACGGCAGAGTCGTCGTCCCGTCTGTATTATGAGAACGCCCATGTAACGAATCCATTAGCAGGGGAGAAGAATGCCGCTCTGACAGGGATCTCCGTCTTCGGCAATGACTTCCGGACGATCCGTCGTTTTGCAGAAAGAGACAATACGAGCATTGTGTTCTGGACGGAGCATGAGCGCGGAACTCATTTTGCTGCAATCGATGAGCCTGAGGTGCTTACTTCGGATATCCGTTCGTTTTTCCGCCGGTTCCGCTAAGAAGGGTTTTAGGGAACATACGCCGAAAGTTAAAAACTGGTCGAATCGCTATAGGGATGAATAAAGGGGGAACCTCAATATGAAACTGGACCGCTTGCTTGCGATAACGATGGCTCTGCTCAATCAAACACGCGTCAGCGCAACGGAGCTGTCTCAGCGATTCGAGGTTTCCCTACGTACGATTTATCGCGATATGGAGGCGATCAATCTCGCGGGCATTCCCATTGTGTCCTTCGCTGGTTCGGATGGAGGTTATGAGATTATGTCCGGCTATCGAATCGATAAGCAGCTGCTATCTTTGGAAGATTTCGCCGCCATCGTAACGGCTTTGCGTGGGGCGCGCTCCGCTACAGACGGCTCTGAGCTTGATGGTCTTCTTGAACGAATAGGAGCAATGATGCCCGTGCAATCGGGCAGTGTTCCAGATCATCATGTCGATCTGGATTTTCAACCAAGTCCGAATGACAAGGCCAAGATCGGACCGCTGCGACAGGCGATTAAAGATAAACGTTTGATTCAAATGTGTTACTTAGATAACAAGGGGAATGAATCGGATCGAACGATTGAACCGATGGGGCTCTTCCTCAAGGCATATACATGGTATCTCTACGGGTATTGCCGTACAAGAGGCGCGTTCCGCGTGTTCCGTTTGAGCCGAATAATTCGAATGACGGAGCTGCAAGAAACATTCGAGCGAAGGAACTACTCGCTGCAAGATGTTGAGCGTGAGTTTATGGGGCGGGCGGATTTTTCCAAGGTGAGGGCTACGCTGTTGTTTCAACCTGCTGCCCGCAGTCGTGTGTTAGATGAATTCGGCTTCCAGCAAGCGGTCAACAATCCAGACGGCACCTTGACGCTCGAAGCGCATTATTCCTCGGAAGAGAAGGCGATTCAGAATATATTGAGCTATGGTCCTCTGGTTAATGTACAGGAGCCAGCGACAATTAGGGCCGAACTTGGTAGGCGAATAATGGAGATGGCCCAACTGTATAGGGTGAAGAATGAGTAAGAAGGAGTTGTGAAATAGGAATTGCGTTGGTTTCCTCAGACGGTTAGGTCTGAGGTTTTTTTGCGTTCTTATTTTTACTGCAAATACCGATCTTCCCAATTTCATTTAAGTTTGGTTTAAGCGATGTCCACTAGGATAAAAGCAAGTCATCCAGTAGTAACTCAGCAAAGAACATGCAACTCACAATGAATATACAAGGAGTGTTGATTGATGAAATCCAACAAAATGATCAAACTTAGCGCCATGACATTGGCCGCTTTACTAGCTGTAGCGGTTGCAGGATGCTCGAAGGCAGAAGTCAGCAGCAATAGCGGCGATACGGCACCGGCTGTAACAACGCAAGCTTCCGATAAGCCAGCTGCATCAACCAGCGAAACGACAGAGACCGATACAACAATCACAACTGCAGCAACAGCGGGAGCTTCTAAGCTAGAAACATCGGATATGTTCAGCGATCGTGATCTCGAACAGACTGCAGATCTAACTGCAGCTACGCAGATTAAGCTGACTAGCGACAAGGATGTGACGTTGGATCAAGAAGGCGTGTACGTCTTAAGCGGCGAGATACGGAATGCGACGGTAATCGTTGATGCGCCAGAGGACGCGAAGGTGCAAATCGTCCTGGATGGCGTCAGCATAACGAACGAAGATTCGCCTGCCATCTACGCGAAGGAAGCGGATAAAGTGTTTGTGACCTCTACGGCCAGCGAGAATTATATGAAGGTAACCGGTACGTACACAGCGGATGGGGAGACGAACCTGGATGCGGTCATTTTCTCAAGAGCCGATCTTACGATGAACGGAACCGGAAGCTTGGACATCGTATCGAGTCAAGGAAACGGGATATCGTCGAAGGATGATCTCACAGTTACGGGCGGTGAATTTAGCATTCATTCCGCTGCCGATGCACTAGAGGCCAACGACTCCATTCGCATCCACGATGGCACGATCACAATCGATTCCGGCAAGGATGCTCTTCATAGCGAGAACGAAGATGATGCTTCTCTCGGGTATATCTATATGGATGGCGGGACATTGAATATTAACGCTGGCGATGATGGCGTTCGCGGCAACAGCATTGTTCAGATTGATGGAGGCACCATTAACATCGAGACGTGCCAAGAAGGCATTGAGGGCAACTATATCCAGCTTAATGATGGTCAAATTACGATAAACGCACAGGATGATGGCATTAATGCCTCGCAGAAGGTCGATTCGAATGTCGTGATTGAAGTGAATGGCGGCACGATTGATGTATCAATGGCAAGCGGCGATACAGATGCATTCGATGCGAACGGCAATATCGTTATTAATGGAGGCACCATCACGGTGCAGGGAGCCTCTGCCTTCGATGCGGATGGTACAGCGCAGCTTAATGGCGGCGACGTTACGGTCAATGGCGAGAAAATAACGGAAATTACCGTCTCGCGTGGAGGTGGCGGCGGAGGTCGCGGCGGTGCCGGCGGCGGGAGAGGCATGCGTCAATAGTGCAGGTGTGTATCGAATACAAACGGTTGTCCTTCATTGGGCAGCCGTTTATTTATTTCCTTCATGATCATCTCTCGATTTCCAATGAAACACCAATTAATCCAATTAAAACATCTTTAATTTATTGTGATTAATGTTTAATTATCACAAGGGAAAACGTCGCATTTGATTGTATAATTAGGCATGAATACGCGGGACAAATCACCTAGTTGAATACAAGGAGAACATAATGAATTTTACAATAAATCAGAGCATTATTCGTGAAAGCGCATTCTTTTATCGGGAAAAGGAAGCCTATGCCGGCATCCACAAAATTGCGGAGAAGATCAAGAAAGATATGGAATTGATCTTCGGCTCACGCCCTTCTTCAACAGACGAATGGAGTCAATTAGCTTCCTGTGCAGTCATCTATGGAACAATCGGCAGAAGCCCTGTCCTGGACAGTCTGTCCGAAAGCGGGAAGATAGATGTTAAAGAGATTCAAGGGAAGAATGAGGTTTATTTATTACAAGTTGTAGAGGCCCCGTTGGATGGAGTAGATCGAGCGCTTGTCATTGCCGGCAGCGACAAACGGGGAGCGATCTACGGCTTGTTCCGTCTGTCGGAGATGCTCGGCGTATCACCTTATGTGAATTGGAACAATGTGCAGCCTAAGCGTCTGGATGAATGGTCGCTGGAGAGCGGCTACAAGTATGTTTCGAAAGAGCCGTCGATTCGGTACAGAGGTTTCTTCATTAATGATGAGTGGCCGGCGTTCGGCACTTGGGTGCATCAACGTTTTGGCGGGTTTAATGCGGAAGCGTATGATCAGGTGTTCGAATTGCTGCTTCGATTGAAAGGCAACTATCTATGGCCAGCGATGTGGTCGGCTCGATTCCACGATGATGGTCCCGGACTTGCCAATGCAGAATTAGCGGATGAATACGGCGTTGTCATGGGAGCCTCCCATCACGAACCATGTCTGCGTCAAGGCGAGGAGTACAAATACTTACGAGGCAAGGACTCGATCTATGGCGATGCTTGGAATTTCAGAACGAACGAAGAAGGCATCACCAGGTTCTGGGCAGACGGTCTGAAGCGGAGCGGCAAGTTCGAGAACGTCATTACGGTCGGGATGCGCGGCGAAGCCGATACCGCGATCATGGGGAAGGAAGCGACTTTCGCAGATAATATCGAGCTGCTGCGCGATGTGCTGCGGACCCAGAATCAATTGATCAAGGAGCATGTGAATCCTCAGCTGGATCAAGTGCCGCGGATGCTGGCGCTGTACAAAGAGGTGGAGCCGTTCTTCTATGGCGATGAACAGACGCCGGGCTTGATCGGATCGGAGGAGCTGGATAATGTGATCCTGATGCTCTGCGATGATAATTTCGGCAATCTGCGAACACTGCCGACGGAGGCTATGCGCTCGCATCCCGGCGGATATGGCATGTACTACCACTTCGACTACCATGGCGGTCCCATCTCTTATGAATGGGTTAACAGCACCTACCTGCCGAAGGTATGGGAGCAGATGAGCATGGCCTATGATTTTGGCGTTCGCGATCTGTGGGTGGTCAATGTAGGCGATATTGCAACGCAAGAGTTTCCGCTCGCGTACTTCTTGGATCTGGCGTATGACTTCGACCGTTGGGGAACGGATGCGATCAATAAGACGAAGGAATACACACGTTTGTGGATCGATCAGCAATTCGGCGCTGTATGCGATGAACAGGATCGCGCAGCGATTTATCAACTTATCGATGGGTATACGCGTATTGCTCATAATCGCAAGCCCGAGGCGATGAATGCGGACGTCTATCACCCCGTTCATTACCGAGAGTCCGACAAGCTGTTAGCCGAGATTGAGAAGCTCATGGCAGTCGCCAATGAACTGTTCGAGAAGATGGATGGTGCGGCGATGACTTCCTATATGTCACTCGTGTATTATCCGGCGATGGGAACGCTGAATCTTCAGAAAATGCAGCTGCTAGCTGGTAAGAATCATTACGCAGCTAAGCTGAATCGAGTGGAAGCGAACCAACTGGCTGAGCAGATTCAAGCTTGCATGCAACGGGATGAGGAGCTCGTGGACGAATACCACGCGATCGATGGGGCTCGATGGTACGGCATGGGCTTGTCCGAGCATATCGGCTTCACTAAGTGGAATGAAGACGAATGCCGTTATCCGATTCTGATGCAGGTCATTCCTGCCAGAAAGCCAAGATTAAGCGTCTCCTTGGACGGCAGTACGTTGCAATCCGAGGGCAGCGGCTGGCATTTGAACAAGCTCTATATGCGTGACTTCAAGCGGCCGGATGTGGCGGAGGCATCCTTCACGATCTACAGCATCAGTAATTTGGAGGCTTCCTACGATATCACTTGTGATACGCCGTGGGTGACATGCTCCAGCTATGCGGGAACGTTAGACGGCATCGATACAACGTCAGAGACGATTACGGTTCGCATCGACCGCAACGTCATGAATGGCGAAGCGGCGGCCAATATCGAAGTGAAGCTTCCTAGCGGTGTCTGCACGATTATCGTGGATGCCGAGCTGCCGGTACTGAGCGGCCTGCCGGAACGGACTTTCATCGGCTCAGAAGGATATATATCCATTGAAGCCGAGCATTATTATGCCAAGCATGATGCAGGACAGCGTGAGGAAGACTCGGCTGGCTTCCAGCTCATCGAGGGGTATGGTCGAACCTTATCCGCGATGAAGGTGTTCCCGACTACGCGATATTTTACAGCGGGCGAAGATGCTCCTTATCTGTCGTATCAATTCATTGTGCAAGAAGCTGGCGACTATGAGGTCGAATTGTATATGCAGCCATCGAATCCGATCACGACGGACAATACGCTGCACTATGGCATTCAAGCGAATGAAGATGAAATTCAAGTGCGGAACTGTATCGTCAGGGGACAGCAGGTGAGCGAGTATAATCGGGATTGGGCTACAGGTGTGTTGGACAATATCCGCCGCCACGTCAGTCAGGTCGCCTGTCGGGAAGGGCGTAATCAGCTTCGGATCTATGCGGTAAGTCCAGGCTTCGTGCTCGAGAAGCTTGTCATCTATCCAGTCGGTAAGAAGCCTGCAGAGAGCTACTTGGGGCCGACGGAATCGTATTATGTCGGGAAAAACTAATGATGGCACTGGCGTTTAGCCAGTGAAGTTAATCGAATAGCGATGGAGGCCGTTCGCCATCGCTATTAACAGCCTACGGGCTTATGACTCCTACCGGTTATGCTTAATAAGCATGGACTGGTAGGAGTTTTTGGTATGTTTGGATCATCAGAAGATGTAGTCCATACACTCCTTGCAGCAGCCTTTACCAAATATTTAAGTCTCGTTTAAGTAAACGCCTTTACACTTGGGGCATCCAATCCGAAAGGAAGTGTCACAAGCTTATGATTAAGAAATTAACTTCAACCTCGCTGGCGCTAGCGCTCACACTGTCATCCACGGCCTATGTCGCCGCAGCAGCCGATGTTATGGGAGACGTAACGAACATTGCATTATCCGATAGTGGTGTCACCGTAGATGGACAGTCGGCATCAATTTCTTCTACGGATGCCGTCTATACCGGTGCCGATATTATCTATTATGAAGCTGGGCATGACGCCTCTTATGGGGAAGGAACGGCTGCTGATTCGCATGAAAACAGTGAAGCGGACAAGCATACGGTCGTTACGATTACCGAGCCAGGTACATATCGTTTATCGGGGACGTTGTCTGCCGGACAGGTTGCGGTCGACTTGGGTGAAGATGCGGAGTCTGACCCAACTGCGAAAGTTACGCTCATTTTGGATGGCGTTGATATAACTTCGACGGTCGCACCAGCGGTTATTTTCTACAATGTATATGAACCCTACAGTGCCGATGAAGATACGAAAGGCGTAACCGACCTGTCGAACGCAGGCGCACAGGTTGTCCTTGCCGATGGTACGGTGAACGAAGTGAATGGCTCTTATGTCGCTCGTATCTATAAGGAAGGCACGACGAAGAAACTGCACAAGTACGACGGCGCATTCTACTCCCGTATGTCGATGAATATTTCTGGCGAGACGCAGGGGACAGGTGAACTGCATATTACAGGTGACAGGGAAGGCCTGGACTCCGAACTGCATTTGTCCATCAACAGCGGGCAAATCTACATCGAGTCGCAGGATGATGGCATCAATACGAATGAAGACGGCATCTCCGTTACGACAATCAACGGCGGTTATCTCCATGTGAACGCAGGTTTAGGCGCCGAAGGCGATGGCATTGACTCTAACGGTTACTTGACGATTAATGGCGGTACCATCGTTACAATGGCGAACGATCGCAGTCCAGACGGAGGCATTGATGCGGATAGCGACATTGCGATTAATGGCGGTACGGTCATTGCACTTGGCACTCGCAACGATGCGACAGGCACGAATTCGAAGCAGACCTTCATTGAACTCGCATTTGCTTCTACTCAGAAGGCTGGCAGCGTGATCGCATTGAAGGATGCCGAAGGCAACGAACTGTTGAATCACACGGCAGAGAAAGCGTTCCAGAGCGTTACCTTCTCTTCTTCTGAGTTGGCCACGAATAAGGAATACCATCTGTTTATTGATGGCGTTGAGCAGCAATATACAGGCAACAGCTTCGGCATGATGGGCGGCGGCGGGTTCGGCGGCATGGGTCAAGGCGGCAGAGGAGATGGTACTGCTCCGGCTGAGGGGGAGTTCACCTCTCCAGATCGTACAGACAACGGAACTCCACCAACGGGTGAAATGCTTCCGACAGGCGATTTCATAGGCGGCGCGCCGAATGGTGCAGGCGGCTTCAACCCGCAGACAACAATCGGAGATCAAGCGAACACGGAAGGTTCTACAACGTTTACGATAACGAATACGGTGCATAGCTTCTCGGGAATTTCGGCTTCAACGGAAGCGTCCGGCAAGACTCGCGTTACCTTCAACGTGAATAACGGCAGCGGACTTAAGAATGTCGCGACAGGCGGCAAACTTGTACTTGATACAATTACGCCAAGTGCGGCTGTATCCGATGAAGATATTCAGCTTACGATTACGGACGTTCCTTCGGAGAGCTTCTCATCTTCAATCCGTTTATCTGAAGGGTTAGATGCGCTGACGCTGCCGACAGAAGATGGAACGTACCAGCTCACGGTTGCAGTCGTTTCGGATCATTCGGAATACACAGGTACATCACAATACTCGTTTATGATTGGGGCACTTCCATTCACGGACCTTAGTCCAGCAGACAGTGGTTATGCAGCGGTGAAGACGCTTTACGATAAAGGCATCCTGATTGGCACGAGCAGCACGACGTTCTCTCCTTCGGCAAGCGTAACGCGCGCGGCAGCCGTTACAGCGCTTGGTCGCTTGCTCGGCGTTGATCAAGCAGAGACTGCAGCATTCAAGGATGTCAAACAAGGCAGCTGGTACAGCGGATATGTCGGATGGGCTTCCACGAATGCGATTGTGCTAGGTGACGGGGCTGGGCGCTTCATGCCGAATACGAGCATTACTTCGACGCAAATGGATTTGATTCTGACGCGGTACGCCGCATTAACAGGCATTACTTATAATAGCAGCGGAAACGAGAGCGAAGCTCATGCGCTAACGAGAAAAGAGCTGGCTGTTATTCTTGCAGCACTTGTTAAATAGGTAAACGGTTATTGAGAAACAACCGTAAACCGAGGGCAGTCCGCATTCGATGCGGACTGCTTTTTGCTTGTGAAATGAGAATGGCAGTGAGTTGTTTATATTCAATTTAAAATCGGTTGCGATAATGAAGCTGTTGAAACAATCGGCAACAACATTAATAACAATAACATCTACAAGGGGCTAATAATCAAGATGGTAGCAAAAACGTTGGAAACGCTGAACAATGCGAATTTTTTGTTTCTGTATTTAGCTTTATTAGATAAATCGAACGGCATTAGAACAATGCTAGGCAGTCAATTGCAGCTGCTTGGGATTGAAAGTAAAGGATCCGGGAAGAGCAGGCCTGCGAACGAGCTTCATACGTTATCGTAAGGTTTCCAACCATCATACTGACTATTCGTACAAAAAACAGTCCACCTCCTGGTGGACTGTTCTGCATGTATACTAGCTATTTCGTAACCCGTTCCTGAAACTTCGCAATCGCCTCATATTCGGCTTCGAGCTTGCGAGGGATCTGAATATAGATCGGCAGCAGTTGATGATAAATATCGGCATGCTCCTTGACCGGTTGATGCTGGTGGGTGGAGCCGACCATGCTGGCTACGATCTCAAGCGAATCGGCTCTGCCGATGGCATTGAGGCCGAGGACGACAGCGCCAAGGCACGAGCTCTCGAAGCTCTCCGGAACAACGACCTCTTGATCGAAAATATCCGCCATCATCTGGCGCCATAGATGCGATCGTGCGAAGCCGCCGGTTGCGTGGATTCGCGTCGGACGGCCGATTTGTTCCTCCATCGCTAGCAGTACGGTGTACAGGTTGAAAATAACGCCTTCCAGCACGGCACGAATCATGTGCTCTTTCTTGTGATGCATGTTGAGACCGAAGAAGGAGCCGCGAGCGTTCGGATTCCACAGCGGCGCACGCTCACCAGTCAAGTAAGGGTGGAAGAGCAGGCCATCTGCTCCCGGTCCAACCTTCTCCACGATCTGCATGAGGAGATCATAGGAATCCATGCCTAGCCGCTTGGCTGTCTCGACTTCCGAAGCCGCAAATTCATCTCTTGCCCAGCGCAGCAGCATGCCGCCATTGTTGACGGGACCGCCGATGACCCACAGATCTTCCGTTAACGCATAGCAGAAAAATCTGCCCTTCGGATCGGTCACGGGCTTATTCACTACGGTGCGAATTGCGCCGCTTGTCCCAATTGTCGCGGCGACGACGCCTGGCTTGATCGCGTTAACGCCAAGATTGGACAGTACGCCGTCGCTGGCTCCGACAACGAATGGCGTGGACGCATCGAGTCCCATTTCCTCCGCATAGACAGCAGACATCCCATTGAGCGTATGCGTCGTCGGTACGAGCTTAGACAGCTTCTCGCTCGTAACGCCGGCAAGCTCCAATGCTTCTTCATCCCAATCCAGCTTCTCGAGATTCATCATACCTGTAGCGGAAGCGATCGAATGGTCGATCACATACTCGCCGAACAGCTTAGCGAATACATATTCTTTGATCGAGATGAATTTATGAGCCTTCGCGAATAAGTCCGTCTGATCGTGGCGAAGCCACATCAGCTTGGAGAGAGGGGACATCGGATGAATCGGCGTCCCTGTCCGGAGGTAAATCTCATGTCCATTCCAATCATTCTTCAGACGTTCCGTCCAAGCGGCGCTGCGATTATCGCCCCAAGTGATGCAGTTCGTCAGCGGCTTGGCATCTTCATCGACGACAATCACGCTGTGCATAGCTGAACTGAAGGAGACGAATAAGATCTGCTCGGGCTTCGCTCCGCTTTGCGTCATCACCATTTTCAACGTATGAACGACTGCACTGAAAATCTGATCCGGATCTTGCTCCGCTACAGAAGAAGAAGGTGTAAACAAGGGATAGCCCTCGTCCGCCTTGGTTACAACCTTCCCGTTCTCCTCGAACAATACGGCCTTGGTGCTCGTTGTTCCGATATCTACGCCAATCATATAGTAAGGCTGACTCAATGGATGAACCTTCTTTCCGTGAAAAAGTTACCAGATACTCTCTTTATACTACCGTACTAAGGAGAAGAATCAATACTAAGCCTACTACCGACAGCAAGGTCTCCATCACGGTCCATGACTTCAACGTCTGCGGAACGGTCATGTTGAAGAATTCCTTCACCATCCAGAAGCCTGCGTCGTTGACGTGGGACAGAACGAGGGAGCCAGCGCCTGTCGCAAGCACGACAAGCTCAACGTTCGTATCCGGGTTCTGACCGAGTACGGGTGCTATAATGCCCGCAGCCGTCGTCATCGCAACCGTCGCCGAACCCGTTGCTACACGGATCAACGCAGCTACGAACCACGCGAAGAAGATGATGTTCACATTCGCCTGCGTAGCAATATCGGCAATCGCACTGCCGACGCCGCTGTTGATCAGCACTTGCTTGAATGCGCCGCCTGCACCAATGATCAAGATAATTGTAGCCGTAGGTGCCAAGCACTCGCTTGTGAAGCGGGATATATCTTCTTTGGAGAAGCCGCGTGAGAAACCAAGCGAGAAGAAGGCAAATACGACAGCGATTAAGAGCGCGATAATCTCGTGTCCGATGAACTCGCAGAATACAGTGAATTGGCTTGTCGCTTCAGGATCGACGATGTTGGCGACCGAGCCGATCAGCATCAGAATGACAGGCAGCAAAATCGTAAACAGCGTAATGCCGAAGCCTGGAAGCTTGCGCGTTTCTTTGGTCATGAACTGCTCGACCAGGTTGGCTGGCGGTTCGACGAGAATTCGGCGGCCGATGAATTTACCGAATACAGGTCCCGCGATAATTGCCGTCGGGAGACCGATAAGGATGGAGTACAAGATCGTTCTGCCAAGATCCGCTTGATACGCATCGATAGCGATCATAGGTGCAGGATGCGGCGGAACGAGTCCATGCACAGTAGAGAGGCCGGCGAGAACGGGAATACCGATCTGCAGCAGCGACATTTTTGTTTTGCGAGCGACGATGAATACAATCGGAATCAGAAGGATGACCCCGACTTCGAAGAATACCGGGATGCCGACGATGAAACCGACGGTCATCATCGCCCAGTGTACGCGTTTCTCTCCGAATCGATCGACCAGCGTCGTCGCGATCCGTTCGGCGCCGCCGGATTCCGCCATCATTTTGCCAAGCATGGTACCAAGACCGATGACGATGGCGATTGTTCCTAACGTACCGCCTAAACCGCCGGTTATGGATTTGATAACCTCATCCGACTTCATGCCTGCCAGGAAGCCGAGCATCAGAGAAGAGATGAGCAGCGTAACGAACGGATTCCACTTGTATTTCGCGATTAGCACAACAAGAAAAACGATCGAAACCAATGCCCATATTAACAAGGTAACATTGTGACTGAAACCAAATATCGTGTTCATGATGCTGCCTCCTGTAATGATCCAAAATTCGATATTACTTTCAGCATTTCCATCATAGAACGCTTTCATCAATAAGAATAAGCTAAACATTGTATACTTGTCGACAACAAAAGTCGAAACGCTTTCACAAGCGCTTAATGGTTAACCCGCCTTGGGTTGTCTGACAACGTTTACGATATGCTGCTATGAAGCGTTATGTTGGAATCTGCGAAGTAATCTTGCACAACTTGTTGAATGACTTGAACATCCCGTGACTCCAGCGCCTTAATAATGCCCCGATGCTTATCGATGACTTGAAGAAGCTTATTCTCGCCTTCAGCGAAAACAACCTCTGTCGTAATGAGCATAACGGTCAGCACAATGTGACGGATGCTTCTCCACAAATGGTGGATTCGCGTGTGCTGAGCTTCTACGATCATGGATTCATGAAAGCGGAAGTCCAAGTGCGAGAACTCAACGGCGTCATTGTACTTAACAGCTAGTTCCATCTTATCGATGATTTGCTTCAAGTTCGCCAGCAAGGAATCGTGGTTTCCGCTGGCCAGACGCTGCTGAGCGAAGCTCTCGATGAGATACCGGACATCGTACAGCTCCTGCAATTCTTGCGCACTCAGTCCGAGTACAACGGCACCCATCCGTTCCAATCGAATAAGTCCTTCGTTAGACAATGCCTTGAGTGCTTCCCTGACGGGGGATCTGCTCGTGTTAAAGTCTGCCGCAATCCGATTCTCGGACAGCTTCTCGCCTTGTTGAATGGTGCCATTGATGATTTGCAGTCTTAATTCACAAGCTATCGATTCCCCCAGGGAAGAGCCCTGCAGCCAAGCAGTAGGATAACGCATATAAAGTCATTTCTCCTCTATCATCAATATCGAATGTGTTCGTTAGTACCCATATGTATTTATCGATTCTAACACACATTCGGTTATCGATTCTATGAGGAGAACGGATGTTGATTAGTTGCTGCGTTCAACCGCATGGCCGCCGAATTCATTACGCAGCGCTGCAACTACCTTGCCGTGGAACGTATCGGTCTCAAGCGAGCGATAGCGCATCAAGAGGGATAGCGCGATGACTGGCGTGCTGACTTCGAGATCGAGCGCAGCCTCGACTGTCCATTTGCCTTCGCCGGAGCTCTTCATGACGCCGCGAATGCCGTCCAGGTTCGCATCCTTGGAGAATGCATTCTCCGTAAGCTCCATCAGCCAGCTTCGAATCACTGAGCCGTTGGACCATACACGCGCAACTTCTTCGTAGTTGAATTCAAATTCGCTCTTCGACAGCAGCTCGAAGCCTTCTGCGATCGATTGCATCATGCCATACTCGATACCGTTGTGAACCATTTTCAAATAATGGCCGCTTCCGTTCTTGCCGGCATATAGATAACCGCGATCGACTGCAATGTCTCGGAATATAGGCTCGATGCTTGCGAATACTTCTCGGTCGCCGCCGATCATGAAACAGCCGCCATTCGCCGCACCGTTCGTACCGCCCGATGTACCCACGTCGAAGAAGTGGATACCGTTCGTGCTGAGTTTCTCAGCGCGGGCGAGCGATTGTTTATAGTGCGAATTGCCGCCGTCGATGACAATGTCGCCTACTTCCAGCATCGGGATGAGGGTGTCGATCACTTGATCGACAATGTTGCCTGCTGGCACCATAATCCAGACGATGCGAGGGGAAGGGAGCTTCGCTACGACTTCTTCGATCGAAGCGGCAAACTCAGCGCCTTGCTCGGCTAATTGCATGCCAGGCTCAGGATTCACATCGTTAACGACAACCTCATGCTTGTTCAAGAGTAGATTTTGCGCGAGATTGAAACCCATTTTGCCAAGACCGATCATGCCTAGTTTCATCGTGTTCACCTCTATTTGAGTCTACAAGTATACTTGTGTACAAGTTGTTATCCTATCATAATGGCTAGTTCGAAATCTGTAAATACACTTGGCGCAAACCGTCGTACATACAATTGTTGACACTGTCAAATGATTAGATTAGTATCTAATTAGACGTTTATTAAATTAATAATGAGATGGAGGTAACCATATGAATGAACATGGTGCCAGCGGGCTGACGCAGAACGAGAAGCTGCAGCGATCGGTGCTTCGCAATTTTATAACCGAGCAGGGGTGCATTAAACATATTCCTTCGCAATTGAAGAAGAGGTTGATCGTACTAGAGCATCTAACGAGCCAACTGGATACGGATAGGAAGTACACAGAGAAGGAGATCAACGATTTCATTCGGCCGTGGAACGAGGATTATGCAACGATAAGAAGGGAGTTATATATTCATCGATTCGTGAATCGGGAGAATGAGATCTATGAGGTGAACGATCCTCGTGAGTGGCGGGATTGGCGGACGCTTGGGTAAGCTGTCAAACTAGATTTCAGCAGCCTGCTGGCCTCTTATCGAATGTACAAGTATGATACAATTTAGAAGATTATGATAAAGAGCAGGTGTGAAGCATGACAGAACAATCAGCGGCTCAATGTCCGATATGCGGCGGTAATAATCAATGCGGGAGCGTATCGGGTAACGAAACATGTTGGTGTATGAAAGAGAAGTTCCCTCAGGAAATTTTCCGACTCGTACCTGAGGATCAGATCGATAAAGCTTGTATATGCGAGGCGTGTCTTGCGAAATTCAAAGAGAGTAATTCTAACCAGTCGTAATGATCTATAGTTCGTGGTGGATGAACTAGAGTTTGGCGGGTTGTTGCCGCTGACTGCACAGCTTATCATGGAAGGGAAAATCGATAGCAGAAAGAGTGATAGAGGATGACAACAACGTTCAAAAATCCTATTTTGCCTGGATTTTACCCTGATCCGTCGATGTGCAGAGTTGGCGACGATTATTATTTGGTCACTTCTACGTTCGAATATTTCCCGGGTATTCCTATTTTTCACAGTAAAGATCTTGTGAACTGGCAGCAAATTGGTCATGTGCTGGATCGTCCGTCACAGCTGGATCTGGATGGGGTTAAGCCGTCGGGAGGCGTATTCGCTCCAACGATTCGTTATCATGAAGGTACGTTCTATGTGATTAATACGAATGTTGGCAAAAAGGGCAATTTCATCGTCACCGCCACCGATCCTGCTGGCCCATGGTCCGATCCGTATTGGCTCGAATCCGAAGGAATCGATCCTTCTCTGTTCTTCGATGAGGACGGCAAAGCGTATTATACAGGTACTCGGCCGGCTCCTGAGGGTCCTCAGTACTTCGGCAACTGGGAGATTTGGATTCAAGAACTGGATCTGAATACGATGAAGCTGGTCGGTGAGACGCACTCGTTATGGCGCGGCGCGCTCCGCGATGCGGTATGGCCGGAAGGTCCGCATACATACAAGATCAACGGTTATTATTATCTGTTAATCTCGGAAGGCGGTACGGGACCTGATCATGCCATCTCGGTTGCTCGGAGCGAGCATATCTTCGGTCCGTATGTCGGCTACAAGAAGAATCCGGTACTGACGCATCGTCATCTTGGCAATGACTATCCGATCGTCAACGTCGGTCATTCGGATATCGTGGAAACGCAGAATGGCGAGTGGTGGATGGTACTGCTAGCATCTCGTCCATACGGCGGCTATTATCGCAATCTGGGACGTGAAACGTTCTTAGTTCCTTTCACATGGGAAGAAGGCTGGCCAGTCGTCAAGCCAGGCAAATCGATTGTGGAGATGGAAGAGGTGCGGCCGAATCTGCCGGAGAAACGGTGGGTGCAGCCTCCTGCATGCGATAACTTCGAAACAGAGGAGCTCGGCATGCAGTGGTTGTCCATTCGTACGCCGAGAGAGCCGTTCATGAGTCTGACGGAACGTCCGGGTCATCTCCGATTGAAGCTTCGTCCGCAAATGCTGACAGAGGATGCACAGCCAAGCTTCGTCGGTCGCAGACAGCAGCATATTCACTTCAACGCACGTACGGCGATGGCGTTCACGCCGCAAGCGGAGCATGAATCGGCAGGGATTGTTGTGCTGCAGAGCAGCCAGTTCCATTTCCGATTCGAATATCGAATGGTTAATGGGGTTAAGGTGCTGCGATTGACCAAATGCACAGATGGTAAAGATGAAATCCTGGCAGAGCAGGCTGTCGATGCGGACAAGCTGTATCTGACGGTTGAAGCCCATGAGCAGGACTACTCCTTCTACTATGGGAAGCGGGCGGATGAGTATGTTCCTCTAGCAGAGCAAGTGGATGGACGCATCCTCAGCACAGATGTAGCTGGCGGTTTCGTTGGCGCATGTCTCGGGATGTATGCGAGCAGCAACGGACAAGCAAGCGACAATGTCGCGGACTTTGATTGGTTTGAGTATACGGGTTATTAATTCATAAACCATGCTCTTCAACGATTCTATTCGTTGGAGAGCATTTTTATTTTTTGATATACTAGTAAAAAATAACAAACGATAGAGTAGGGAGGCAGCAGCATGATCTACATCGTCAGACACGGGCAGACCGATTGGAATCTCGAAGGCAGACTGCAGGGCAGAGGCGGGCTGCCCTTGAATGATACAGGCAGGAATCAAGCGGAACAATTAAGAGAATCGCTTAAGAACGTGAAGTTTGATTATGTTTTCTCCTCCCCGCAAGAACGAGCGGTGCAAACGGCTGAGATCGCGTCCGGCATGCAAGCGAACGTAGATCAGCGGCTGGATGTATTTGATCTAGGGGAAGCGGACGGATTAACGCGGGCGGAAGTGAAATTAGCTGGTATGGTGCCGGACTCGAACATCTATAGCGGCGTAGAAGACATTCGGGCATTCATCGGAAGAGTGTTCAGCTTCATGAAGGAGCTTGAAACCAAGTTCATCGGCGAAGAAGTCAATATTATGATTTCAGGGCACCGATGTACGACGGGGTGTATGGGGGCTTATTTTGAGGGAATACCTGAAGACGGGAACCTATTACGATTCTCGTCGGATAACGGGAGTTTCAAGTCATATTCGTTCAAGAACTACAACCAAGTGAGTCAAGTTTAGAGGAAATGAAACCATGGATTTTAACGAGCTGAAACAAAGCATTCTTGCTTGTCGGGACTGTGAAGAGAAGTTTGGGCATACGCCTAGTCCTATTTTTCACGGCACACAGCGCTCGAAGATCATGCAGATCAGTCAAGCGCCTTCTAAGAACGTACATCTGACGAAGCGGCCATTCAACGATCCATCTGGCGATAAGCTGAAATATCAATGGTATCAAATATCAGACGATGAATTTTACAATGAGGACAACTTCTACATTACGTCCATTGCGCATTGCTTCCCTGGCAAGAATGGTAAAGGAGGGGACAAGCCTCCGCCATTAGCATGTGCGAAGAAATGGATGGCGACGGAGATGTCGTTCGTTGATAATCAAATCTTCGTCATCGTCGGAGCGAAAGCGGCTAACTATTTGTTCCCTGGCATCCCTTTCATCGATCTGGTCTTTAACGATCACATCCTGAACGATAAACCTGCCTATGTGATGCCGCATCCTTCGCCATTGAACGTGAAGTGGTTCATGGATCATCCGGAGTTCGAGGAGCGAAGGCTGCCGTTCATCCGAGCAATGGTGTGGAAAGCATTGGGCAAAATCAAATAATGAATGAGGACCGAGCAATCATCGGTAAGGTAAGGTAAGGTAAGGTAAGGTAAGGTAAGGTAAGGTAAGGCTGATGGGTGAAGGAAGAGGGGAGAGTATCCCCTCTTTGTCATGGCGACGTAGTTATTTTCTGCGCGACCATTGTCGTCATGGCATGTTGATGGGGAATACCCGACGAGTTGCAGTCGAAGACGATCTCTGCGCTATCCCGGATAAGCCAATCATGGTAATACGTAAGCAGTTGGCCGGACTGCCAAGGATATGCGTTAGTTTCCTTCTCCGGCGGCGGGGCGATGAAAGGCTTGTTCACGAACACGTTGAACACGTGCATCCCGTTCTCGTTCGTAAACCGTTTGTAGTTGTCGAAGATGTCCGCTCGATATTCCGGCTTCATGTAGTGCAGCACGCCGCTGGAGAAAATAATGTCATAATGCGTATCCAATCGAAACTCCAGCAGATCGGCTTTGAATACATTCACATGTACGCCAGTCCGGTCAGCTAGCCGTCTCGTTTTCTCGATTCCAGCATTCGTTACATCAAACGCATCAACCTCGTAACCATTCCGCGCAAAAAACACGGCGTCCTTACCCTCGCCGCAGCCGATATCGAGCAGCTTCAACGGTTTCGTCGGCGGAATAAGCTGCAGCACCTGGTAGCACGCTGTATTCGGTTCCGTGCCCCAGTAGTAGTCTTCGGTCTGGTATTCATCCTCATAAATCGTAATCCGCTTGTCTTGTGCAACGTAGCCAAGAAGCTTATCAACGCTCACTTCCAGAATTGTAGAGAGTGCAGGCAGCAGCGTTATATCGGGCATCGTTTGCGCATTTTCCCATTTGGATACAGCTTGAAAAGAGATGCCAAGGAGCTTGGCCAGCTCCTCCTGGGTCAGTCCTTGCTCCTTGCGATAGATGCTAATGTTTCGAGCTAGTTTGTCTTTCATCATTCCTCACGCTCCTTCATGTACATTCATTCTATTGGAACGGTGCGGAACGAACAATAACCGTATAATTGAGTTTTACGCTCACTCAACCAGTAGTTGAAGCGTGT
This sequence comes from Paenibacillus sp. CCS19, assembly GCF_033239625.1. Classification (NCBI taxonomy): domain Bacteria; kingdom Bacillati; phylum Bacillota; class Bacilli; order Caryophanales; family Paenibacillaceae; genus Paenibacillus; species Paenibacillus sp. CCS19. Next base: position 259,896 of record NZ_BTCK01000001.1, read on the forward strand.
GTTCAATGATGTTAAGTAAAGTTGGCTCCATTAAGATTTAGCAGGCAGTCGATATAAGGCAAAAGGCTTTCCATAAACGAACGGACTGCTAATTGCATTCAGCTGGTTGATCGTATCCTCTGTAAGCTTTAGTTCGATGCTTTTCAGGTTATCTTCCAACTGCTCTACACGTGTCGCACCAACTATAACGGTCGAGACCGCGGGTCTGTCCATCAGCCACGCGAGGGAAAGAGCGCTGGTGCTGCTGCCATGATCGCTAGCAATGGAACCTACTTCGCGAGCAAGCGAAATCGCTTTGTCATCCAGGAATTTGCTGAAGTTGGGATCTGTTATGGCTCTGGAATCGGTTGGAATCGCACCAGGTGCACTATACTTGCCGCTGAGAATGCCTCCGGCGAGCGGGAAGTACGGTATAATGCCGACCCCTTGATCCAGGCACATCGGTATGGTCTCAAGCTCTGGCGTACGATCGGCGAGGGAGTAGCTGACTTGGTTGGACGTATAGCGGGCTAAACCTTTGAATTCGCTAATGCCGAGAGCCTTCATCATCTCCCATGCAGCATAGTTGGATGCGCCTATGTAGCGAACTTTACCTGAGCGTACCATGTCATCTAGTGCACGGAGCGTCTCTTCCAGTGGCGTGTAGGGATCGAACGTATGGATTTGGTACAGGTCGACGTAGTCGGTGCGGAGCCGGCGCAAGCTTTGTTCGAGCTCCTGTTGGATATGGATACGAGAAGAGCCGCTTTCATTAGGGCCGCTGCCCCGAACCAATCCAGCCTTGGTTGCAAGCACAACCTTTTCGCGTTTTCCCTCTAACGCCTCACCAATGATCCGCTCCGATTCTGTACCTGCATAAATATTAGCGGTATCAATGAAATTAATTCCACTATCGATAGCATGATGTATAATCTGGATAGAAGTGGATTGATCTGCGCGTTTGCCGAACGCATTCGTGCCAAGACCGAGTGCCGATACTTCAAGTCCGCTGCTCCCAAGACGACGATATTTCATAGGTATACGCTCCTTTGTGGTTAATGTTGGCTATTCAGAATCATTGAGTTGCCTAATCTTACCCTTTCGTCTGAATATTCGCAATGAAGGTTTATCAAATCGTACTAAAAACTGGAGGGTGATGAACGTAACTACGATTTATGTACATATTCGTCATTGGCATTTCTGGTGGGGTGTATATGGGTTTACTCGTAGAAGTTGCAACGACGAAATTACACTCTACTTGGATCAAGAGGGGATAAAGCGGATTGCCTATTTCGATTTGATGACACTCCCAGGTTTACTCAATCACTATAATAACGACTTTGAGGACGATGATTATACGGATGATAAAGAGTATATAGAAGAAATCCAAGCATTCATTGATGGAGATATAGACATTGGGTACAGCTATATCTATCCCAGGGATACTGAGGATGAATCATACCAGGTGGATCATTCGGCACCCTTGAACGAGAAAGGCCACAAACCAACTTATATTTATGTATGGTCCAAGCTCGCTGAAGCTTGGGATATGGAAAGCATCACGGCGCATGTTCATCTACTGGCGAGACAATTTCTGCAGATCGAAGTGGAGAATGTAGTATTCCTGGATCAGCCTTCATATGAGGATACTAAAGCGGTCTATGATGAGGAATGTGCTAGATTCGGAGTGAAATTTTGACAATGAGATCAAGCAGGCAACTTCATAACAAGGAGTGAAATCCATGTTCATCATTAACGTCGAAGCTGCAATTCGACGAGACAATAAGTGGCTGATGATTACCAGAAGCACGAAGGAAGGGCATGCGGGAGGAACGCTGTCGCTCGTAGGCGGCAAGGTTGACTTGTCGGATATGGGGATGGAGATCTTGGAGCGGACTGTGAAGAGAGAAGTACTTGAGGAGGTTGGCGTCGAGATTGGTGATGCCGTTGTATTCGTGTACAGCTCGTCCTTCGTAATAAGGGATGGCCGGAATGTCATTAATATGGTGTTCTTGTGTGAGTATGCTAGCGGAACTGGATACAGCGTTAGTCCTGATGAAGTTGAGGACGTACACTGGCTGACATACGCTGAAATCATGAATCATCCGAAAGCGCCGCCTTGGACGCTGGAAAGCGTTCGAAGAGCTGCATTAGCGCATCGCCAACGGACTCGTTAAGACGAATGAAATAGATAAATAGGGGATCGAGACAATGATTCATTCTGCGAAAATGGATACAGAAGAAGAGCTGCAAGACTTGTTAGCGCAAGCTAAACAAGCAGCATTATTTGCTCTGCAGGCCTATCATCTCGCTTGGACGCAAATTCATTTTATCCAACAATCAGATACCATTACGTTCCGTATTGAGACGGAAACCGATAACCGTTACCTTCTGCGGGTGCATACGAACGGGATGTCACAAGAAGAGATCCAATCGGAGCTCGTATTTCTGAATGCGATAGGGGTTCATGAAGGGATCACAGTTCCGATGGGACAACTCTCTCGCCATGCAACATATGTGTTGGCGTATACCATAGAGCAAGGCGCCACTTTGTATGTGACTCTAATGCGTTGGTTGGATGGCGAGTTATTGAATGGCGGAGCGACGGATACGCAGGTCAGGAATTTGGGCAGTATGATCGCGCGGCTGCATCAAGCGGCAGCTGGTTTCGTACCATCAGCCGATTTCGCGCGTCCGATATGGGGCATGGACAGTTTCGTCAGAGATTTGACCAAGCTGGAACGATACCACGATCGGTTTTTAACGACCCGCGGATGGGACAAGTATCAAGAGGCGGCTGCCAAAATAAAAACGATGCTTGCTGCTATGAGTACCTACGAGGATAATTATGGACTTATTCATGCCGATCTGCACTTAGGAAATGTTATCTTCCAAGGCGAAACGCCTTTGTCGATTGATTGGGGCCGGTGCGGGTATGGTTATTACTTGTATGATCTCGCAGGCACGATGATTGGTTTGTACCCTCATCAACGCCGGGTTCTATTGGAAGGTTATGAGAGCATTCTCGGCCCACAGATCAACAAAGAAGAGATATTGTCCTGCTTCTTCGTCATGATCATGATCGAGAACTATTGCAACCATGTGTCCGATCCAAGAGAGATTACTGGGCTTAAGGAGGAACAACCGTACGCGCAGGCGATCATCCGGGACTTCCTGAAGGGAGATCCATTCTTATTTAATCCCATTGAACCTGTAATCATTGCTTGATGCAATAAAATATTCTATATCTATCGTAAAAATGTTTTTGTTAGACATCCCCTAGTAGAATCGGTATTCTGTTCAATGGCGCCAGATAATGGAATAACCGAACGGGGGATATCAATGGAAAGAGCACAGTTGGCAGCGGAAATTTACAACACAGCGCACTTAACAGGCGAATTCAAATTGCGGTCGGGCAAGACGTCAGATCAATATTTTGACAAATACTTATTCGAATCCGATCCGACCCTATTAGCGGCTATCGCAGAGCAACTAGCGCCCCTGATACCAGATGGGACCGAAGTATTGGCTGGACTAGAGATGGGCGGGGTTCCAGTTGCCACAGCGCTGTCGTTGCGAACGGGCATTCCGGTCGTCTTCGTCAGGAAGAAAGCGAAGGAATATGGCACTTGCAAATTAGCAGAAGGAATCAACGTAGCAGGAAAGCGAGTCTGCGTTATCGAAGATGTAGTAACGACAGGTGGACAGATCTTGCTCAGCGTAGAAGACTTAAGACAATATGGCGCTCAAGTCGAGTCTGTTATAAGTGTAATCGAACGGGAAGAAGCAGGCAGATCGAACCTAGAGAATGCAGGTCTGCAATTCCGTTCCCTATATCGAATGGAACAACTATTGCCGCTGTAGACGGCGCTTTAGCTGCAGCGGGACAACAACAAGAAGATGAAGGCGGGATGATCATGGATTATATCGGACTGATTAATCAGATGAAAACGGCAGGTGTTCGGTTTGCGGATGGTCTGACAGAGCAGGAATTTGACGCGATCGAGCAGCGGTTCGGGTTTCATTTTCCACCGGACTTCAAACAATTCTTGTCCCTTGCATTGCCGATCTCAGATAAGTTTATTAACTGGCGGGACAACAGTGCGCATAATATCGAACGCATTCGTGAACGTATGAATTGGTGCCTCGAAGGCATGTTGACCGATGTGGAGAACAATCGATTCTGGATGTATGAATGGGGACCGAAGCCCTCGGATCTAGCGGAAGCCAAGAGCATATGCGAAGTGGAGTACCACACAGCGCCGAGATTGATTCCGATCTATGCGCATCGCTATATTCCAGAGACACCGTCCGAGGCGGGAAATCCGGTCCTGTCGGTTTATCAAACGGATATCATCTATTATGGTGAGAATTTGTACGAGTACCTATTGGTTGAATTCGGGTTTAAGAAGTATGAGGAAATCGAGTTTGATAACATTAAACGGATTCGTTTCTGGAGCGATATAATTGATAACTGGGAAGCGGACTATATGATATAAAAGGAGGCTTACGAACGAATAGGTTCGTAGGCTTTTTTACTTCCTATGGGAATGGAGACTTACGAGATGCGAATGTATACAGATCCTAAAGGTGAAGCTTACGAGCAGATCATCGATTTGGCGATACGGAACTCGGAATGCTTTGTACTAGGGGAGAAAATGCCGGTTAATGTTGTACATCGCCGCCAATACATAAGTGTGTTGGAAGCGTTGGAGCCATACTTGATGAAGTCAATCGCAATCCAAGATCATGAAATCATACAAATGGGAAGAACCTGTCGCAGCCATGCTTTTTATACTGCAGGAACCTACTATTGGTATAGATGCTGTGAAGAAAGCGGGAGACTATTGAAGCAAATGGCAAGCCGTCTGTCGGATTGGACTTATCCCAGCTTGCCGGAAGACTTGTGTTTCTTGAAAGAAGATGGCGGTGATTACCTTTACTCCGTTGTGCATGAACGTATGTACGGTATGGATTTAACGGAGGAAGAAGCCATCGAATTGATGAATCAAGTAACGGGCGTTTTTCTGGAATTAAAGGTTCATCGGGACCTTGATCGTCTGCTGGATGATGCAATCAAACATCAGACGGACTGGCTGTATATAAGCGGGCATGGACTGACAGAGCTGCCTGAACGAATCCGGGAACTCACAGAGTTACGTGATTTAGTCATTTTTGAACAGGATCTGTATCGTCTACCCGGCGCGCTGTTCGAGTTAAGCAATCTTGAGTGTTTGTCGATCTCGACCGCAGATTTAGAGTGCATACCTTCATCTATAAACAAGTTGAAGAAGCTGAAGGAGCTTCGCATCTATTGCGCGAGCTCCGATCGGCCCGGGTTTCGGCCCAAACCAAAGGAAGAGATCAGCCTGAACCGCATCCCGCCAGAGATTGGAGAGCTGGAACGGTTGGAGCAGCTAACGATTCTATATTCCTCGATCCATGAGCTGCCACTCGAGCTGCAGAGACTGAAGAACCTTCGTGTTCTAGACCTGGGAGAATGCATGATCAATAGGAAGCCGAAATTCCTGTACGATATGAAGCAGCTGCAATACGTGAATGTGTCGCAGGATATGTAACGAACGCAACAAGAGCGGGCAGAGAGTGATACAATTTCACCAGTTGATTAATACTTCACCCTGCAGCAGAACTAAACAGCCCGATAATGAGTTGGATGTTTCATCATGCACAACTGTGCAACTCTATCGACTCCTCTTGCGTTTAATGAACAGGAACGAAATGCTAACGGATGAGGTGGACGATTATGTACCGGAAGGGACTGCAACTTACTATTCTACTCACCGCATTGTGTATGACGGCGGCCTGCGATAAAGGTACGACGGTTCCAAGCCAAGATTCTGGAACAGTAGGACATACACAAACTGCACCTTCACCCAGCATCGAGCAGAGCAATACGGAAGGAGAAGGCGATGTCGAGCCAACAAAGGAACCAGCCACACCATCTGATAATAAGTTAGCGGCTCTAGGATTTGATACGATCTCGAAGCTTGAGTTGAATGGCTATTCTTGCATTGGTTTCGTTGCGCTTAATGCGAACGAAGTGATTGCAGCGATTAGCAGCAATGGTGAAGATGACACGAAGATTGTTCGCATCGACTTGAATAGCGGCCGTACATCGGTCATACAAGAAAGCAGCGATGACGATCAGATCATTGGTTATACTATAGCGCTGTCGGATAATGGCATCGTGCAATGGCGTACGTATAGTCAGAAGGAGACAGTTCTTCATACGTATCAGTTGGATGAGAATCAGAAAGTGATTCGAATTGACGATACCAAGGAAAGTCCCGATGGCAGATGGGTGGCAGATCCAACCTATAATAATCCCAATCTAGGCATCTCGGGTACGGACCAATCAACTGGTGAACGGAAGCAGTGGACAACGGGACCGAAGGATGATCAGCCATTATGGCTGCCCGATTCATCTGGCTTCCTATTCCTGCACGATACGGGAGACAATTTGGGCGATGGTGCTGGACCGAAGTACCAACTTGCTCGATTCGATATACGTTCGAACAAAATGACCGTGCTTTCGTTTGAGTCCGGTTACTGGGGGACAATCGAGTGGCTGGAGCCAGGCGTCTCCGTGCTTGCTCACAATGGATTTGATGATGTCGTCGGTTTGAAAATCGTCAATTTGAATACGAATAAGGAATACCAAGTCGTCGATTCATCGAATTTCGATTACCTGTCCAGCACGATTAATCCGATCAACCATCACTTACTCGTCAGTGACCAGGGGGCGTTCAAAGCATATGGCTCGAACGGCGAGCTCTCATCCGACACATCTTGGCCGACCGGATTTGATGAATTCACGAATAAATACAATTCCATAGCGGGTCAATCCGAGGGGCAGGCAGCAGAGATCTATTATGCTGGTGGAGAGCAGGGAGGGACGTTCGGACCTTCTCACCCGAGCATTTCACCGGATGGCAAACAATTGGCGTACCTTCTTGGTGCCATAGGAGAAAGTACAGGCGATAAGGTGGAGGGCACTCGAATCGCACTCGCGAACAGTGATGGAAACGGGACGAAGCTCGTCACGCAGAACTATGCACGTATCTCTAACTTGCAGTGGTCACCTGACGGAACCGCGATAATCGCTTTGTTCACGCTAGATCAAGATCGGAAACAGTATTATATGGGTACGATCCAAGCTGCTCCCTAGTCATGTAAAATGAAAAACCGCCGTTTAGCTGAGCCTATTAGCCCAGCTGGACGGCGGTTTTCTTTTTGTACAATTAGATCCTATTCGCCTTGGCTGTAATTGCGCGTTTCACGCTCGCGCAGCTCAATGCGGCGGATTTTACCCGAATTCGTCTTCGGCAGATCGCTGATGAATTCGATTCGGCGTGGATATTTGTATGGCGCAGTCCACGACTTCACATGATCCTGCAGTTCCTTCATAAGAGCAGGGGAGGCCGCCGTTTGGTCCTTCAGCACGATGAACGCCTTGACGACGTGACCGCGTATCTCGTCCGGACTTGCGACAGCAGCGCATTCCTTCACAGCCGGATGGCGCAGCAGCGCTTCCTCGACTTCGAAAGGACCAATCGTATAACCAGAGCTGATAATAATATCGTCGCCGCGGCCTTCGAACCAGAAGTAGCCGTCCTCATCACGCTTCGCTCGGTCACCTGTAATAAAGTACGAGCCGACCATATTATTCGCTTTGCGCTGCGGATCACGATAATACGTATGGAAGAGGGCCGGCATCGCGCCATGTACCGCAATGCTGCCGACTTCTCCCGCGGGCAGCGGGCGTCCTTCTTCATCGATGATCTCTACGAGCCCAGGAGCGATGGATTTCCCCATGGCGCCCAGCTTGACCGGTTCATCCTTGAGATTGCCGATCAGCAGCGTGCTCTCGGTCTGTCCGTAGCCGTCACGGATGATGAAACCGAACAGCTCCTGGAATTTATGAATAACCGCTTGATTGAGCGGTTCGCCTGCCGAGACCGAGCTGCGAAGCGAGGATAGATCATAATCGCCCAGCGTATCGAGCTTGGCCATGATGCGATATTCAGTAGGGGTACAGCACATAACACCGATTCGGTGCGTCTGAATCATCTCAAGATAACGCTCGGCACTGAACGTACCTTGGTAGATGAAGCCAGTCGCCCCGCTGCCAAGGACCGATAGGAATGGCGTCCAGATCCACTTCTGCCAGCCCGGCGCTGCGGTTCCCCATACGAGATCCGTTTCGCGGATATCGAGCCAAGCCGATGTAATGCGAAGATGCGCATACCCCCAGCCATGGCTGTGAACGACTGCCTTCGGATTGCCGGTCGTTCCAGAAGTGTAGGCGAGAATCGCCATATCGTCGCGGAGTGTCGGAACGGCTTCCCTTTCCTCTTGTTGACCGTCCATCAGTTCCTGCATAGCGAGCCAGCCGGCAGTCGATCGACCGCTTGCATCAATGCGATAGCGGAGAGCGGGGAGTTCTTCTGTAATGCTGTCGACCTCACGCGTTCCATCTGCCCATGCAATGACCGCGCGCGCCTCCGAATGATTCAACCGGAAGGACAGATCCTTCGCGCGAAGCATCTCGGACGAAGGAATAATAACGAGCCCGAGCTTGAGACAAGCGATATAGATGACATAAGCTTCGACTTGTCTTGGCACCATGACGAGCACGCGGTCGCCTTTCGCAAGACCAAGGCGGTCGAGGCCGCCAGCGAGCTTATTCACCTGCTTCATGAGCTCGGCGTATGTAATCGTTCCATTGCTTTCATGGTCGTCCGTCCATCGAAGCGCGATTTTGTCCGACTTATGGCGGTCGATCTCGGAACTCATATTGTATTGTTCAGGTGCAACCCATTGTTGAAAATTCAAACGATTCTTCTCCTTTAACGATGCGATAATGTCCTGATGCAGTAGCGTCAGTATACCATATTTCGAACGTTAACGTTCGGTATAGAAGCGTTTTCATCAAGTGTTTCGTCAAAACTCGACACCGCGAACTTTGGCAAACACCATCGTATCCCTTAGTTGACCATCCATCGCAGTTGTTTCATTGCGCAGGATTCCCTCGAGTGTGAACCCAGCCCGTCTTGCGACCGCAGCGCTTCGTGCATTATTCCGATCACAGCGGATTTCGATCCGGTTGGCGGCTAGTTCTTCAATAGCGAAATGCGTAATCGCATGCACAGCCTCTGTCATATAGCCTTGATTCGTATAAGCCGAATGAAGCCAATAACCGATCTCGAATTTTCGCGCATTCCAGTCGATTCGATGCAACCCGCTGCTCCCGATCAGCTTGCCTGTCTCTTGATGGAAGACGAGGAGCATCAGATCCGAACGATCCAAGTATCTCAGACGTGCTTCTCGAATGACAATCTCTGACTCCTCCAACGTAGGGATGCGCTGGGCAAAAGGAAGCCACAGCCGAAGCTCCTCGATACTCTCAATTACCGCTTCATTCAAAGCCGTTCCGTCACCCCACTGCGGGGCGCGAATAACTAATCGATTGCTCTCGAATTGCTCAGGAATCGTCATTAAGATCGGGGAAGCTTGCTGGTCAGACATAGGCTCACCTTCCGTCAAATATTTCCAACAACAATAACACGGGTGCGATATCGCTGACAATCTATTTTAACAACAGATATTAAGGTTATTGTTAAATTATGGTTTACGGTAGGGCGTGTGTACGATATATTGAATGGAACTGGAAAGAAGAAGGTCGTTATGGAACGATAGGGGGACCAGCCTATGTATGGTATTGCAATTTTGCTTGTTCTGCTCTCCGGACTGCTTCATTCGATCTGGAATCTATATGCAAAGCGCAGTTTGAACAAGGTCTCCTTCCTGTGGCTGACACAAATAATCTCGGTACTCATCTTTACGCCTCTTACGATATTAGAGTGGGATACGAGCCGAATGACGGGAACGGGAGGACTCTTGCTCCTTCTGTCGATGCTGCTTCATGGCATCTATGTCCTGCTGCTTGCACGCACTTATTCCATAGGCGATTTCTCGCAAGTGTATCCCATAATGAGAGGCACAAGCCCGCTCATCGTGCCGATTCTCGGAACAGCCTTGCTAGGTGAACACTTGACTGCATTAGGGTGGTTCGGCGTCATCCTCATCTTATTCGGCATTAGCATAACAAGCAATTTGCGCTTGCTGAGGAAGAACACCGCGAATGCATCATACAAGGCTCCATTGTTGGCGCTGGCGGTTGGACTGTGTATTGCGAGTTATATTATCGTTGATAAAATGACATTGGATTATATGCCCGCCGTAATGTTGAATCAGGCTACGAATGTAGGAAATGCATTGCTGCTCGGATATGCGGCCTATCGCTCGCATGCGGTGAAATCGGAGCTTCGGATCAACTGGAAAACGATCCTGCTTGGCGGGATCATCGCACCTGGCGGCTATATGCTGTTCCTGTATGCTCTGTCGCTTGCTCCAGTCGCACAACTCGCGCCGATGCGGGAGATCGGAACGGTGTTCGGAACATTGATGGGGATTATGCTGCTCCGCGAACCGCAGGGGAAGCGGAGAATCGGTACGTCTATCCTAATAACAGCTGGGGTTATAGTGCTTGCGACGAACGGTTGAAGCTTAGCAACAAGATAAAACAGCTCTACGACGTTCCCAGGCAGCACGCCAACGAACGTCATAGAGCTGTTGTCATAGGTTAACCTTTCGACCGAACCTCTTGCCGCATGAACAGCAGATACGAGATGCCGAAGCAGATCATCGTAGCTGCGATAAGCCCGACGAGCTGCGGCCAAGAGAGCAGGATGCTCTGCATGAGCGAGAGCGGGCTTGAGATCGCGCCGATTACTTGCGCTGTCGTCAGCGGTCCGAGCGACCGGACACCTGGCGTCAGCAGCGTACTGGTTGCCTCCGAGAAAAGATAGGCAGGAGACAGCCGATTGAGCAGCAGCATCCGGTTGGCATGTTGCAGCAGGATCGATAGAGCCGATGAATCCGCTGGTTCAGTTGCTTTATCTATAATCCCTACCAGCATGCTGTAGAAGATCGTAAAGAACAGCCAGAGCGCAATGCCTGACAAGGCAGAAGTTGCCGCCTGTCGGAACCGGATCGAGAACAAGATGGCCAGATTAAGCCAGAAGCCCACATAGACCACAGCCACGAACAAGAATAAGATGACCCGCATCACTTCCTCAGGCGTCGGCGGATAGCCGATCGTGAATAACCCTAGTCCCATGACGAGAAAACCAAGCGAGTAGAGGACGACTGCGACGAGCAGAAGCGACGCCGTAAATTTCGCGAGGATGAAATCATCGCGATAGATCGGCTGCGAGAGCAGTCGGCTCAGCGTTCCCTTATTCCGCTCCGTGTTGACCGCATCGAATCCGAGCGCAATGCCGACTAGCGGGCCAAGGAAAGAGACGAATGTAACGAACGTCGGCAGTGTCCCATCCGATACGGTGAACATCTGCAGAAACAGGAAGTTGTTATCGGCTTGTTCGGATTTGACCCCGTCCCGGAGCGCAGTCACTGCGGTATAGATTGAACCGATACATGCAAGAGCGATGATGGCAATTAGAATAATAAAACGCCAGCTGCGCATGTGGTCGCCGAATTCCTTCTGCACCATCACCCAGAACGGCGAAGTCGTTCGGACGGTCGTCCTCTCTAATCTAGCTTCCTTCTGCAACGGCTGTTGTCCGTCCGAGAATATTCGCCTTAGAAAGCTAGGACTTGCTGCGGTTTCGCTCACCTCGTTCACCCCCTTCGAAATAGCGGTGATAAATATCGTCTAGCCCGTATTGCTTGCGGCTTATTGTCTTGAGCCGGGCTCCGGATTGAATAATCGCTAGCGCCACTTCGGATGACAGGTCTCGGCTGCAGACCAGCGTGGCAGGTGCTGTCGCAGGACCGCCGCTGTCCAGATCAGCAACCTGTGGCCCTCGATAGGTGATCACACCGCCGTGGTCCGTTAGTTTACGAATCAGTTCCTCGTTCCAGCCTTCTGCTTCCAGCTCCACCGTGACTGTTCCCTCATCATCCAGCTGGTTCGCCAATGATTCGATATCCCCGCATGCAATTAACTCACCGCGCACGAACAGTCCGACTCGATCGCAGATTTGCTGTACCTGATGAAGATGATGAGACGAAAGGAGCACGGTAATCTTCTGTTGACGGCTCAGATCCGAAATCAGCTTAAGCAGCTCTCGCACGCCTTCAGGGTCAATCCCGAGTGTCGGCTCATCGAGTATGACAACCTCTGGCCGCTTGATCAGCACGTCTGCGATGCCAAGACGCTGCCGCATGCCTCGGGAGAAAGCGCCAACCTTCTTGTTGATCGCGTCTCGCAGGCCGACGAGATCAAGCAGCTCTTGTGCACGCGACCATCCCTCAGCATTCGAAATTCGATTCAATCGGGCGGTCAGCATCAAGTTGTCGATCGCTGTACGATCTTCATAGAAGCCAATGTCATCGGGCATGTAACCGACCCGCCGTTTGACTTGCAGAGCCTGACGCATAGGATCCAGTCCGCAAATTCGCGCGCTGCCGCTTGTCGGTTCCGTTAGTCCAAGCATCATCAGTATGGTCGTCGTCTTGCCGGCGCCGTTCGGACCTAGCAGACCGAACACTTCGCCTCTGCCTATCGTGAGATTTAATCCGTTAACGGCGACCTGGGAGTCGTAATGTTTCGTCAACCGCTTCAGCTCAATAATCGGCTCAGGCTGTTTGGTCACTGGCACCGCCTCTTGGATAGCTGTCTCCACGATTAACGCCTCCCGAATTTGCGGAACAGGAAGAAGAGACCTCCTGCAACCGCAACGATGATGAGAATGCCGATCCAGCCCCACAGCGTCGACGATTTCACCGCAACTCGGAAATCAGCGCTTGCCGTCTTCTCAGGTGATGATGCCGTCATGCCAACCACATAATCGCCCGCGAGCGCTTTCTTATCTGCTTTAATTGTTGCTTGTACATGGGAGACTTCACCGGCATCAAGCGCATCCAACTTGGATGGGGAGAACGTCACTTCCCAACCGGAGGGCGTATCGGCTGATAAGCTGACATTTTTCATCTCGGAGGAGCCGGTATTCGTCACGGTCAGGTCGAGTTTGCGCTGCGCACCAGCGGTAACATCCGTACTGAGCAGGTCATTCGGCGTGCTTAGCTTCAGACCGTATGTACCCGTTATCGCCGCCTCGATCGTTGCATTCGCAGAGGTGCTGTTGTTCGATGCTGCGATGGGGATTTTGTACGTGCCGGCGGCAACGTTCTCAGGCGGTTTGACGCTGATCTGCACCGACTTCTCACCGTTTGGTTCCACTTCTACGCTTGTTACGTTCGTGCTGCCATCGACGAACGTAATGTCCCAACCCGGTTTCGTTTGAGCAGTTAGTGCATAGGTTTGTTTATCGGCAGTACGATTACGCAGCGTTGCGCTGTACGTGAAGGTTGAATCGGCATGTCCTTGCATATTCGGTTGATCAAGAGAGAGGTCGGATCGGAAAGTGCCTTGTTCCGATACTTGAACCGTAATCGGAAGCACCTCTCCTCCAGCCTTCACTTGGAAGTTGTAGGCGCCTTTGTTGACTTCAAGCGGCACATCGAGTGCAAGATTGATCGTTTCCGTCTCGCCGGCTTTCACAGCAATTCGGCTAACGTTGCGGCCGCCGGCAGTCAAATCGTATTTCCAATTGTTACCGACCTCTTGAAAACCGAGATCTACGGTTTCGGTTGAACTGCCATGATTGATTAGATCGATCTGATAAGAAATCGAGTCTCCTGGCGGAGCGGACAATGACAGGTATGGCGTATACAACTCGACATTGGCAGCTGCATGAACAGGTACGGCTCCCCATGTGGAAGACATCACCCCCAATCCGATTGCGAATGTGGCGGCAATCCTTGTTAAGCTTGACTTGCGGCATGCTTGCAGCATGCAAATCCCTCCCGAATTGTAATGGAATAGTGCTGCTCTTGCGCAGCGTTCATTGACGGTACGGTTCAGCAGACGATTTGGATTTACCCATGCGCAAAAATTTTTTTGTTTTCGAACGAATCGTTTTTTGGTACAACGTTGTATAGATCATATTGGAATCGGGATGGAAGGAAGGTGGATCGGCATGAGCGGTCAGGATGATGACCTGTGCAAGGCATTACGCGCTATGTGCGAAGGTTCGACGGAAGCGTTCGACCTGATCTACTCGAAGTTTGCGCCGCTTGTCATGCAAATCGCTTCGCGAATGCTGGCAGATCGGATGGAGGCCGAGGATATATGTCATGACGTATTCCTTGAGGTGCTGCGCAGGGGTGCCAGTTACGATCCGAGCAGGGGCTCAATCACGGCATGGATTGCAGTCATGACGAGAAGCCGATGTCTGGACCGGATGCGGACCCGCAATCGATGGCAGCATGCAGACGAAGCAATAGAGGCTCGAATCACCTCTTCAGACATGACAGAGGAGTTGGTCATCCACCGGCTTGAGCAACAGGAATTGCATGGCGCATTGGAGAAGCTGCCATCTGAACAAATGCAAGCGATTGTAAGCAGTTACTACAGCGAACAGACGCAGCGTCAAATGTCTGAGTCGTGGAATGTGCCGCTCGGAACGGTAAAATCTTGGGTCCGCTATGGACTGAACAATTTGCGCAAACAAATGGAAAAACGAGGCTGGGCGAGAGAGCCGGATCATGGTGCGAAGGAGGTACGACGATGAATAACTTACATACGGAAGAGCATTCTTGCAAACGCATGTACCGGGAACAAGATTGGATCGATTGGATGCTTGGCTCCAAACAGCCAGAAGAGCATGATGCGATGCAGTTGCATTGGAATGCTTGTCACAAGTGCCGTGAGACCGTCGAACTGTGGGCTTCGCTCATGCAAGTGAATCCGTCGCCATCGGTGGCGCAATCGGAACGAACAATGCCATCGAACGAGGTATACAAACGTTTGCGCCGACAGGTTCAAGCAAGAGGAATCCGGCATCGGCTGCGGAACAGCGTCTATACGAAGGGCAAATGGGCGGCAGGGATAGCTGCAGGCATTCTATTGCTGTTGTGCGTTTGGAGTATTATGCAGCTCGAGAGTCAACAGCCCGAAGACAAGCGAGCCCGGTTTGTCGCACATTACGAGCCCAATGCAATATCGTTTATGGACGATCCGCGTACGGCCAGCTATGAGATTCATCCCTATAAC
Organism: Paenibacillus sp. CCS19; assembly: GCF_033239625.1. Lineage (NCBI taxonomy): Bacteria > Bacillati > Bacillota > Bacilli > Caryophanales > Paenibacillaceae > Paenibacillus > Paenibacillus sp. CCS19. The sequence goes on from NZ_BTCK01000001.1 coordinate 275,038, forward strand.
AAACAGCTAGGCGAAGGATATCTTTGGTATAACGACAGTTCGTTAGAGATGTTAGTGCTGCTTGAAGGGCTGTTGTCCAGCGAAGGACAGGAGGTGCAGGCCTGGGCGGTAGACGAACAAGGTCATGCAAGTCTTGGTCTGTTGCAGCAGGATGAAGCGGATCGCGCGCATTTGTATCTGAAAGGCCAAGTGCTGGACCATGTTAAGCATATCGTTCTGACCGTCGAGCCCGTTGGCGGCAGCGAGCAGCCGACTTCACCGGATGTGTTCGTGTTCCGAATGGATCATAAGTGAATAAAAGCATCATCTTGTCATGTACAATTGTAACAATTGGTTCATTTGTCGAATGGACGCCTGAACTGCTATGATAGTTTTAATTGAATTAGCATTCGAGGTGGTTGCAGTGAAGACAATCGTCATCGTTGGCGGCGGCATTACAGGGCTGTCCACAGCCTATTATTTGAATAAGCAATTGAAACAGGACGGAACAGCAGCACGGATCGTACTTGTCGAGGCGAGTGAACAGCTGGGCGGCAAAATAAGAACGGTGCATCGCGACGGTTACATCATGGAGAGCGGGGCGGATTCGATCGTTGCTCGTAAGACGAACATGGCTCCGCTGCTCGAAGAGCTCGAGCTCCAGGGCGACATCGTCTACAACGAAACCGGCAAATCGTACCTATTCGCCGATGGAGAGCTGAAGCTGATTCCGCAGGACGCGATATTCGGCATCCCGATGTCCGTACAATCGCTGGCGACGAGCACGCTCGTATCCGCGGAAGGCAAAGTCGAGGCGTTGAAAGACTTATATACACCGAATGAGCGCTTCACGAAGCAGGACTCGATTGGTCATTTTCTCGAGGCGTTTCTTGGCAAGGAGCTCGTAGAGAAGCAGATTGCGCCTGTGCTATCAGGCGTCTATTCCGGAGATTTATATGAGCTTACGCTGGCATCGACCATGCCTTACCTGCTTGATTACAAGAACGAGCATGGCAGCATCATTCAAGGGCTGGATGCGAACCGCGCCAAGTTCCAGAGCGGCGGAAACAAGAAGTTCTACTCGTTCCGAGACGGACTCTCCACGATCATTGATCGCATGGAGGAGCGTCTCGCCGGTGCTGTCGAGTTCCGCAAAAGCACGAAGGTGACAAGTATCGATCGGTTGTCCCCGGATTCCGAACAAGGACAATATCGCATTACGCTCTCGGATAGCAGTGAGACGATCGATGCGGACTATGTTGTGTTAAGTACATTAAGTGCAGCCGCACAATCGATGCTCCATAGCCAGAAGCTTAATGAGAGCTTCAACCAACTGCGCAACAGCTCGCTCATCAGCATTTATATCGCATTCGATGTTTCCGATGATCATCTGCCGAAGGATGGCACTGGCTTCATCACGGCAGATGACAGCGAGCTTCGCTGCGACGCCTGCACATGGACTAGCCGCAAATGGGCACATACATCGTCATCTAAACAGCTGCTAATGCGGCTGTTCTATAAGAGTTCCGGTTCCGTTTATGCCAAGCTGATCAATCAGCCTGAGGAGGAGCTGCTGCAAGTGGCGCGTCAGGATGTGATGCGCGCAACAGGAATTGAAGCAGAGCCGCTTCACTGGACGGTGACGAAGTGGGACAATACGATGCCGAATTATCATATTCGTCATCCTCAGCTCGTCGCCGAGCTGGAGAAGGGAATGGAGGAACAGTATCCGGGCATACTGCTCGCCGGCTGCTCTTATTATGGAGTCGGCATTCCAGATTGCGTAGCCAATGGGGAACAGACCGCACAGCGAATCGCAGCGCGAATGGCGCAGCCGATTCACTGATGCGAGCTAACGTTGACGAAAGGATAGCTTGTCCATCGTTAGCAACTTTCGTTATAATACAAGGTGAAACGACTATCGCCTTGGAACGGCGAAGCAGGTTTCATTCCGGAGAAATATAAGCCTACATATAGTCATGAAACTTATAAAGTCTTATATTTGATTCAAGAACATTGAAGAAAGTGGGATCAGCATGGGTCGTAAGTGGAATAATATCAAAGAGAAGAAAGCAAAATCAGACGCTAATACAAGCCGAATTTATGCAAAGTTCGGTCTCGAAATTTATGTAGCTGCGAAGAAGGGCGAACCAAACCCTGAATCGAACGGCGCGCTGAAGGTCGTTCTGGAGCGTGCGAAGACGTATAACGTACCTCGTGCCATTATCGACCGTGCTATTGAGAAAGCCAAAGGCAGCTCGGACGAGCTTTACGAAGAGCTTCGTTATGAAGGCTTCGGTCCTTCCGGCTCGATGATCATCGTTGACGCGCTGACGAACAACGTGAACCGTACAGCGCCAGCAGTCCGCGCTGCATTCAATAAGAGCGGCGGCAACATGGGCGTAAGCGGCTCTGTCGCTTACATGTTCGATCAGACGGCAGTTATCGGCGTTGAAGGCAAATCGCTCGATGAAGTAATGGAGATTATGATTGAAGCAGACGTTGATGTGCGCGATGTCGTTGAAGAAGATGAGACGATCATGGTCTATGCAGAACCAGATCAATTCAACGCCGTACAGGAAGCGCTGAAGGCTGCGGGGATCTCTGAGTTCGTCGTAGCTGAGATTACGATGTTGGCACAGAACGATGTCGATCTTCCGGAAGAATCGATTCCTGCGTTCGAGAAGCTGATCAATGCGCTCGAAGACCTCGAAGATGTTCAACAGGTTTATCACAACGTCAACTGGGAATAATCGATGCGAACGAACGGCCGCCTGCTTATAGGCGGTCGTTTTCTGTTCCTGCTAAGCAGGTCATATGATTTGCGAAATCCGAATAGAATCGAAATTTAGGCTGCATTTTATCGCGTTAAAGAAAAAACGGGCTCATCCAACTCGTATCGTGTATAATATACTAAATAAATAATAGGATCATAGTTTGATATACGCGCGATTATGGGGTAAGGATGTGAAGAGATGCTGAAGGATATGATATTGAACAAGCAATCCGGCATTTTGACGTATGGCATGACACCGCCGAAAGAAGACAATCAGGCGGAGAAGATTGCGGAGATTGCACAGAAGCAGATCGAACGACTGAAAGGTCTTGATATAGACGCATTGATTCTGTATGACGTGCAGGAGGAAGCGGATCGTATCGATCAAGAGCGTCCGTTCCCGTACACGACAATGCTTGATCCGGAGCTGTACAGCAAACAATACCTTCATACGCTGGAGGTTCCTAAGATTATTTACCGCTGCGTCGGCAAATATTCAGAGAATGAACTAACGCAATGGGTGCAGAAGGATGCAGACCAGCAGCGTTATACGGTATACGTCGGCGCATCGTCCAGCCAGCAAGCGGTGAAGCTGGAGCTTGCCGATGCCTACCGGATCAGCAAGCAGCATAACGAGAATTTGTCGTTCGGCGGCGTTATTATTCCAGAACGCCATATGGTGAAGAATGACGAGCATATACGCGTGGTGAACAAGGTCAAGCAGGGGTGTGACTACTTCATCTCGCAGGCGACCTACAATGTCGAAGCTTCGAAAAACTTCTTGTCCGATTACTATCATCACTGCACGGAGAACGAGCTTGAGATGGTGCCGATTCTGTTCAACCTCGCACCATGCGGTTCGACGAAGACGTTGGAGTTCATGAAGTGGCTCGGCATCAGCATTCCGCGCTGGCTCGAGAATGAATTGAAGTACTCTTCCGATGTATTGGACAAATCGATTCAATTGACGACGAAGATCTTCGAAGAATTGTTCGAATTCGGTCTGGAGAAGGGCATTCCGATCGGCTGCAGCGTCGAGAGCGTATCGACTCGCAAGGTTGAGATTGAAGCTTCCATTCAGATGGTCCGCGATATTAAAGTGATGCTGGATCGCAAACGGCTGGTCGACGTATCACGTTAAGTTATCGCACATGAATAAGCTGTCGAGCTCTGGGCTCGGCAGTTTTTTTGTTTGTCCGAGAAGTGATATTCAAGTGTTCTTCAAGCGTCCAGCTTCGGAATACGTAACGGTATCGTACGATTGGACAGACTATACTGAAGTATAGCTGCTACCCTCCACATCCCCTAATGAACATAATTTCAGTTCTTACAATCGTCAGCTTTCTATTCTAGAATAAGAGTGTTTGACAGAGTGTTTGACGATTCACATTATCGTTCTATGGGAGGAATACGACAATGAACTATCGGAGATTAGGCGGCACAGGACTGAAGGTTAGCGAAATCAGCTTGGGCAGCTGGCTTACATATGGCGGTTATGTAGAACGTGAGAATGCAGTGAATGCGATTAAGACGGCTTACGAGCTGGGCATTAACTTTTTTGATACAGCCAATGTTTATGAACGTGGCGAAGCGGAGACGGTAGTAGGCGAAGTGCTTCGCCAATATCCACGCGAATCTTATGTGTTGGCAACGAAAGTGTTCGGCCAGATGGGCGACGGACCGAATGACCGCGGACTCTCGCGCAAACATATTACGGAGCAGGCGAATGCGAGCTTGCAGCGGCTTGGCCTCGATTACATCGACGTGTATTACTGCCACCGTTATGACAAAGAAACGCCGCTGGAAGAGACGCTGCGCGCGCTCGACGATCTCGTTCGTCAAGGCAAAGTGCTTTATGTCGGCGTCAGCGAATGGCAGGCGTCCCAGATGGCAGAAGCGGTCGGTATCGCAGATCGCAAGCTGATGGATCGTATCGTCGTCAATCAGCCAATCTACAATATGTTCGAGCGTTATATCGAGAAGGAAGTCATTCCGCTCGGCGAACGTGCCGGAATTGGACAAGTCGTCTTCTCGCCGCTTGCGCAAGGTCTGTTGACGGGCAAATACAGCTCCGCGTCGGATATTCCGGCAGACAGCCGTGCTGCACGACTGGATTGGGTTCGCAAAGGAATTTCGGAAGAGAAGATTGCCAAGGTTCGTCAGCTTGAAGGCGTAGCGGCAGAACTTGAAATTTCGGTCGGCAACCTGGCGCTTGCATGGATCCTTCGTCAGAACAATGTAGCCAGCGCACTGGTCGGCGCAAGCCGCCCCGAGCAAGTGACGGAGAACGCGAAGGCATCGGGCATTGTTCTTAGCGAAGACGTATTGACTCTGATTGAAGAGATTCTCGCATAATAACACGATAGACAGCACGAATGGACAAAGGAGAGAGCAGCATGGCGAAGAAAGTCGTTGTAACGGGCGGGAGCGGAATGCTTGGACGCTGGGTTGTCCGGCATTTTGTAGAGCAGGGATATGAGGTGCTGAACGTAGATACGCGTCTTCCTGATGAAGAACTGTGTCCGACGCTAATTGTGGATCTACAGGATCTAGGACAAACGTATGGCGCGCTCGCAGGAGCGGATGCGGTCGTGCACATGGCGGCGATTCCAAGAGCAGGCATGGTGCCTCCGGAAGTAACATTCCGCAACAATGTCATGTCGACATACAATGTATTGGAAGCTGCCGCTGGTCTTGGCATTCGCAAGGCGGTCATCGCGTCGAGCGAATCCTCCTATGGGATCTGCTTTGCTGTGAATCCGCTTGGTCCAACTTACGTACCAATGGATGAATCGCATCCGCAGCTGCCGGAAGACAGCTACGGATTGTCGAAGGTTGTGAATGAAGCTACTGCGGACATGTTCAACCGCCGGACAGGCATGCAAGTCGTATCGCTGCGGCTTGGCAACGTCATTCCGCCGGAATGGTATGAGCGATTCCCTTCGTTCATCGATAAGCCGGAGGAGCGTGATCGGATTCTGTGGAGCTACATCGACACGCGCGATGCGGCAGAGGCATGCCGACTTGCAATCGAGACAGATGGTCTTGGCTCCGTTGCGATCAATCTGGCATCGGATGAGACGAGCATGAACGTGAAGAGCCGCGATCTGATGGCTGCACGATATCCGGAAGTCACCGATTTCCGCGCACCGCTCGAGGGATTCGAGACGCTGTTGAACAACAGCTTGGCGAAGCAGCTGCTTGGCTGGGAGCCGAAGTACAGATGGCGGGAACAGCTGAACCAATAGAGAACGCGATAGCGTCATTTTAGGAAAAAGGTTAGAGATATAGGAGACTGCTTCATTCACTTTAAGTGATGGGCAGTCTTTTCGTTTATTAGGAAGACAACTAAGCAACGAAGGCGATGGCATTAGCGTTGGCGGTGCAAGATGCAACCTTATTATTCTAGCATTCGTCTACTTGAGCAGATAAACGAAGGAGAGGGAGTGTGTATCATTCATCTAGTTCAAGTCGATCGGTCACGCCGCGCATTCGTGCTGCTTGTACTGATCCTAAGTACGATGTTGTATGCAATAGCTCAACCAACAAGCTCGGCTGCAGCAGCCGAGAACAGTACGACTGCTCCCATATTGAATCAAACTTACAAGCAGGTGAAAGCTGGCACGTACTACTCTGTAGGTCTTCGCAGTGATGGAACGGTCTGGACATGGGGACGCAATCTGTGGGGCGAATTGGGCATCGAGAAGAAGGCAACGATTACAAGCTTCCCGTATCCGCTGCGTCTGCCGGAGTTGTCTAACATAACGAATATTTCGGTAGATGGCCAGGATGGCTACCAGCTAGGCGTCCAATCGGACGGCACGGTCTGGGAATGGGGAAGAGACCCGCTGGTGTATCGGCAGTCGATTCTGCCTAGAAGAGTACAGGGAATCTCGGGTGCTGCTGCGGTTTCCTCTCAAGGTGGAATAGCGAGCGCCTTGTTGAAGAACGGAACCGTAGTCTCTTGGGCACGGCTTGGTGCTGATGATACATCCGCTGTGAAACATGTGACGATTGCAGGTCTTGGGAACGTGACGGCAATCTCGACGCAGGGCATGGTCAACTATGCGATCGTGAAGGACGGCAGCGTATACGCATGGTATTCGAAGCTGGACGATAAGCGCAATGTTGTCACTAGCAAGCCATGGAAGCTGCAAGGGTTAGCGCATATTAAGCAAGTATCTTCGATCTGGGATACGGGATATGCAGTGGATGCTAACGGCGGTATGTGGAGCTGGAAGGTGACGGTATCATCGAAGCTTGCGATTGCGTATGCGGCAAAGCCGACCCGCGCGTTCACTTCAGTGCGAGCGCGCAGTTTCAGCTCGAACCTGCTGCTGACGGACAGCGGTACGGTGTACAACGTCGTGAACGGGAAGCTGGTTAAGGTGAATGGACTGCCAGTTGTGTCGGGGATAAGCCGCGGCGGCTATCATCAGCTTGCGCTCGATAAGCAAGGACATGTATGGGGCTGGGGCGCCAACAAATGGTTCGAGACCGGCAGCCCGACATCCGCAGAAGGCGGGATGGTCTATAAACCAGCGCAGCTCCTGTCAGGCGTCGATATTGTATTAAACGGCAAGCTGGTCAATACCATCGTACCGGCGTATGAGGCTGGTGCGTCTGTACAGGTGCCGATCAAGCTGCTTGCCGGCGATCTGGGCGTTCGGTTCTCGGCTGCAAGTGACGGCACCATATCGCTCTCGCGTGGAAAGTCGGTCGTTACGATTCATCGGAATGGTGGAGAAGTAACGGTCGATTTGAACGGCCAGCCGCTGGAGCTGGAGAGCAGCATCGGCAGTTCAGCAGGCAGCATTACCATTCCATATGAGCTGCTGCAATCGCTTGGGATTGAAGTTCGGTGGGATGCAAATGCGCATCGCATGAGCATCGTAACATAATTGTCAGCGAACGATAGACCTGGTGTTCGTCACATCAGGTCTATTTGCTTGGATCCGGCTCCGCGAATGGTTCCGCTGATTGCAACATCTCACAGATACGAATAATGGGTAGTTGGAAGCCCATAAAATAGGAAGAGTGTTTGAATCGGTCAGCCCACATAGAAAGGGGAATGTACGATGAGTGACAAAGGATGCGTCAAATGCGGAGGCAAGGAAGCCAAGACCAAAGAGGTCGCGATGACCGGCACCGGACTTTCCAAAATGTTTGACGTCCAGCATAATCAATTTGTCGTCGTGTACTGTACCAATTGCGGTTATTCCGAATTTTACAATAAGAAATCGTCTGCAGCATCGAACATCCTAGATTTGTTCTTCGGTTGATGGGCGTATGGAGGGGAAGAAATGGCAACCACGATCGGACTGATCCGCCATGGGGTTACGGAGTGGAATCGTCTGGGCAAGGCACAGGGGATAGCGGATATTCCGTTAAACGAGGATGGCAAGAAGCAGGCGGAGGCATTAGCGAAACGGTTTGCACACGGAGAGTGGGACCACTTATACTCGAGCGATCTGATTCGCGCGAGGCAAACAGCGGAATTCGTACGGCAGTCGTTAGGCGTAGTTTCGGTGTTCACGGATGTACGTGTTCGAGAAATCGATTGGGGACTCATGGATGGCACAACCGAGGAAGAACGTATCGCTCGTTGGGGTGCTCAATATCGTGAACTGGATCTCGGAATGGAACAACGTCACAATGTTGCTAAGCGAGGAATCGCTTTTCTAGAGCATATGGTTGAGCAGCATGCGGATCAACGAATTCTACTCGTAAGTCATGGTGCATTTATTGGAATCACCTTACAGCATTTGTTGCCGCAACGCTTCTCGAAGACGATCATTGGCAATACCGCGTTGACGATCCTAACGCATACGAATAATGAGTGGAAATGCGAATTGTACAACTGTACGAAGCATCTTAATTGAGAATGATAGGATCGCCTTTAGAAAAATCCGGGTTGACTTAATAGCATTCATTGCGTAAGATATCCAGTAAATTCTATTATTGCTAAAAGCGATGAAGAGAAAGAGTACCGCTAAGACGTCTTTAACAGAGAGCCCCGGGTGCTGAGAAGGGGTAAAGAATACGAGCGGGAATATGGTCTCTGAGCTGCGCATCGAACTCTATTGACGGGGTGTAGGCTGCGCCGGAACCCGCACCCGTTAACGTGCTAGGGTATAACCGCGACGTGTCCTGCGTACGGCGTACCTGATGAGGTGAATGCCGCAAGGCATTGATGAATGTGGGTGGTACCGCGTGAGCACAGCTCTCGTCCCTATTGGGATGAGGGCTTTTTTGCGTTTTCTATCACAAGGAGGTCATGTTGAATGACGACTAGCGTATTCATTGGCGGCGCTTGGCCGTACGCCAACGGTTCCCTGCATCTGGGCAGGCTGGCGAGCCTGCTGCCAGGCGATGTGCTGGCACGGTATCACCGTGCGCGAGGCGATCAAGTATTATATGTGTCAGGAAGCGACTGTCATGGCACGCCCGTTGCGGTGCAAGCAGCGCAGGAAGGGATTGCGCCGAGTGAGTTTGCGAGCCGATATCATCAGGAGTTCTTGGATTGCTTCGCTCAGCTTGGCTTTACGTATGACAATTACACGAGAACCGATCAGCCTTTTCACCATGAAGTTGTACAGCAGTTGTTCTTGAAGCTTCTCGAGAAAGGACATCTATTCACCCGAACGGTTCAACAAACGTACTGCGAGACGGATGAGCGATTTCTTCCCGATCGATACGTGGAAGGCACATGTCCAGTGTGCGGCAAGCGAGCGAGAGGCGATCAATGCGACTATTGCTCTACGCTGCTTGATCCTTCGGATTTGAGCGACCGGACGTGCAAGCTGTGCGGCAACCCGCCGACAGAGAGACCGACGGACCATTATTACATCGCGCTGTCCAAGTTCCAAGAGGCACTGGAGAGTTATGTGTCGACTGCGAAGGCTGAGGGCTGGAGAGACAATGCGATACATTTGACCAGCCGCTACCTGAAGGAAGGGCTGCAGGACCGCGCGGTGACGAGGGATTTGACTTGGGGCGTAGACGTACCGATCGAAGGCTTCGAAGGGAAGAAAATATACGTCTGGATTGAGGCGGTAAGCGGGTATCTATCGGCGAGTCAGCAATGGGCGGCCGAACAAGGAAAACGCTGGGAACCATTCTGGATCGAAGATGCTGAAGCGGGGCCGATTACAGCTTACTACGTACATGGCAAGGACAACATTCCGTTCCATACCCTTATATGGCCAGCGATACTGCTTGGCTCGGGCGGCTATCATCTACCGGATCGGATCGTGTCTTGCGAGCATCTGACGCTTGAAGGACAGAAGTTCTCGACCAGCCGAAACTGGGCAGTCTGGGTGCCGGATCTACTAAGCCGTTATGAGCCGGATTCAATCCGATACTTCTTGATCGCCAACGGTCCGGAGAAGAAGGATGCAGATTTCTCATGGCGGGAATTCATACACAGCCATAACGGCGAACTGTTAGGGGCATACGGGAATTTCGTGAACCGAACGCTCGCTTTCATAGCCAAGTCGTTCGATAGTCGCGTGCCGGATGGCGAGCTTGCCGAGCCATGGCTCAGTCATCTGCAGGACTGCTATGATCAAGCAGGCAAGCTGATCGAAGAGGCGCGGTTGAAGGAAGCGTTGGATACGATCTTCGCTTATGTGCGGCTGGCGAACAAATATTTTGACGAAGAGCGGCCTTGGGTGACCGCGAAGAATGATTCCGCAGCCTGCGGGAATACGTTGTTCACCTGTGTCCAGATTATTGCGAATCTTGCGAATCTTCTTCAGCCGTTCATCCCGTTCTCGAGCGATAAAGTGCGGCAACTGCTGTCGCTGGATCAGCCTGCATGGAAGGTTGTATCAGTTGAAGCGGTCCGGGAGATTGGATCTGTGAAGCTGTTGTTCGAGCGGATTGATACGGCTAGGATCGAAGAAGAGAGTGCACGCTTGAACAATCATCAGAACTAGTCATGAGGTGTCGTAAGCGTCTGCTCAGCCCATATGGAAGCAGGGAGCAACCTGCCACAGCAGAATTGCTCCCTAGTGCTACCATCATGTGATTGTCACGTTATTCTTCTTCCTCATCAAGGAGGATGATGTCCAATACGGTCGTCTGTTGGTCGGCAATTAGTGGCTTAACGATGACCGTCTGCTTCCCTGGAAAAGAAAACTGGGCAGGCGGATTGCCCGCTGCTATGTTACTAATGGTGTAACGGCCAGCTGCATTGCTTATGATGCTTCTTACGAGCAGACGATCTTCTGTCCGAATCTCGGCTAAAGCATAATTAAGCGGTCTGCCTTCCGCGTCACGAATCGATCCCGTCAATGTTCCGAATGTCGAGCTAAGAGCCAGATCAGTCCGTGTAGAACTACCTGCCGCAGCTCCTGCTTGGGCAGCGTTCGCAACAGATCCGAAATCAGGTGAAGTAACGGTCACGGTATACGAGGTGCCTGGGGCGAGGCCGCCAATCTGATAACTGCCCGAACCGTCCGTTATTGTACTTCCCAGAGGTGTATTGTTCACTGGATCAAGCACGGTTACGATCGCACCCGAAACCGGAGAACCGACCACATCGTCAATGACGGTTCCCTCAATTGCTGATGGGTCGTTGTTTAATGAGAGATCCGCCGTCTGATTGGAAGGTAGATTCGTCTGTTGAACAGGCTGCATGACGAAGTTGTTGCCGCTCTGATGATTGGGATCGCTTGCGATAACGGTCAGATTGCCTGAAGGTACGCTTATAACGGTATATTGTCCCTTATTGTTCGTTACGCCATTGCCGACGATAACCCCATTATCATCGACAATCGAGATTGCGCTGCCAGGAAGAGGTGACCCGGTTCCGGCATCGGTTACCGTACCGCTTACGGATAATGGCGTTGCCGCAAGCGAGAAATTAACGGTCGATCCTTGACCTGGCAGAACAGAAGCGGATGTCTGGAGTGAGACAAATCCGACATGGGAGGCAGTCACGACATAGTTGGCCGCTGCGATCTCTCCCAGATCATATTGTCCGTTCGAATCCGTCAAGATCGATGAGACGACCGGGCCAAAATTGTTGTATTGACGCAGAACAATGAGTGCGCCTTGTATACCGCCGACATTCGAATTAGCCGTTACAATGCCGCTGATCCTGCCTGGAAGCCTGTCGAGTGCAAAGCTGAATCGCGTGGTCTCGCCGGATACGATCGAGAACCCGCCAAGCTCGGATGCATAACCGAACGCAGCTGCGCTTGCTGTATAAGCTCCGGCGGGAAGATTCGGATACGTAAAGATGCCGCTATTGTCCGTAACGACTGTCGCGATTAATGCACCGCTAACGCCGTCATATATACGTACCGTTGCACCAGATAGATCGGCACCATTGGAAGAGTCGCTCACAAATCCGAACACATTGCCAGGATTAGGCGTTAAGGTAAGCTGAGCTTGAACAGACTGTCCTGCTGTTGTGACAATAGCGACTGAATCGGATCCAAATCCGGGGTATGACGCCGTAACGATTAAGTTGCCGAGCGGAATTCCGCTTAGCGTGAAATCGCCCTTCTCGTCTGAGAATGTTGGAATAATCGGGTGTCCATACACATCGTTAATATTGATAATTGCGCCTGAAACGCCTGAGCCGGTTGAACCGTCAATGACGCTGCCAGAAACCGATGCAACCGATACAGTCAGCTTGATCGTTAGGGTCGTACTGAACCCGGCCCTTATGAAGACGCCGATCGTCTCGCTCTCGAATCCAGGCGACGATACATTCAACGTATATTCGCCGGGCTGCAGATTGCCGCCGAAGAATGTACCATCGATGCCTGCGAAGAACGTATTGATCAAGAGCCCTTCTTGCGAGAATAATCTGAGCTGTGTATTGACGGACGAGATAGGATTTCCGGAAGAATCTCCGATTGTCCCCACTAGACTTCCGAATGCTGGAGTCAGAGCGATAGAGGCAATCGTGCTCTGATCGCTGACGACGATTGCGCCGACGGTTCCTGTGGAATAGCCTGCCGCGCGGGTTATGACGAGATACGGTCCAGGCTGCAGACCTGAAATCTGATAGTTGCCGAACATGCTGGCCGAGACGGATGTCACAGACAAACCAGAAGCGCCTAATAGGCGAATCTCTACATCGGCACCGCCAATGGGTTCCCCTGTGACCGCATCCGTTATTTGACCATTCACATTGCCGGGGTCTGGCGTGAGCGCATAGTTGAGGCTGGACACAAGCTCCCCGGGATTCAGATTTATGCCTCGTACGATGCTGCTGAAGCCTGGTGCGGAAGCGATAGCCGTCAGTGTGCCTGGCGGCAGATTGCCGATAATGTAGCTGCCGTCCGCTTGCGCCTGGCCGACTCCTCGAATGGATTCATTGCCGTTCACGATTTTTACAGCTGCTTCCGGAATCGGATTGCCAGCCGTATCGATCACGGCTCCTGCGACGGAACCTGGATTCGGCGTAAGATCGACCACAACTTGATCAACGCCGCCAGGAATAATATTGGCCCCTATAACGCCGGAAGAGTACCCGGCAGCTACGGCTGTGAGGAGGTAAGAGCCTTCTTGAACGGTACTGAAGGAGAAGCTGCCGTCGGGCTCCGATACCGTCGTTGCGACCTGAATGTTATTCAGATTGCTTAACTGTACAACTGCGCCGCCAAGCGGCGGTCTTAATAAGCCGATAATCGATCCCGGATTCGGCGTAAGCGGAATTGAGGCTGGCGAGATTGCGTTAGCATTCACAATGACGCCGAACGTATTGCTCTGATAGCCGGTCGTTTGCGCGACAATCGTATAGTTGCCAGGTGCGATACCCGTCGCATCGAAGCGTCCGTTGCTGTCCGTAATGGTAATGCCAATCAAGAAGTTGTTCTGGTCCATGATGTTCAGCACGGCCCCAGGAAGACCAGTTCCCGCGATAATGTCCGATACGGTTCCTTGAATCGACCCAGGCACCGGATTAAGTACGAGTCTGAGCTGTGCAGCAGCTCCTTGCGGCACATCGACTGTAGCGGAAGCTGTCTGGAAGTTATCTGCGGATGCGAATATCGTGTAGATGCCTGGTGTCAGGCTGCTCGTTTGAAATTGTCCAATCGGGTCCGTGAATAAGCTGAACACCGTTATTCCGTTTGCGCTGGTGACGCGAATTTGAATGCCTGCTCCTACAATCGGATTACCTTGGTTATCCACTACGGCCCCGCGGATGAAGCCGGGGTTAGGCAACAGTGTAAAATTAAGCAGCGTCTGCGCATCCGATTGGACGCGTGCGCTTGCGTATTGATTTTGAAAATTAGCTGCAGATACGTTGACGATATAGTTGCCTGGAGCAAGGCTCGCAATAATATAGGCACCGTTCGTCTCCGAGAGAATCCGTGTAAGCAGGACAGGCCCGCCGTCAACGTTATTTTGAACAGCGACTGCCGCGCCCACTATCGGATTTCCTGATCCGTCGGTAATCGTGCCAACGATCATTCCCGGGTCTGGCACGAGCTTGAAATTAATCGTTGTTGTAACAGACGATTCGATGATTGCCCCGACTGTATCGCCACCGAAGCCATCGGTCCGAGCGGAAACCGTATAGACGTCAGGCGCAAGGTTGCCAATCGTGTAGGTTCCGTCTTCCGTCGTTGAGACGCGTGCAATGATGATATTGTTCCGATAAGCTCGAATCACGACATCAGGAAGAGGGAGACCATTCAAGTCGGTTACCTTGCCAGATAATGCGCCGGCGAGTTTCTCCAGCGTTACATGAATAGGCGTTGAAACACCTGAAGTCACGATGGCGCCTACTGTTTCTGCAGCGTAACCTTCTTCTAAGAAATTGACGGTGTAGCCTCCTGGTGCAAGTGAAGTTACCACATAAGTGCCTTCAGCGCCGCTAACAGCAGTCTGCAGCGTAATTCCTTCCGCATTCACGACGCGAATGCTAGCTCCCGCAAGCGGTTCGCCTGATTCTGCATCGGCTATGATCCCGCTAATACTGCCCGCCTCTGGCGATAAAACCAAATTAACCGTTGTCGTCTGACCGGCGGCGACTTGAAACCCGATCACCTGCGTGACAAATCCAGGGTCCGTGACGCGCAGCCGATCGTTAAGGTTCGGTGCAAGACTGTTATCTCGGAACACGCCTAGTGCGTCTGTGAATATAGTCGCAAGCACATTGTTGCGATTATCCAGCACTTCAACCTTCGCGCCTGCGATCCGCACGCCAGATGCAGCTGTTACTGTGCCAGTGACTGCACCGGGACTGCTGGCTAGCGCTGCATTGACGACCTGGACCTCACCGGCGGCTAACGTAAGCGGCAGATCCTGCTGTTGGTAATTAGGCGCGGCTATACTGATCCGGTAGTAATTCGGCAGCAGATTGGCTGCAGCATATTGACCTGCTGCATTGGTTGATGTCTGGGCGATCAGCGTTCCGACGGAATCCGTTATATGGATGGCCGCTCCGGCTACTGGGCTTCCGTCAGCCTGACTTGTGATCGAACCCTGAACAGAAGCGGGTTGCGGCATCAGAATAACATTGACCGTTGTTACCGTGTTGGATGATGTCGCTGCGCTAACCATTAACGTCTGATAATTCGGCAGAGAAAATTGAAGCTGAACGTTCCCCGTAGGCAGACCGGTAATGGAATAAACACCGCCTATGCCGCTGACGGCATATCCGTTCGGAATACCTGAAGGCAGGCTTGTCGATTGAACGGTAACACCTGTCAGTGGGAGGCCTGTCGATTTGTCAATGATTGTCCCGCTTACCCCGCCAGTCGATATAATGCTGGCAGCGGCCGTGCTTTGTGGAGCTGTAATAGGCTGACCGGTGAATAGGTCTATCGCTTTGGTCGATTTAATGTCAATCGTTCCGGACGACGATGGAAGGAATGTTCCTTGTGCTGTATATCGCAATGAGGCGCTTGAACCAGGTGCTAATGTGCCAATGTTCCATGTCATTGCAGCACCCGTTAAGCTGGTTACGGCAGAACCGGCCGAAGCGGAAACGATCTGCAACGATTGAAGTTTATTGAACTGAAACAGCGCATTGATGAAGATGGCGGAGGCGCTGCCGCGGCCAGTATTGGTAACGGTAATGGTTCCATTAATCGTACTAGATTGACCGGCAACCAGCGTGAGCGGAGCGCCGTCAACGTTTTGCGTAACCGATAGATTAGCTCTAACATCTCCGCCCGCAACAGTGAGCGGATCACTGAATGCCGCACTTAGCGTTTGACCCGTTCCGATGAAGTCTTTGTTGAAGTTGTTGTTGTTGGTTGAAGTGAAGAACAAGAATCGGAGCACGGTTTGGTCTGTTATGCCGAGCAGAGGGAAGAGCGTTGCACGGGGGATGAAAAAATCTAGAAAGTAATTCGTTCCTCCTCCGAACGCGGAGCCGTCACCTGTAAGGGCAGCCCGAGCAATATCATAGTTTACGATCGGTTGCGTAAAGTTCGGCGTTCCTTTGCCATCCGTTCCTTCGGCTTGGTCGTTAAAGCTATTCGGAATTTTAGCCGTGTTCTGGATGAGATCCACGGAATTGTTCAATCCGTTGACAGCTAGCACCCATTCGTAAGTGGAGGAATTACCGTCCGTATCGAATAGAACGCCCCAGGCAAAATTGGTGAATCCAGTCTTGAAACGAGGATCAGCGTTCAACCGAATACGGAAGTAAATATTCGTTCCATCGTACCCATAATACGCGGCTGGAAAAGCAGAGCTGCCTACGATGTCCGTCTGGTCGGGCGAAACATCTCGGACGGGGTCGGACACGGGTGCACCGTTTAATGTAACCGGGACATACTGCGCATTGCTTGGGAAGGGCATCATGATCCTCCTTAACATCAGGCTATAGAACACAAAACAGTTGATCTTCTCTTCTACCTAAAATGATATGATAAAAGGTTGTCGTCCCATTACGATCAAAATTCCAAATCCTGCTATAGGAATTATCGATAGAGCTAGCGATTGACACCACGAGAGAGTCAGTGCTACCATGTGATAAATTAAACAATAACAGTTGGAATTGTCGGAATAATTTTCTACCAGATAACTGGAGACCTCATCTCTTTGCAGGGAGGGTCTCCTTTTTGCGTTAGTAAAACAGGAGCATGCAGATAGGAGTGAAGCAAATGCCGGATGCGCAACAACGGCAACGGGAGGAGGGAGACACCTTCCCAGGCCGAACATACGCGGAGGTTGTTCTCAAGCCAGCGTATGAACAGGCCAAGAAGGAGCTGCTTGGACCAATGATTTCGGTCAGCAAGGCGCATCTCATCATGCTCGAAGAGCAAGGACTCGTCGCCGAAGAGGATGCTGCGATCATTACCTGGGCGCTTCAGGAGCTCGATCTGATGAAATTGGAGAACGGCCAATATACGGGCGAGTTTGAGGATCTATTCTTCGAAGTGGAGCATGAACTCGCGCAGTTGGGGGGAGAGACAACAGGTCATCTGCATCTCGCGCGCAGCCGCAACGACATGGGAATCGCGATCTATCGTATCGTGTTAAGGACTAAACTGCTGACTCTTATCGAATCCGCACTAGAACTGCAGGAGCGGCTTATTGGTTTTGCGGAAGAACATGCAGAGACGCTCATGATCGGCTATACGCATACGCAGCAGGCGCAGCCAACGACCGTCGGGCATTATATCGCAGCGGTGTCGGACTCGCTCTCCCGGGATGTCCGTCGTCTGCGGGCTGCTTATGCGAACTGCAACCGGAGCAGCCTCGGCGCTGCAGCGCTAACGACAACAGGCTTCGCGATCAGTCGGGAGCGGACGGCGGAGCTTCTTGGATTCGACGAGACGATCACGAATGCGTACGATGCGGTCAGCGGGGCGGATTACGTCCTCGAGATCGCTTTATCCGTTTCATTGTCCGCCGTGAATCTCGGTCGCTTCGTTCAGGAGCTTCTTCTGTGGTGTACGCAAGAATTCGCAGCTGTGAAGGTGGCAGCGCCTTATGTCCAGATAAGTTCGATCATGCCGCAGAAACGAAACCCGGTGTCGGTCGAGCACCTTCGGTCGCTGCTGTCGAGCTGCGTCGGAGATGCGAACACGGTGCAGAGCATGGTTCACAACACGCCCTTCGGGGACATTGTTGACACTGAAGACGATCTTCAGCCTTACGTTTGGCGAAGTATTCGCACGCTAGTTTCATCTTACCGGCTACTGGCTCGCATCATCGAGACGCTTGAGGTCGATAGGGACGTGTTACGTCGAAGGGCGGAGATGAGCTATGCGACCGTTACAGAACTCGCTGATACGCTAGTGCGCAAAGAAGGACTTGGGTTTCGTACGGCGCATGCCATCGTTGCTGAATTGGTACATACAGCGGTTTCCGATGGCCTTACCGTGAGAGAGCTTACGGTAAGTGGACTTAACGAGGCCGCTAGGAGCATCATTGGAAGGCCGTTGTCGCTGACTGCTGAAGAACTGCAACAAGCGCTTGATCCGGAGCACTTCGTCCGTATCCGTTCGGTTCTCGGCGGGCCAAGTCCAGGAGAGCTAAGGAGAGCGTTAGCGGTGCAAACTTCTGCACATAGGCAAGCGGAAGTATGGACGGAGCAGACGAGAGCCCAGATCGATACCAAGATCAAGCTGCTGGATCAGATCTTAACCGAGCGGCGCAACCGATCGTACGATCCCTTAGGGGAAGACGCCGACCTGTCGGCTAAAGGAGGAAGGAACGGTGTTTAGATCCGGATTTCAAGTGTTCGATATACACGGGCATTTGCCTTACAACTATCCGAAATCATTCGAGAAGCATGATCGAATTACTGATTATGGCCGCGAGCGTTCGCAGCGGATGCGGCTGACATGGGACCTTAGGACGGAGGAAGTCGATCCCGAACATGCCAATCGTTCACTCGTCGAGCGATGGAAGGACGAACTCGACCGTTACGGCATCGGGGGACTTAACTTTCTAACGGGTTGGACGAACGATGAGTTGGCGCAGCAGATCGCTGCTTATCCGGATATCTTCACTGGATTTGCCTCGCATCCGATCGAACGTCCGGATGCCGCTCCAGAATTGAAACGCGCTGTAGATGAGCTTGGACTTCGGGGCTACAAGCTATTCGGCCCGCTCACGCCGATCTCGTTCGATGACGAATCACTAATACCGGTGTGGAACTTACTCGCTGAACGCGGTTTGCCTATCCTTATCCACTTTGGTCTCCTGGGACATGCGGGAGGGATCGTGTCGCATCCGAATATCAGCCCGCTCGCCATCTTCAATGTCGCCCGTCGGTATCCTGACATTCCGTTTATCATTCCACACTTCGGCTGCGGTTACTTCCAGGAGCTGCTCCATCTGTGCTGGAGCTGTCCGAACGTCTACGTCGACACGTCCGGCTCGAATCAATGGGTCCGTTGGATGCCATACGAGCTGACGCTTGAGACGTTGTTCCGTAAAACCTACGAGTTGATCGGACCGGAGCGAATCATCTACGGCTCAGACTCGATGGGATTTCCAAGAGGTTACAATTACCGCTATCTGCAGGATCAAATCCGCGTTGTACGCGACCTTCGCTTCTCTGAATCGGAGATCGAAGCCATCTTCGGCAACAATGCGAGAAAGCTGCTTCGATTGGATCCTTCTAACCCCCTAAACGAAACCAAGGAGTTGACCCGTTCATGAATCGTATCCACAATATCGCTAAGCCATTATCGCTGCTCGCAGTCGTATCTTTGCTCTTGACCGCTTGCGGTGGGAATAATTCCGATAGAACTGACAAATCTACCTCTTCAGCCTCTACACCTGCAGCCACGGATTCTCCAACCGAAACGACGGCAGCCTCCAGTGATTCGCAGGAGAAGGTGACAATCGAATATTGGCAGTACGAATATCCGTCCAAAGTCGAGCTTATTAACGAGTTGATCAACAAATTCGAAGAGCAGAACCCGAACATTACCGTCAAGCAAACGAACTTCCCTTACGATCAATATAACGAGAAGGTAGCGACGCTCGTACCGGCGGGCAAAGGACCTGACGTCATCAACTTGTACTATGGCTGGCTGCCGAAGTATGTCTCCTCCGGCTTCCTGCAACCGCTGCCCGAATCGGGCTTCCCGGCGTCGGACATCGCGAACAAGTACTACCCGCTCGTCAATGCATCGAAGATCGACGGCTCTTACTGGGCGATTCCGACCGCCGTACGCACGCTTGCCGTATTCTACAACAAGGATTTGTTCGCAAAGGCGAATATCACTGAGCCTCCCGCTACGTGGGAGGAACTGGTAGAGGACAGCGTGAAGCTGACGGAGAAGGATTCCAACGGGCAATTCGTCGTCGAAGGATTGGCATGGGAGCCAGGCGCGCAGCTTCACCACTGGTATCGCGACGGGCTGCTGCCGCAGGCAGGAGGCCAAGACCTCAGTGAAGACCGGCGCAAGCTTCTATGGGCGGACACACCTGCAGGACTGGAGGCATTCCAGTACCTGATAGATTTCGCAGTCAAGCACAAGGTCGGAACGACGGGCGTCTTCACCGATGATGTTACAGCCTTCAAGACGGGGCACGCCGCAATCAATATCGACGGTTCCTTCCGTCTTGGCTCCTTGGCCAAGGACGCACCGGATCTCAATTACGGGATTGCGCCGTTACCGTCCTATAAGAGCAGCTCTGCGCCTTCCTCATACTGGGCGAACGCGATTCCGGCTGGCGTCACTGGCGTGAAGCTCGACGCCTCAATTAAGTTCCTTCAGTTCCTGACGAGCAAGGAAGTTCAAGAACAATGGGTGGATAAGGTTGGCGAACTTCCGGCTCAGAAGGAAGTCGCCACGCAGGACAAATACTTGAATGACGAGAAGCTTGGGCCGTTTATTCGACAGCTCGATAACAGCAAGGCACACTTCTTCATCGACGAGACCGGAGAGAGGACGTTGTTCGTCGATGCCGTGAATGAAGTTCTTCTCAACAAGGTTCCCGTCGAGACGGCGTTCAAAGATCTCGTCGCCAAGACGCAGAAGCTCTATGACGACTATTGGGCCAAAGTTGACAAGAAGTAAGCAAGAGAGGGGTGCCGGGGTGATCCGGCGCCTGCTTGTCTATGAGGGAGGCAAGATACCGAATGATCACGACCACGACACGAGGCCGCGCAGCCGAAGGGAGAAAGCTTCTCTCGTTGCGATTGAACTATCGCACTCAGCGTTATCTTTTTATCTATCTGATGCTGGGCATACCGCTGCTTTATTTTGTACTGACCCGGCTGTTTCCTATCTTGTATTCGTTCAACATCAGCTTCCGCGAATGGGATGTTCTCTCGCCAGAGAAGCCATTCGTTGGATTGGACAATTATTCAAGCTTGCTCGCAGACGAGGCGTTCCGCAAGTCGCTTACGAATACGTTCTTATATGTCGTTGTGGGCATTCCCGGACAGTTGGCTGTCGGGCTGTCCGCAGCGCTGCTGCTGCATAACGTGAAGCGGCTTCGCAGCTTCTTCCGGACGGTGTACTTCATCCCGTATATCACGAGCGTCGTCGCGGTGAGCTGGATATTCCGCTGGCTTCTCATGCCGAACGGTTGGATTAACGGACAGCTGCTAAGCCTGGGCTTTCATGCGCAGCCGTTTCTCCAATCTCCGGATCAAGCGCCATACGTCATCGCCTTGTCGATGATTTGGCAGAGCGTCGGATTTCAGATGTTAATCTTCTTGACCGGATTGGAAGGCATTCCGAAGATGTATCACGAAGCCGCTCATATAGACGGCGCCAATGCATGGCATAGGTTTCGCTATGTCACGTTGCCGCTGCTCAATCCGATCATTCTGTTCTCTGCCGTCATCGCCGGCATCAACTATCTGCAGTCGTTCTCGCATATCGTCAGCATGACCCAAGACGGAGGCCCGCTTAATTCGACTCGAACGCTCGTCTATCATATCTACAAACTAGCGTTCAAGAATTTCGACATGGGGAGCGCTTCGGCTGCGACTGTCGTTCTGTTCATCATCATTCTTGCGTTCACGCTTCTGCAGCTAAGAATATTAAATCGCAAAATTGAATACTGAGAGGAGGCTCGATATGAATTTGAACACAGAACCAGTACGATTTTCCGTCAAAAGGAGGTTAAGCCGCTCTTACGCGATTGGAGCAGGGGTGCTTCTTCGTTATTTGCTTCTTTTTGCGGGAGTCGCCGTGACACTGTTTCCGTTCCTATGGATGGCAGCCTCCTCATTCAAGGAGCCCAAGGATTTGTTCGATCTAAGCCTGATCCCGTCGCCTGCCACTTGGAACAACTATGGAGATTTGTTCGTCAAAGCACCTTTCGGGCGATGGATCTCCAACACGGCAGGCGTCGCAGTCGTATCGACGATGTCGGTACTGTTCTTCGATACGGTCGTGGGGTATGTGCTCGCTAAGTTCGATTTTCCTGGAAGAAACGTTATCTTCGTCTTGATTATTAGCACATTGATGGTCCCTACCGAGATGCTCATCATCCCCTGGTACTTGCTCGCGTCGAAGTTAGGCCTGTCGGACACATATGCCGGTTTGCTGCTGCCTGGCCTTATTTCCGCCTTCGGGATCTTCCTCATGCGCCAGTTTATGGAGTCGCTGCCCTCGGAACTTCTTGATGCGGCGCGCATCGACGGATTGAACGAGTGGAAGGTATTCGCCTCCATAGCGGTTCCGCTCATGAAGCCGGCATTAGCGACGCTTGCGATCTTAAGCTTCATCTCGAGCTGGAATCAATTTATATGGCCGTTCATCGTACTGCAGACGGAGAGCAAATATACACTCCCTGTTGGGATGGTCTATTTCTCTAGCGAAATGAAAGATAACAGCGGTTGGATTCTGATTATGACCGCCGCTACCGTCTCTGTGCTTCCTCTGATTACGATCTTCTTGATTTTCCAGAAACGAATTATTCAAGGCATCGCACTAAGCGGGATGAAGTGAGGAAGCGCAATTATCATTCATTAAAGCTAATCGCCCCGAGATCGGCAGCTTCCTGGTATGGATAGAACCTTTAGAAGTAGTAGTAGGTATGTGGAATGACAAGACATTTATACAATGGAAGTCGCATAAACGGCGACTTCTTTTTGCATTGTGGTTGGGCTGTGAGTATAGGCTGATACCGGGCTGCAGTCACTATGAGATCGTTTCTTCTCGATTTGAAAGTCTCCGGCCATGGTACCTTGTTACAGGTCCCGCGGGTGGAAGAGATGGTATAATAGAGCGTGAAGCTTTAAAAATACTGACGACGCAACCGGGAGTCAACGGATTATGGATATGGATTATATGCTGGATGACGGCGCGTGGCGGCTCCTATTGGAAGGCGTCGCCGCGCGTTTCGACGAACTGACGATCATACGAGGGTTTCAATACTATAAACAGGGACGGGTCGAAGAGTTAGCGCTCCGCGACGACGGCGTGCACGTGGACGCGCGTGTCAAGGACAACCGGATGTACGACGTCGCCGTCGATCTGGACGATCTCGCGGCGCGCGAATGCAACTGTTCCGCGAACCGCGCCTGCACGCACATGGCAGCCGCCCTGATGCGATATGCGGAGCTATGCGGCCGGCCGATCCAGGCGCTCGCCAACGCGCGCACCGCCTTGAAGAGCGCGGCCGCCGGCGTCAAGCCTGGCGCAGCGTTGGACGGCGGCCGCGGCGTTGCCCGCGCTGGTGCCGAAGAAGCCGCCTCGGAGACTTCGTCCCGGACGGGCAGTGGCGATATCGCGAACCGGGGAGCTGCGCCGACAGCCCCTTGGCGCGATCGGCCGACCTTGACGGAGGCGGAGCTGACTGAGCTTACTGTGGCGAAGTGGCATGAACGGTTCCAGGCTCGCCGCGGACCGATGCACTTGCACATTCGCACGGCGCAGGAGGCCAATGAGCTGCTCGCTGACCTGCAAGCGATGCGGCCCGAGCTGCCCTGGGCGCTGGAGCAGCTGTTCACGCTCCACGCGTTGCTGTTTGTGCTGGAACAGATAACCAAACCGACCCAGGCGGACTGGCGCCAATCGGGCCTGTTCAAGGGCTACCATACGCAGCTGGCGCTGGACGGGCTTCGCGCCAAGGCGCAGAGCCTGCTCGAGGACAAGCTCGCGATGGCAGACGAAAGCTCCATATACTGGGAGCGGCTAATGGAGACGGTAGTTTTTCTCCGCGAGCGCATGCTGACCGAGGATAAGACGCTCGGCTGCTTCTCGGCGCTTTATGCTTCGATGTGGCTGAGCTGGCTCGGCCCAGACTCTGCCGGAAGCGCCGCGCTCTACGAGTTAGAGATGCGCCAGCTGCAAGAGGCAGAAGCGGCGCTCGGCCCGTCCTTGTCGCGGCTGCCGTGGACGCTATCGCTATGTCTGCTGCTGCTCTACCTGTCTCGCGACGCGGAAGCGCGGGCGCTGCTCGCGCAGGCCGGACGAAAGCTGATGCTGAGGCTGGAGCATCTCGCACCACTGCTTGGCGTTCTCGAGCGCGCGGAGCAATGGGCGCTGCTGCGCGACTGGCTCGAGGAGTCCGGACCGCTGCTCGCCGGCTTCCGCGGCGAAGACTTGGCACCCTACGGCGACTATTGGGCCGTGGTCGTAGAGAAACTGCCTGAGGCGGAGCCGGCAATGTGGCGCACGCTCCAGGCGATGCTGCCGTTCTCGCGGTCCGTCTATGAGGATGCGCTGGCGGCACTCGGCAGGTGGGATCGGTGGATCGACCTGCAGATGTGCATGGGCCAGGATCCGTTGTCATTCCGCGCGACCGCGCTGAAGCCCATAGAGAAGGAAGCACCGGAGCTGCTTCTGCCCTTCTACCATCAGGCGGTGGAACGGTATGTACTGCAGAAGAACCGCGATGGCTACAAAAGTGCGGTGAAGCTGCTGAAGCGGCTCGCCAAGCTTTATGCGCGCCTGAAGAAAGGCGAGCGATGGGAGCAGTTTATCGACATGTTCGCGAGCCGAAACAGCCGGCTGAGGGCGCTGCAGGAAGAACTGCGCAAAGGAGGACTGCTGTCATGAACGCATACGCCGATACACTTACGATTCAAGCGAGTCTGACCGAACGTGGCGATGCGCTCATATTCGGTGCGGATGCGTCCGGCTACGCGCCGGGGCTGCTCGTCAAGCAGCGGCTGTTCGCTCGGCACGAGCCGTCGTTTTACGGCACGGAGCTTGAGATCGAGAAGCTGAGGGACGAGCTGGAGCTTGTCGTACTGCCGGCGGAGATGGTCGTGCCGTTCTTCGCCGATCCCGGGCTGCTGCCGATGCACGTGACTTGGCAGCTTGAAGGCGACGCTGCGCGGCTCGCCGCGTTCGCACCGGCGCTGAATCGCGGCATCACGGAGCGAAGATTCGTCCCGAGTTTCGAAGCCTACAAGGTCGGCAAACTGAGATGGACGTGGGAGGAAGAGGCGCTCGACGCGAAGACCCGCCGGGCGCTGCGCGCGCTCTCTGGCGGCGGTATGGATGACTCAGGCGTCTGGAATGAAGTGACCGAGGACGAGGGAGGGGCGGATGCCGTCTTTCTGGCCGGCCTCGGAGCTGCGTTCTCCGCGGCGGTGTTCCAGAGCCATTACGGCACGGAAGCTGCCGCAGCCGACCTGCGCCGCGACTTCCCGCTGCTGTTCGCGCATGATCGCGCCGCCGCGGCCGCGGGCCTCGATGAGCGCGGATGGCTCGTCGCTGCCGGCTGGAAGGCGGACACGCTTCCGTTCCGGCCGCTGCTGCAGCTGCTGGAGCCGGAGGACGCCGAATCCGATGGTTGGCGCCTTGCGCTAATGCTGCAGGACAAGCTCGAACCAGCGAAACTTGCGCCTGTTCGGCTGGCCGCGAATGGAGAAGCCTACGGGACATGGCCCTCCGACTGGACCCCGCACGTGCGCGAGCGCTCCGCGGCCTGGCTCGCGCATCTGCGAGCGAGCTTGCCGGAGGACCGGCTGTCCGGTAGTCCCGCGGACGTGCTGAACGCACCGCTGTTGAACGACGATGCGTGGCGGTTCTTGACCGCGGACAGCCAGCGGCTTATAGCCTCCGGCTGGCAAGTGCTGCTGCCCGGATGGTGGGAGGAGGCAAGCCGCAAGAAGCCGCGCCTCCGCGCGAAGGTCCGCCCCGGCGAAGGCGATGGGGAAGGAAACCGGACGGGTGGCGGGCGGTCCTTCTTCGGTCTCGACGCGCTGATCGAATTCGACTGGAGGCTGTCTATTGGCGAGGTTGACCTCAGCGAGGAGGAATTTCGCGAGCTGGTCGCCCGCGGCGAACGGCTTGTGCGATTCCGCGACCTATGGGTACCGCTCGATCCGGCCCTGCTAGCGCAGATACGCAAAGCGATGGCGGGCGTCGATCACCGGCGGGGCTTGTCCTTCCAGGATGTACTGAAGATGCACCTGCACCGCAATCGCGGCGACAGCATGCCGGCTTCCGCGGGCGAGAATGGTTTAAGCGGCGCTGTGGACAACGGCGAAGAAGACGTCGAGCTGGAGGTGGACGTGGAGCTCAACGCTCACCTGACGACAGTTATGGGGCAGTTGACGCAGCAGACGGACTGGCCGTCAATCCCCGTGCCGCCGACGCTGCGAGCGGAGCTGCGCAGCTACCAACAAGCTGGGTTCTCATGGCTGGCGTTTCTGCGCCGGTTCGGGATCGGCGCCGTGCTGGCCGACGATATGGGGCTAGGCAAGACGATTCAGTTCATCACGTACTTGCTGCACGTCGCTGAAGAAGCCGCCGCTAGCGGAGGACGCCGTCCCGCCCTGTTGATCTGTCCGACTTCTGTGCTCGGCAACTGGCAGAAGGAAGTACGCCGCTTCGCACCGTCCCTGCGCATCATGCTCCACTACGGCGGCAAGCGTCTCAGCGGCGGTGCATTCTACGAGGAAGCGGCGGGAGCTGATCTCGTGCTGACCTCGTATGCGACGTCGACGCTAGACCAAGAGCTGCTTGGCGGGTATACGTGGTCAGCGATCTGCCTCGATGAGGCGCAGAACATCAAGAACGCCGGAACGAAGCAGGCCATCGCGGTCAAGAGCTTCCCCGCGCGGCATCGCATCGCGCTAACGGGCACGCCGATCGAGAACAAGCTCGCGGAGCTGTGGTCGATCTACGATTTTACCAATCCGGGTTACCTCGGCACCGCCCGTGTTTTCGCCGAACGGTTTAGCCAAGCCATTGAACGTGAGCGCGATCATAACCGTACGCAGGAGCTGCAGCGGCTCGTGAAGCCGTTCATGCTTCGGCGCAAGAAGAAGGATCCGAACATCATGCTGGATTTGCCGGACAAGAACGAAATGAAGACGTACATCAATCTCACCGGCGAGCAGAGCGCGCTCTACGAGCAGACGGTGAAGGAGCTGATGGACGAGGTCAAGAAGTTGGAAGGCATTCAGCGCAAAGCCGCGATCCTCTCCGCGTTGACTCGGCTGAAGCAGCTGTGCGACCATCCTGTGCTGTTCACCAAGGAAGCTGTGCCGGTGCCTGAAGACGAGCGCGAGGAAGCCGCCGAATCGGCGATGCTCATTGGCCGCTCTGCCAAGCTCGAACGGCTGCTCGACCTCGTGAAGGAGCTCCGCGATGAGGGTGAGCGGTGTCTGATCTTCACCCAGTACATCGGCATGGGCGAATTGTTGCAGCGGGTGATCTCCCGGGAACTTGGTGAGCCTGTCCTGTACCTGCATGGCGGCTCGTCCAAGACGGCGCGCGACCGAATGATCGAGCAGTTCCAGTCGCAGGAGCTGCCTGCGGCGGAGCAACCTAATGTATTCATATTGTCGATCAAGGCCGGCGGCGTCGGGCTCAACCTGACCGCCGCGAACCATGTATTCCACTTCGACCGCTGGTGGAACCCCGCCGTGGAGAACCAGGCGACGGACCGCGCCTACCGGATGGGCCAGACGCGCGATGTGCAGGTGCACAAATTCATCTCGCTTGGCACGTTGGAGGAGCGGATCGACGAGATGCTCGAGAGTAAGCAGCAACTGAGCGATGACGTCATCACGAGCTCGGAAGGGTGGATCACGGAGTTGTCGACGGAAGCGCTGCGCGACTTGTTCACGCTGCGGAGAGACTGGTAGGAATAGCTGCTCGCGAGGGAAAGCTAGAAAGCGATAATTACCATTTGTTATTTGCATCAAACGAAGCCCAATGGTGACCATTGGGCTTCGTAGCATGTTTTTGACGGAATAGGGTCAAGATTTCCCGATAACAAGGCTATTGCTCTGCTCATTCAGATCGAAGGCTTATTTGATGGTACCCATTGAGTTGATTTTGATACTCACATTGCATTTTATATCCGCGTGCGAGAAGGCATCTCCCCAATTGTCCTCATTTGACTTGAAATGACGATACTGATGAGCCCTTGCATAAATACCGAACCCTACGGGATCTATTTGGTGCTTCTGAAACTTACGAATCAGCTTTTCCAATTGATTCTGCATCTGTTGAGACATTTTTCTCTCAAGAATATCTGCATGCTCCTGGATATCGAAAGTGAACAATTGTTCGGTCATGGCTGCTGACACCTTCATCCGGATCAGGAAATGAAAACGGTCACCGGAATAGGACGATTTTATTTTAGTCTTAATGTCCCGGACGCTAAAGCTAACCTTATCTAAGGAAAAGAAGTCGGAGTTCGGCTCTCCAGGGATCGAGAAGGAAAGCGAAACTCCTTTCGTCGCATCTTTCTTCAAAAGATTCATTAACACGCTTTCTTGATATCCGATGGAAGTTGCATATTTCCCTTTATGCGTTAATAAAGCTGTTCCTGATAGTCGAAAGCTGTCCTGTTTAGCGTCGTAGCTTACTTCGCTTAAACTAGGGGTAAGCGCTTCTTCAAAAATTTGCCGATGCATGTCTTGTACGGTGGTAAGTACAGTTGTTCCTCGTTTGCTCTTGGAATCAATCATCCCGCGCAATAGAACAGGAAGGGGCGGCTGCTTATCCGTCTTAACGGTAAACATTTCCTCAAGGGGACCATTGAACGCAACCATCCGGTCAAGCACGGTGTTTCGTGCATCCCTGAACACGACATCCAGAATTTTAAACCAGTTCTCGTGATGAAGGAGTTTGCGACCAACGACGTAAACCTGATAGTTTCTTCCCTCTAGGGCTCCCGACGTATAAGCATCCTGGATGCTTCTTGATTCGCGAAGACTCGATACCGGAATATTGTATTGCTGTTCTTCACTATGCTTCTCCCCGAATACTGGATTGGATACATAGAACCGAAGCTGATTGTGTTCATCCAGATCAATGCCCGCAGCTAGCGGTACTGCAGCTTCTTCTAAATTAACCTTATCTCCGCACCCTCCAACAATCAGAGCCATTAAGAGCAAGGTTCCCCTGATTATTGTCTTCATCCTAGCTGTTCCTCTCTATGTACTTTCTCTCTGATCAATAGATAAATCCAAATCACAATCGGGAGGATATATTCCATCACAATTCCGATATTGGTCATCGTCTGCTCCAGCCAGACACTTTGGTTGAATGTCGGAATATAGATGTATGTTTCGATCCCTATAACGGCTAGGAGGGCGATCAAGTACTTTTGTTCTCTAGCGCCATTCGTTGTCCACCGTAGGCAATAGGCTGTAAAGTAAAGACAAGGGACCCAACAGAGGGAATATATGCCGATGAAGAGCGAGATGAATATAATTTCAATTCGCTCAACGAATTTGAATTGAATCGTCTTAAGTACAGAAATGACGGGCTGATTCACTTCGACCATCTCGCTTGGGCTGAAATAAATAAAGCAAACTAGCGTAATAAGCAGATTGATGATCAGCGTAATGGTATTAGCAAGCATTATCCCGGCGCCAGCATGCTTCTTATGCGTTAAATGAGGATACAGGAAGAAGGCTGCTATAAAGCCCAAATAGGCAAAAAGAACACTAGGGATTGCGGATAGGATCGGTGTCCAGCCTTCCTTCACCAAAGGAATAATGTTTAACCATTGACCTTCCTTAAGAGGCAGTAAATATATAAAAGGAAGCCAGAACAGAAAATAGAAGATCGCTTCGGCATATCTTCCGAGCATATTCGTCCCTTCCTTCGCGACGATGTAGGTTGGGATGAACAACAGCAGCAAAACGATAAAGGGTGACGTATTCTGCAAGAGCCACACCCGGATAATTAACAGCGTTCGGAGTAGTCCGATATAGGCCATCCCTGCAAGATAAACTGCTAAGGATAGAGCTAAGATTCGTGTAAGCAATCTTCCTAGTTTTGTTTTCAGCAAATCGAGGATGGTGCCGTCAGGACTTCTCCTCATGATATTGATAACCAACAGGCTTGGGATGGTTGTAATCAAGTAGCCGATTACAATAGTGATCCAGCCATCCGTTCCGGCAAAACGTGATACCTCTCTCGGTGTCGACAGGATCGCAATGCCGATTTGGATGCCAGCAATGGTAAATACATATTGAAGGAAAGATATGGGAGTCTTAACGGATTGGTTCAATGGCTCTCATCCTCTCTCGGGTGGCCGGTATCGCCTTGTCTGGTGTCTTGCTGCGCGTTCGAGCTGGTTGGACGATTCTTCATTAACCAAATCGGTATCCGCACCAGCGTATCTTTCCAATCCCGGAATCGCACGGGTCCGAATGGCGTGCTGTAAGGTACGCCAAGGGATTTAAGAGACAGCAGGTGAGCGATCAAAGTCAATAGTCCGACGACTATCCCCACAAATCCGAAAATAGAAGCGAAAAGCATCATGGCGAACCGAACTAACCGAACCGCCGCACCCATATCGTAGTTGGGCAAGATGAATGAAGATATTGCGGTAAAAGCAACGACGACGACCATGATATTGCTTATAAGGCCGGCTTGTACGATAGCCTGACCAATAACGATGCCTCCTACGATGCCGACCGTTTGTCCGACCGGTGCGGGTAGACGGACGCCTGCCTCACGTAACATCTCTAGCGTAAGTTCCATGAAGACAGCCTCCATGTAAGGAGGGAAGGGGACTTTTGCTCTCGATTGGCCAATCGTCGACAAAAGCTTCATCGGAATGACCTCGAAGTGAAACGATACGACCGCGATGTAGATCGCGGGTAATAGAATGGCGATGAAAAACGCGAGCAGCCTCAGCATGCGAATGAAAGTTGCGATCGTCCATCGCGTGCTGTAGTCGTCGACACTCTGGAAGAAGGAAATAAAGTTAACAGGGCCGACCAGCGCACTTGGCGAACGATCCACCACTATGACGAATTTGCCTTGAAGAATCTGAGATGAGGCAGCGTCCGGGCGTTCGGTCAATATGAATTGAGGGAAAGGCGAGAGAGGTGAATCTTCGATTAGCTCCGCCAATTCTCCTGTATTAATGACGGCATCAATGTCTAACTGGCTTAATCTTTCTTCTAGCACATGAAGGGTTTGAACATTCGCAACGTCAGCTAAATATAGAATGGAAAGTTTGGTCTGACTTCTGGCCCCGATCGTGAACTCTTTAATTTTGAGCTCGCGATTTGGAATGTAACGTCGGATTAATGCAACATTGGCGCCACCTGTTTCGACGAAGCCCTGATGTGCTCCTTTCAGCGAAGTTTCTAATTGGGGGTCCTCTATCGCACGCTGGGGCCAGCCTTGAGATCCGCAAGCATAGGCGACTTGTTCTCCATCGATGAACAAGATGCTATATCCGGCAAATAGCATGTGCTCCACTTGTCCCCAGTCCTGCAACCGATGGAATTCGCCGATCGTTGCAGGAAAATCATTGTCACCGTTGATTTCGGCCGTTCCTTGTTTAAGTGGGGTAAGGATGTCGCGATTGATTGAATTCTTGTCAGACAAGCCTTCGAGATAAGCAAGAATAGCCTGACGATTGTCCGCCTTCAGAATAAAATGCCGGTTGATCAGGTCCGGCGTATTCGAGAAGATTTCCTTAAGTTTCTCGAAATTATGCTTAAGATCGACTTCGATAGGTTCCGTTCTCGCAGGTTCCGCACGGGTTGTCGCGTCACGATATTTTCGAAATCCTCTCGTTAATGATTTGCTCTCCATACAAGCCACCATCTGTCCCTTAATTTTCCTTATTGTCTCCGCAGAGGAGAAGGCTATTCACAGCTTTAGCGATGAGCAGGGCGAAAGTGAGTCTGAGTGTTGTTGGTGAGGTGCGAAAGTAAGGTGTGAGTCTGAGAGTAGTGGTGTCCTCTCAGACTTTTTATTTGGGTATTGACAGGTAAGGGGACCGATGGTAATTTATTATTCAAACAACAGTTTAAAACGTTTGTTTAAAACGATTGAATGAAATGAGGGTGTTGAAAATGAAAACGGCATTGAGGGCTTATTTGACCAAACCGCAAACGATCGTGGCATTAGTTGTCGCATTGATGGCGCTAACGATTTTCGTCGTATGCTGGATGACTGCTTATGATGGTGTCAGTGATCGGACGGACCGCTTGAAGATTGCTGTAGTGAATGAGGATGGGGAATTCGGCAACCAGTTGATTGAACAGTTCAGAGAAAGCCTGCCTTTCGAAATCATAACGCCAAGTGCAGAGGACGCACGTACGGAATTGGAACGCCGCAAGGTGCATCTCATAATGACGATACCGAGTGAATTCGGCAGCAGCTTGACGACGCCGAATGCGAAAGCAACGATTCATTTTACAGTCAACCAGTCGAATCCACAGATGACGAGAAGTGTGATGGACAGTGTGGTTGCGCGCATAACGCAGCAGTTGAAAGATCATACAACGCAGCAAGGAATACAATCGGTGCTGGAACAGATGAAGATGCCTGAAGAACAAGCGGGGCAGACGTCGCAAGCGCTGCTCTCGAAGGTTGAGGCGCAGACGGAGACGCTTCACCCGATCCAAGGGATGCACAATCAGATGCTTCCAATGATGCTCGTGTTAGGGTCATTCGTAGGTGCGATGCTCATGGCAATGAATCTGCAGCAGGTGACGCTAACGATTGGATCGGCACTGTCGGCGCGGCAGCATTTTGCGGCAAGAGTCGTGCTTAATGTAGGCGGTGCAATTATCATCTCAATCGTTGGCTCAACGCTTATCTATGCGCTTGGCGGACAGATGGAGAGCGGGTTCCTGTTGTTCTGGCTGTTCAGCATGCTGATGCTTCTCACGTTTATGTTCTTCGCACAGCTATTTCTGCTTCTGCTCGGTATGGCCGGCATGTTCATTAATATGATGATGCTTTCTTTGCAGCTGGTTACTTCGGGGACGATCGTACCACGTGAAGTGCTCAGCGGATTCTTCAAGTCGTTGGGTCAATACTTGCCTGCAACATATGCGGTAGATGGATTGTTCAACCTAGCCTTCGGCGGGATTCATACGTGGGATGATGCAGCGATTCTATTCCTCATTCTCGTGATCAGTGCAGCGCTCGGCTTCATCCTTATTCAATTGAGAATGAAGAAACAACCCGCAGCAATAGAAGTGCAAACCGCAGTATCCCAAGAAACAGTGACTAACTGATGCAGCGGTTTAATCAAACGTTTGAACAATACTGAGCTGCATGTTAAGCTTTTCCATATACCTAATTGGGCAGAGGGAGTATGACGGATGGAGCAGGATGTCAAGCAGCGCATCTTACTAGCGGCTAAGGAACTGTTCGCGGTACAAGGGTTTGATGGCACGACGATTCGGCAAATATGCGACAAAGCAAATGCGAATATTTCGCTCGTTTCCTACTATTTTGGCGGGAAGGATAAGGTGTTTCAGCATATCTTCGAGACGTTCTTTCCTGGCACAAGGATGGAGCAGGCTGAGTTATTAAATCGCGACCCGTTGACAGGCCTGCAATTTCTAATGGATCAGATTATCTCGATGAGCTTCGAGGACTATCATTTGAGCTTGATCATCGATCAAGAGTTGATCTTGCATTCCACTCGCACCGATATTGTACGATCATATGTACAGCCAGTGTGGGCGAAACTGGAGGAGCTGCTGCTGCGGGGCAGGGAGCAAGGCGTGTTTCACTTTGAGTCGCTTGCTCATACGCTGCTCATCATTCGAGGCATAAGTCTTTCTGCCAAAATCGACCTGAAGACAAACGCGCATGCTCCTGCTAAGACGCAGGAAGAGATTACGCAGATTAAACAAACTGCAATGCATTTTATTATGAGCGGGTTGAAGGTGAGTCGACAAGTTAAATAAACGCAAAACAAGCACGAACAAGATTCCGAAGGAGTCAGGTTCGTGCTTGTTTATTTAGATGGTTCAATTAGGACAGCAGAATAATGGTTAAGGCAGCTCCGGCTCCCGTTATTAATGTCGCAGCACCAAGCACGCCGAACATCTGAAGCGAGACCGTATCCCCAGCGGCAAGATTGATGACGACAACATTATTGAACTGGGAAGCGGACAAGACAGGATCTAAGATGCTCGCTGTTACTGGGGCGGCATTCACTAGCAACTGAGTTCCTATTGCGAGTGCTGCCGTCGTATTCACTTGATAGGTAACCATATACGTGCCCGTCACAGGTATGGTTATCGTATCGTCGGTACCATTGATTGTGAAGCCTCCGTTAAATAGCTGCGCATCCGGGAGCGGAATAAGCGTACCGCCGAGTACGATTGTGATAACGGCGCCCGTTGTATTGGCTGCAAAAGCGTGAACATCCGTGAAAGCACTGCCAGTTGCTCCCGTTGCCCCAGTGGTGCCTGTCGTACCCGTTGCTCCTGCTGCACCAGTCGCGCCTGGCGTACCGGCAGTACCAGTCTCACCCGTGGCCCCCGTTGAGCCAGGTGAACCAGTCGCACCTGGCGTACCGGCAACACCTGTTTCTCCGGTAGCACCAGTTGCGCCCGTAGCGCCAGGTGAACCAGTCGCACCTGGCGTACCGGCAGTACCGGTTTCACCAGTGGCCCCAGTAGCACCCGTAGCGCCCGTAGCGCCGGGTGCACCAGTCGCACCTTGCGTACCGGCAGTACCGGTTTCACCCGTGGCCCCTGTAGCACCCGTAGCGCCCGTAGCGCCGGGTGCACCAGTCGCACCTTGCGTACCAGGAGTTCCGGTCTCACCCATGGCCCCAGTTGCACCCGTTGCACCAGGTGAACCAGTAGCACCAGGCGATCCTGCAACGCCGGTTTCCCCGGTGGCGCCAGTAGCGCCAGTTTCCCCTGTAGCCCCAGTTGCGCCAGTCACACCTGGTGTACCAGTCGCACCAGGCGATCCTGCAACGCCGGTTTCCCCGGTGGCGCCAGTTGCGCCAGTAGCTCCTGGCGAACCTGTCGCACCTTGCGTACCAGCAGTACCCGTCTCCCCAGTGGCACCCGTTACACCAATGCCGGTTGCGCCTGTTAATCCTGTGTTTCCTGTCACGCCTGTCACACCTGTTGCTCCAGTAGCTCCAGTAAACCCAGTCGCCCCAGTCGAGCCGCTGCCCGTATCGCCTCTCGCCACTAGCAGCGTATAATCAGGTGACGACCCAGGAGTTCCGGTTGGATGATCTGTATTCGTGATATATAGACTGCCATTATAAACAACAAGTTGGTTTTCGGAATATTTTGACGCGCTTGCCGGGTTAAAAAAGGTGACGCCTTGCAGCCCAACGCCGGTCGCCCCGGTCGCTCCCGTTACGCCCGTGGCACCTGCTGAACCGGCAGCGCCTTGCGGGCCAGCCACACCTTCCGCCCCCGCGGGACCTTGAGGTCCAGCTGGACCGATCTCACCTGCAGGCCCTTGCGGTCCCTGCGGTCCCGGCACACCTTGCGGACCAGCAGGGCCTATCGAGCCTGCTGAGCCAGGCGCCCCAGGCGGTCCTTGCGGTCCAGCGGGTCCTGGCGCACCGGATTGCGAACCAAGCTGCCCGAAGCTGGCAGCAAGCCGCTGCTGATTCGAGCGAATGAGGCTAATGAGCTCATCTTTATCCGGTGGATCAACAGCGAAACGCAGGATGACGGTGCCGAGCGACATCAGCAGCTCCTCCGTAATGACGGCTGCGCCAAGCGGAGTGAAAGGGAATACTTCCGCTAACGTAATGTAATTCTCAAGAAGCGTCAGCAATGCTGCTTGTTCCACCACTTCTAAATTGATCGCAAGCACCAATCGGCGCAGCTCCCGAAGAAGAGCATTCAGCTGCGCGATGCTGCTAGGAGTAGGTGAACCGAGCACGGAAGGGAGCAATGCGGCAAGGTCATTCAACAGCTTCTTGAGCGCATTCAGCTGAGAGGCTGTAATCGGAATTTCATTATCCATCTCATTCAACTCCTCATTTCATTGCTGTCGGTATCGATTTCGAATGGACGGCGTTCTCATCCTCCTGCCAATTGATCAGTCTCGGATTGCTGCTAAGAATCGAATCATATTGCTCCTTCCAGCCATATCGAGCGCCAGGATCCAGCTGTTCGTAGCGTTCGGCCTTCAATCGTCGATCCGATTCGCGTGCCCAGCCCCAATGTTTCAACCGCAGGGGAGAGAGCGTTGGCATGATGTCCATCAGGTTGCGCGGAAACCTTCCGCAGTGCAGCTTCATTTCGTTCCAAACATAAGGAAAGCCCGCCACATAGCGAGTGAGGAAAGGACGATACGTCCGATGCGCCTGCCAAAATTCATCTTCGCGGTACTGATGCTCGTTCCAGAAATCGTACAAACGGAAGCAATACGTGTGTGCCGCCGAATTAGCCAATAGCCCGTGCACATCCTGCGTGAACCGGTCTTCGAAATACTCATCCGCGTCCAGATTAAGAATCCAAGAGGGGTTCAACTGGACCGTTGCATTCCACTGCTGCCGCCGCAGCTCGATCTCATTGGTGAACTTGGACTGCTCGTTCCGAACGTAATAGAGCGGAATGCCTTGCAATCGTTCATGAATGATGTCCGCCGTCGCATCCGTGCTCCCGTCATCGATAATGACAGCGCCGTCGATGTATTCCCGGTGTCTGCGCAGCGCATCGTCTAGATAGCGGCCTTCCTCATTGCATGCGACCATCGACAGCACAAGCTTCGGTCCAGCTTGGCGAACAAGCAGCTCGAAGACTTGCTTCGCTCTGCTGCTGCCGGCAGGCTCTGTTGTGCGGAAGAATTGATGCGCCTTGAGCAAATCCGATTCCCGGTATACATGGACAATGGGGTAGTGCGTATCCACAGCCAGTTCAATGCCAAGTGCAGCTGCGCGAACGCAAAAATGCCGATCCTCGCCCCACAAGGACAGGTTCGGTATGCGCTGGAACGATATGGGTTGATCGAGTGCAAGGCGGCTGATCAACGTACAGGCGCCTAACCCGCCTACTTCATATACGCCGGGGGTTTGCAGTTTGACGAGCAGATCGTTTCTTGCAGCAACGGCTTCAGGCGAGGCCTCATCACTGCCCTGCCATGGCCAATAGTGATCTTTGATCCATACCTGCGGAAGCTCCGGACCGCCTTGCTGCCATCGCGTCCAGAATAAACTCGATACGATCGGGCGATCGGCCTCCAGCAGCGATTCTACCGTCTCCGGATGAAGGATAAGGTCGGAGTCCACCAGCAGCAGCGCATCATAACCGCCATCGCGAGCCAATTGGATCATATGATCTTTCCAGCCTGCGATTTTGTCAATCAGATCGTCGTTCCAGTAATGCGTCGCTTCGTCCTTGTAATACGTCATCCTTGGGCTGCTGCCTGACCTTCCATCGATAATCTCAACCTTTGACTTGCCCTCGCTTCGAAGCGAATCGGCGAATTGCACTAGCAGCAGGCGGGAAGCGGGATCCTCGTTATCGTCGACTAGGACATAATCGCAAGTCCATGTACGCTGCGTAAGTCTTGCTGCAGCCTGCAGGAATAAAGCGAGAATCGATTGTTTCTGGCAGACCGGACTGCCGATTAGTACACGCCGCGTTGTCATCTCACCGCTCCCTTCGACAATAGTCATATTGGAAATTATGTTCCATAAATTAGTACTATTCGTCGCGTGTGCACTTTAAGGAAACAGCTTGTCTTGCAATGCGGCAGGCCATTGTGGACTTATGGGGAAAGGATAGGTGGCTTGTGATTACGATCAGTGTCGTTCTAATTGTGAAAAATGAAGAGGACGTGCTTGCACGCTGTCTAGACTCCGTTCGCGCTGCCGCCGATGAAATCGTCATCGTCGACACCGGTTCGACGGACCGAACAAGAGAGATTGCGGCCGAATATACGAGTGCGCTCTATTCGTTCGAATGGATGGATGACTTCGCCGCGGCGCGGAACTATGCGTTCAGCTTAGCTACGTCCGAATATATTATGTGGCTTGATGCAGATGATGTGTTGCTCGAAGTCGACCAAGAGAAGCTGCTGAAGCTGAAGGACGATCTGTCGCCGGACATCGATGCGGTGTCTATGAACTATCATCTAGCGAAGGATGAATACGGCAGGGTAACGAGCTCGCTGCGCCGCAATCGGCTTGTGAAGCGGTCACGCGGGTTTCGCTGGATCGGTGCGGTGCATGAATACCTCGAGGTGTATGGTCCTTCGATAGCATCCGATATTGCGGTAACGCATGCGAGTCTGCGGCATGACAGCGACCGAAATCTGCGTATCTATGAGAAGCGGCTAGCGGCAGGAGAAACGTTCAATGCGAGAGATACGTTCTACTACGCGAACGAGCTTAAGGATCATAGCCAATACGAGCAGGCGATCATCCAATATGCCAAATTTCTCCTTGGAGGAGAAGGCTGGGTAGAGGATAACATCTCGGCTTGCGCCAAGCTGTCGGATTGTTATTCTGCTCTTGGCAACGATGATATGATGCTTCATTATGCGTTAATCTCGTTTCGCTACGGCACGCCGCTACCGGAGTTCTGCTGCCGGATCGGGTACTGGCATCTGCAGAAGAAGGCGTATGATACAGCTGCCTATTGGTATCAAGCGGCGTTAAGCACGCCGAAGTCGGCACAGACTTGGTCGCTTCGCAACGATCAATGCGCCACCTGGCTGCCGCATCTGCAGTTGTGCGTCTGCTATGATCGGCTCGGCGATCATCAGCGCGCTTATATGCACAACGAGAAGGCAAGGGAATATCGGCCCAACGATGCATCTGTGCTGCACAATAAGAAGTACTTGGAAGAGATCTTGTTCCCAGAACGAAGAGAAATACGACCGGTAGAGCAAACAAACAAGATGTCCATATAGACTGCATG
Source organism: Paenibacillus sp. CCS19 (assembly GCF_033239625.1). Lineage (NCBI taxonomy): Bacteria > Bacillati > Bacillota > Bacilli > Caryophanales > Paenibacillaceae > Paenibacillus > Paenibacillus sp. CCS19. Next base: position 313,740 of record NZ_BTCK01000001.1, read on the forward strand.
ATCACGTACAGAGCGGGGAGGAGAAGCTGTGCAGACAGATGTGTATCGCCCAAGCTGCTATGTTCGTTTTGTAACGGCTGCCGCGCTGTTCGATGGACACGACGCTTCCATTAATATCATGCGGCGAATCTTGCAATCGTCTGGCGTCGAGGTTGTGCATCTCGGCCATAACCGTTCGGTCCAAGAGGTTGTTCGTACGGCGATTCAAGAGGATGTGCAGGGCATTGCCGTCAGTTCTTATCAGGGCGGTCATATTGAATATTTGACCTATATGCATGATCTGCTTCAGCAAGAGGGAGCAGGTCATATTCGTATTTTCGCAGGCGGTGGCGGCGTCATCATTCCTGCAGAGATCGAGCAGCTGCAGCAGCGCGGCATTGCCCGCGTGTTCTCGCCAGAGGATGGACGACAGCTGGGTCTGCAGGGAATGATCAACGAAATGATACGCGCTTGCGATCATCCGACGCCGAAGATGGCGGAGCTTGACTATGCCGTTCTGCAGACTCGCAATGACGGCTCCATTGCGCGGCTTATCACGTTGGCAGAGGAACGAGCCGCACAGCTTCCGTTAGATAGAGACAGCGAGGCTGTGCTGCATTCAATAACTGCTTCTATTAATCACAAGAAAGATGTCGCTCACGCATCGACGCCAGTCATTGGCATTACAGGGACAGGTGGCGCGGGCAAAAGCTCGCTGACCGACGAGCTGGTCCGCCGCTTTCTCGATCATTACCCGGACCGGTCGATCGCCATCCTGTCGATTGACCCCTCCAAGCTGAAGTCTGGAGGCGCGCTGCTTGGCGATCGCATTCGAATGAACGCCATCCACCATCCGAATGTATATATGCGAAGTCTCGCGACAAGAGGTTCCGGATCTGAAATAAGCGATGCGCTGAAAGATGCGATCGCGATTGTGACTAGGGCGTGTTTCGATCTGATCGTCATAGAGACGAGCGGCATTGGACAGGGCGGGGCTGCGATTGTTGATCTATGCGATATCGCCGTCTATGTGATGACAAGTGAATACGGCGCGGCTTCGCAGCTGGAGAAAATCGACATGATCGACTATGCCGACATCATTGTCATTAATAAATTCGAGCGACGAGGATCGGAGGATGCGCTTCGAGACGTGCGCAAGCAGTTCAAACGGAGTCGGCTGTTGTTCGATGTGCCCGATGCGGAATTGCCCGTGCTTGGCACGATGGCAAGCCGGTTCAACGACCCGGGGACGACGGCGCTTTTTGCCACACTCATGCAGATCGTTGTGAAGAAAACGGGAGTCCACTGGCCTATACGACAGACGACAGGGAGCAAGGTGTCCGCTGCCAGCACTGGAAGTCGGGTAGAACAATCGGCATCGCGTCACATTATACCGCCTGAACGAACGGGATATTTGCGAGAGATCCTCATTACCGTTCGCGAATACAGGCAGCAGGTAGATGAGCAAGCGACGATAGCTAGGCAGCTTGCTCAATTGAAGGGTGTCCGGCAGATCGTACAGGCGGATGACGGAGCTCCAACTGAAGCTGGAGTGCCGAATGCTCAGTCATTGTTGGAGAAATTGGACGGCATGATCTCGCAGACTGAAGCACGGCTGCATCCCGAATATCGTAAGCGCTTAATCGACTGGCCGGCGGTCCGAGCACAATACCTTCAAGATCGACTTACCACGAAGGTTCGGAACACGGAGATCATGACGGAACTATACACCGAGTCGTTATCGGGAAGCCGCATTCCTCGCATTAGTCTGCCAAGATACAGCGAAGACGGCGACATGCTGCGATGGCTGATGTTGGAGAATTTGCCGGGCTACTACCCCTATACGGCAGGCGTATTCCCGTTCAAGCGAACGAACGAGGATCCGAAGCGCCAATTCGCCGGTGAAGGGACGCCGGATCGAACGAACCGTCGTTTTCATTACTTGTGCATGAATGATGAAGCCAAGCGATTGTCGACTGCGTTCGACAGCGTCACCTTATATGGGCAGGATCCGGATACAAGGCCCGACATTTATGGCAAAATCGGCAACAGCGGCGTCAGCATCTGCACGTTGGACGATATGAAGAAGCTGTACGCGGGCTTCGACCTTTGTCACCCGTCCGTCAGCGTATCGATGACGATTAACGGACCTGCGCCGATCATTCTGGCGATGTATATGAATACTGCGGTTGATCAGCAGGTTGAACGATTTGCCTTGACGCAGGGCAGAGCACCGAATCCGGCAGAGTTTGAAGCGATCCAAGCGGAGACATTGCGGACGGTTCGCGGTACGGTTCAGGCGGATATTCTGAAGGAAGATCAAGGTCAGAATACGTGTATTTTCTCAACCGAATTCGCGCTTAGAATGATGGGCGATATCCAGCAATATTTTATCGAACATCAGGTGCGAAATTATTACTCGGTCAGCATTAGCGGGTACCATATTGCTGAAGCAGGAGCGAATCCGATTACGCAGCTGGCGTTCACGCTGGCGAATGGGTTCACGTATGTGGAGTATTATTTGTCCCGCGGGATGAAGATTGATGAGTTTGCTCCTAACCTGTCTTTCTTCTTCAGCAATGGTCTGGATCCAGAGTACAGTGTGATGGGCCGAGTGGCGCGCAGAATATGGGCTGTCGTGATGAAGAACCGTTACGGCGGCAATGAGCGGAGCCAGAAGCTGAAGTATCATATTCAAACTTCGGGGCGCTCCCTGCATGCGCAGGAGATGGACTTCAATGATATTCGTACGACGCTGCAAGCGCTGATCGCGATCTATGACAACTGCAATTCGCTTCATACGAATGCGTATGACGAGGCCGTGACGACACCGACGGAGAACTCCGTGCGCCGGGCGATGGCCATCCAGCTCATTATTAATCGCGAATTCGGCATGGCGAAGATCGAGAACCCGCTGCAGGGATCGTTCGCTGTAGAGGAATTAACCGACCTTGTCGAAGAAGCGGTACTGCGTGAGTTTCAGCGGCTGCATGACCGCGGAGGCGTGCTCGGCGCGATGGAGACGGAATATCAGCGGGGCCGCATTCAAGAGGAATCGCTTCATTACGAGCATAAGAAGCATACGGGCGAACTGCCGATCATCGGCGTCAATACATTCATGAATGCAGGAGCGCAGGAGGCGCAGATGGGGGAGTTGGAGCTTGCCCGTTCGACGGAAGCAGAGAAGCAGACGCAGATCAACAATTTGCAGGCGTTCCGGCAGAAGCATCAGCATGAATGCGCCGCTGCTTTGGATCGATTGAAGCAGGCTGCACGCGCGGATGGTAACCTATTTGCGATGTTAATGGACACGGTTCGTGTTGCCACGCTCGGGCAGATTACGCGAGCATTGTACGAGGTCGGAGGACAATATCGCAGGAATATGTAATGGCATTAAGTATTTATTTTATGACATTAAATATAGATAGTAATTAATGCAGTTAATAATCGAAATTAAGCTCCAATTATTCAGATTATTCGCCTTGTCTGCTTATACAGACAGGGCTTCTTTGTATGCGCAACCCCGCAACGCGGCGTATTCTTCGGCTGTTGGCTGGGTTATAATGGAACGGATATTAAATGAAGTGGAAGGAGCTATGGAAGATGACAACGGAGAAAGAAAAGATGCTTCGCGGCGAGCTCTATTTTGCCGGAGACGAGGAATTGGTGAGGGATCGTGTGAACGCACGCCGTCTGACCCGTTTGTATAATGAAACCTTGGAGACCGAGTTCGGTGTACGGTCTGAACTAATAAATGAGTTGTTCGGTACGGTAGGTAAAGGTGCTTACGTGGAACCGACATTCCGCTGCGATTATGGCTATAACATCCATGTCGGCGACAATTTCTATGCCAACTTCGATTGTGTGTTTCTCGACGTTTGCGAAATTCGAATCGGCGACAATTGTTTCATAGCGCCTGGTGTGCATGTGTACACAGCAACCCATCCGCTTCATGCGAAGGAGCGTACCTCCGGCGCTGAATTCGGCAAGCCGATCGTCATCGGCAACAACGTATGGATCGGCGGACGCGCGGTCATCAACCCGGGGGTGACGATCGGTCATAACGTTGTGATCGCATCAGGCGCGGTCGTTACGAAGGATGTACCGGATAACGTCGTTGTAGGCGGCAATCCTGCGAGGGTCATCAAAGAGATCCCGTTGTAGGCTGACCTGCAGCAAAAAGGCTATTACGAGAAGTACATGGAATAGGATTGTCCGGCATATGTTCTGACAAGAACAGATATCCGGGGGTATGAGAGATGACGTTGCAGCGAGTCGTGGATCGCGTCTATAGATTGCCGATCAGACAAGTGAATGTCTATTTGCTGGAAACCGAGCAAGGTCTCGTCTTGATTGACACGGGTTATGAAGGAAGTGCTCCCGCTATCCTTCAGGCGATTCGCTCACTAGGCTGTGAATCATCGGATCTGAGGACCATTCTGCTGACGCATGCTCATCCCGATCATGCCGGCAGTCTCGGCGCCCTTAAACAAGAAGTGCCTGACGTTCGGATTTATGCCAGCGAACAAGATATCTCCATCGTGTCCAAGCGGGAGAAACAGCGGACGATTAAGCCCGCTCCAGGGTTATTGAACGCTATTCTGTTCCGTATTCTCATCCGAGGCGACGGCGTAGTTGAGCCAGCGCCGCTTGATGGTGTGCTGCAACATGGAAAGGTTCTTGATTTCGCCGGCGGATTGCAAGCGATCTTCACGCCAGGTCACAGCTACGGGCACTTTGCGTTTCTGCTTCCGAGCCATGGCGGCGTATTGTTTGCAGGAGATCTTGCAGCCAATATGTCCGGACTGAATTTAAATATTGGGTACGAGCATCTGGAGCAAGGACTTGAGACGCTCAGAATGGTTGGCCAACTTGACTATGAAATCGCTTGTTTCGGGCATGGCAATCCGATTATGAAGCAGGCGTCTGCAAGGTTTCGCGCCAAATGGCCGAGCTGACTTAAGGAAAGTACAAATGTGCAGACAGCTGTCAGTTTGCTTGCGGTTGCACCTATTTTTGATAAGAGTAGGTTGGTCAACGCGTCTTTGCGTAACCAGAATAATTTTGCTTCGTATACAATAGGCATACTGGTAGACGACAGAGAAGCTGAGGTATATCTATAGATGAATATGCAATCCATTGTCCACGCCGATTCTAGTTATCGGCTGGCTGAGAGCAAGGCAAGTCAATATTTTGCGTCGCTGCATGAGCAGCTGCAGAGAAAGTCGTATGTAACGACTCTGACAGAAGACATAGGCCAATGGAAGAGAACCCATACGTCAAGTCGGTCATGGTTGGCAATACTGATGCGACGTACAACACAATCGAATACAACTGATTACCATCGATATATGCAATGGATGCATCGTACCAATAGATTGGAGGCTTATCTGGATCGCAGCGTCTCCTATATTTATATGCGCGATCTCGGCATGGCGTTGGATGAACCAGCTGTAAAAGCGCGAATCCAGCGCGTTGTCAGCGATGTCAAACGTCTTCTCGCTCAACCTTCCAAGGCAGGCAGGGGAGAAACGCCGACATTCATTAGTATGGCAGAGCTCTATCAATGGGCGCAGAAGGAAGGCGTAGAGACGGCCGTCATCTGGGCGCTTGGCAAGCTGAAGAACGTATCGGATCACATGCCAGAGGGAATGAGTGCCGAACATGCACAACGCAAGCTGATCAAGATTATTGTTGGCGTCGTCATGCATGCGAACGAAGCGTTAATCGAGGAGCGCTCGCCTGCAGTGCGCAGCCGAAGATTGGATGAAGCCATTAGGCTCGGTTACTCCTATGGATTGACCTATCCTTTCGTAGACGATCTGCTGGATGCGCAGGTGTTGTCAACGGATGAGAAAGCGCAGTATTCCCGCATGATACGGGAGGCGCTGCTGACCGGATCGGTGCCGGCTCTTCGCGAGTGGAGCGGTTCGAACGCGAAGCTGGTTCACTTCGTGCACGCCGAGCTCCAAGAGGCGTTCGAATATATTAAGAAACATCAGCAGCCCGAGACGCAGCAGTTTTTTTTCGAGCAGGCCTATGTATTTTTTCATTCACAGGAGATCGACCGCGCGAAGGTGTTGACTCACGCAGCCTACACGAACGAAGAGCTCTACATTCCTATCATATTAAAATCCGCTTCTTCCCGCTTGATCGCTCGTTCCGTCTTAGGTTCGAATTCGGATGAGGGGTTCGAACATCGGACTTTTCATTATGGGATTTACAATCAGCTCGCCGACGATTTTGCGGACTTGTTTGATGATCAACGAGATGGCGCCGTAACACCCTTTACGTATTATTTGGCCCACCGCGAGCAGCGGCCGGATCTAATCAACCCGTTCGAATTATATTGGACGGTCATAAGCCATCTGATCCACGACGTGTACCACCATGATCCGAAAGCCCGCGAGGTTATTCTGAATCGGGTGATCAACGGACTGAAGCGCTGCCTGAAGCGACTAGGAGCAGAAGCGTACAATCGGATGATGGCGATTTTTGCCCCGGATGCTCCAGCGTTTAATCGGTTGATTCAACAGATGGTTAAGCAAGCGGATGATGTGGATTTCCTCGATAAGCTGATTCGAGACCAATTGGTCGTTCACCTGAGAGAGGAGAAGCAGCAGAAGGAACAATTCGCTGAAACCGTTCGAGCGGCGAAGGAACAAATCAACAGTACGCTGCAGATTGCGAAGACCGAAGGCATGCTCCCGATGAAAGAGACGCTGATCGACGCTGCGAATTACAGCCTTACCGGAGACGGGAAGCGTCTGCGTCCTGTATTGACCTGGGTGATGGGGGTTCATGAATACGGCTTGCAGCCATCGTCAATCGTGCCATTATTGCGATCGTTGGAATATATGCATACGGCATCGCTCATCTTCGACGATTTGCCTTCGCAGGATAATGCGGACACTCGAAGAGGACGGGCGACGCTTCATCAAGTGCATAACAGCGCTACCGCCGAATTAACGGGCCTCCTGCTCATTCAACGCGCAACGCAGGAACAAGCTTCGCTGCAGTCTTTCGACCCGAATCATGTGCTTGCGCTCATTCGTTATTCCGCGCTCAAGGCGGAGGATCTATGCGCGGGGCAAGCGATGGATCTGAGTACCAAGCGCATGGTACTGACGCAGGAGCAGTTGAATACGATTTGTTACTACAAAACAGGTATCGCATTCGAAGCTGCATTGGTCATGCCAGCCATTCTGGCACAAGTGAATGAGCAGGAGATTACGGTACTGAAAACATACGCCTACCATGCGGGAATCGCGTTCCAGATCAAAGATGATCTGCTGGATACGGAGGGCGATGAGCGATTGCTCGGGAAGCCGGTCGGCAAGGATGTCGAGAACGATCGATCGACTTTCGTGACCGTGTTAGGAATAGATGGGGCGAACAAAGCGATGTTGAAGCATTACTGTCTTGCGATGGATGCGCTCCACAGCCTATCTCGTCGCATCGTTTTTCTAGAACATCTGCTGAATTACATGATTAATCGGGACCGCTGAGTGCGTTGCGCGCCGGCGCCGACGTTCAACTGCAGCGATGAAACAAGTTCATTTTGCGAGAAGGGCTGAGATCGGCCCCATTGCTTTACTTTGACCATGAAGGGGTCGCTTGGATCTTTCATATGATAGAAGCCGGGCACTCGCATCGCTCTTGAGAGATTGGTAATTCTCGGATCGGAGTTGAATTTGTTCACTAACGCTTTCTGAATCGGTTCGAACTTGTCGAGCGATCCATCCTGTATCGGCCAGTACATATGAAAGCCGTTCTTCGTCTCCACGATCATGGCGTCTTTAATGCTGCTGCGATGTCGATTCAAGTAGGTTTTCTTTAATTGCTCGATGCGGGATTTCGTTCGCTCCGCCAGCAGGAGGTATCTGCTGTTAGGGGTGCGAGTAATGCTGACAGAGGCGATGGACTCGGACTTAGAAGCTTTGAGCGACTTTGCCTTCTCCAATGCTTGCTCCTTCGTATCCGTTATGGTGGACGCTTTGTTCAGGTCGACATCGATGAAATGCGCGCGTATGTCTTGAAAGCTGCTCTGGCGTGACTGCCGATAATTCACTTCCATGAAGATGGCATATCCTCGCGCGTTCTGCCCGAACAGGTGAACAGGCTGACCGTTAGTCGAGTAGAACGTAATGAACGGCACTTGCTGTTCGATGAGATGAAAGGGCTTATATAAGGGGATGACCGGCATTCTGTTATAAGCATTGTTGTCATTGCTGTTGCTGCTGTATCGCTGGTAGTAATTGTTCTGCGCATCATGGACCAGCACGAACCGAAGCTGTTCCTCGTCTTTATATCCCAACTTCTGGAAGAATCGATGGGTTGCGCTTAATTGCTTCTGCACAGGTGTGTTGTTCTTGCCAGGCTTTCGTTTCACGCTGGTGACATCCTCCTTCTAGACTGGCGTCGCTGGATGTTTGTTCGCTACACAATCTTATTCAGGCTTAGCTCTTGGAGTGTAGGAAACAACACCCAATTCATTGGAAGTCGTGTTGTCATCGAGTTATACGAAAAAAGCTGTCCACCGTCAATTGACGGAAGGACAGCTTCAGCTTGATTAGGATTCGATGATCGAACCGACTATTGACGAAGCGTCTTCAGGGCGCCGCTCCAAGCAAGAACTTGGTCAAGCATGCCGTTGACATTCGTCAGGTGAAGGTCGTTTGGCTTGAATACCGAGCCGTTCTCGAAGTCCGTGAACAGGGAGAGGGCAGGGTGTACGCGAACGTCTGCGACAGACAGCTCGCCGAGGATGCCTCTGAGGTGCTCAGCAGCGCGTGCGCCGCCAACGGAGCCATAGCTCACGATACCAGCAGCTTTGTTGTTCCATGCATCACGTGCATAGTCGAGTGCATTCTTCAGCGCGCCAGTAATGCTGTGGTTGTATTCTTGCACGATGAATACGAAGCCGTCGAGCGTAGCAAGCTTCGCGTTCCAAGCTGTAGCTTGTTCTGTTGCATCAGCTTCGCCAAGGAGTGGAAGTTTGTAATCTGCGATATCTACGATTTCATAGTTTGCATCGCCGCGTTTGTCAGCAACGCTCTTGACCCACTCACCAACTTGCGGACTTACACGACCTTGGCGCGTGCTGCCAAGAATAATACCGATATTCAATTTCGACATTTTACTTCCTCCTTAGGTTGTCAGTTGGTTCCTTGTGTTAAGGTAACATCACCGTTGAACAGTTTTTCCCATAAGCTCCTGACGTTATACAGAACACATGGTAAAATTATGATAGCTCGATGTAATTCCTTTTGTCAAGGTACTTACAAAAAGTTTGTATTTAATATGATAATAGTAACGAAGTCCTACATTGTCGGTGTTCGACAAATAAAAACTGCACCCCATGTTAGATCAAGTCTAACAACTGGCGTGCAGTTTATTGAAGGCGGCTCATTGTAACGAACCTATCGGTATAAGTGAGGCCGCTAATTTGTTTTGTCCACAAAATGAATCTTCTTCATTACCCTCTGAATGCCCTTAGGGAAGAAGTAAGCGCCGAAGAAGGCGCAAATAAAGGCCTGGGACCACGTCTTTAACCACGAATGCAGGAACAAGCTGCTGTCGCTGTAGCCGAGGTTGATCGAAGATAAGATGAAAGAAATAAATAAACTCATGCTGAAAGCCATCAGAAATGCAAAAACAATGCTTTTATACTTCAAATTGATCTTCATTGCCAATTACCCTCTCACATTCATAAAATCGATTTTCATATTATCTTACTTCTTGCGACAATAATCAATTTCTTTATTTTCTCATTAATCACAATCAAGACATATTCGGACCGATGAATAGCGTATTTATCATCCAGAGCTTTCTGATCATGACAGACAGGAAAAAATCCAGGTGATGTGGAAATTAGTGTAATCCTGATCCATGCGAGGTAGAAGATGAACACATTAACGGAAGCCTATGTCGATAGTCTCGCTCCTAATGCGGGGGCAATCAAGAACGGCAGGGATCTTGCTCGTAAAAATAGTTTTCCTGTCCGATGCGTAACGGAAGACCGTACGCTCTTGTTCGGAGCGTGCAAGGGCAGCGGCAAAGAGCCGTATCGCTGCTCGATTGATTTTATTCAAGAAGGCAATCCTGTCTTTCGCTGCACCTGCCCAAGCCGTCAATTCCCGTGCAAGCATAATCTCGGGCTGCTCTATGCTTACGTCGCTAACGCAGGTTTCGAGACAGCGGATGTACCAGCGGACATCGCAGACAAACGCGACAAGGCGGAGAAGCGGGAAGAGAAGAAGCAGGCTGCCGAGAGTGAAGGTGCCCCGAAAGCTCCGCGCAAAGTGAACAAATCGGCGTTAGTGAAGAAAATTGCTGCTCAGCTCGAAGGTCTGTCGATCCTAGACAAGCTGGTCCTGCAACTCGTGCATAATGGCTTAGGCAGCATGGATAAAAAATCCATTCAGCTCATTGACGATCAAGCAAAGCAATTGGGCAATTATTACATACCAGGTGCACAGGCGGCGCTCCGCGAGCTGCTGCTTCTGCTCCGTGAAGCTAACGATCGAGAAGCGAGCTACACGCAGGCGATAGAGCAGCTGATCTACTTTCAGTCGCTCGTGAAGAAGAGCCGTTCGTATCTCGAACAACGTGCTGAGCAGCCGGATCTGCCGATGGAGACGGATTCGACGCTGGAGGAGCTGTTAGGCCATGCTTGGCAGCTGGCTGAGCTGCGCGAACTTGGTCGGACCAAGCCGAGCGTAGAGCTGCTGCAGCTTTCGTTCTTGTCCTATGCGGACCATGCCCGCGGCGAGTTCGTAGACACCGGATGGTGGATCGATTTGGAGGATGGCACGATTCGCGTGACCCGTCATCTGCGTCCTTTCCGCGCTGCGAAGCAAATGAAAGAAGAGGATTCGATCTATGCGGTTATTCAGACCGATGAGCTGTTTATCTATCCGGGCGAGCTGAATGCGCGTGTTCGATGGGAGCATTCCCGTTTCCGAGACGTTCATGAGGCCGACTACCGCAAGGTAAAGCAGCTAGCTGCCGTTTCTTATCCGGATGTGATCAAGAAAGTGAAGAATCAGGTCAAGAATCCTCTCTCGGACAAAATGCCTGCCGCACTCGTCGCCTTCCAATCGGTTGAGCGAGTGGACGATGAAACCTACATCCTGCGCGACGCGCAGAACAAACAAATTCCGCTCGTGTCGAACTTGTTGGAAACACCGCAGCAGCCGCATGTCATTCTCGGGCTGATGCAGCCGGAAGAGTTGAAGGATCAAGCAGCGCTTATCATGTTCCGTCATGAGATGGATAGCGGCCGGCTGGTTGCCCAATTGATGAGCATAATGACGGATAGCCGGCTTGTTCGGCTGCTGTATTAGAGGAGAGACGACCATGAGTGTAGAGCTATTGCATGACTTGCAGCAAGAGGTTCGGCGCTTGTTCATCGCAGGCAGCGCGCTGGCGCAGGGAGATCTGCGTATCGCGAAGCTGCAGCCGCAATTGAAGAAGCTGGGCGAATCCGCGCCAGTGTTCAATCGGATTGCGGATGCGTCTGACGCTGTGCTGACCGCCTCGCGCGAAGACAGTGCCGTGAAGCTGCTGGAGTTGGCGACGCTTCTGAGCGCTGTGCTGCATACGCAGGGGAAGACGGAGACGGCAGGCGAACTTCATCCCGTAATAAGTACAGGTATTCCGTTATCGACGGACATATCCTATCGGCGATTAAAGCCTTTGCTCGATATCCTGACGACCAAAGGGCAAGGAAGACTGGAACAGCTCAGACAGGCTGTGCAAGACGGCATCCACATGGACCTTCGTGCGCTTCCGGTTATGTGCCGCGCGTTGGACGAAACCTTTCCTGAGATTGCAGAGCTCATAACCGACACGATCCGCACAGGTTATGGTCAGCTGGCAGTCCCGGTGCTGCGTGAGCAGATCAATGTTCAAGGAGGCAAGGGGGACGTCCGCAGACTGCAGCTGATTCACCAACTTAGCGGAGTTTCTGCGGAAGTTGAACAATTGCTGCTGAACGCAGCCACGCAGGGTTCGGTTGACTTAAAGATTGCAGCGATCAGCCTGTTGGGCGATTACAAGCAGCAGGAATCGTTATTGCTGGAGCTGAGCCGCGACAAGCGTAAAGAGGTACGGCAGGCGGCCCTGCATGCCCTCGCATCCATCGGAACGGATGCTGCGTTAGACCGTTTGTGTGAAGCGCTCACATCCAAGGATCGCGATCTTGCCGTTGAGCCGATTCGCCGAGCGCAATCCGTTAAGCTGCTTAGACGAATTATCGGTCTTGCGAGCCAACAAGTCGAACAGTTCGTGTCTGCATCGCCGGAGAGTAAAGAGCGAACCAAAGCAGCTGAGCAGCTTCACGCGGAGGTTCTCTGCTTGCATGGCGTAGAAACCGAGCTGGCATCATCGAACATGAGCTGGCATCGCCGCATTACCATCTCTCCAGCGACCCTTGCGTGCACAGAGGAATGCTTTGCACTGCTTCGCACGATCTTATCGAGCGCGGAGTTTATCGCACCGGAGACCGAGGTTGTTCGGGATAACGCAGCCGAGCTGCTGCTCTCGATTAACACAGAAGATAGTAATCGCCTGCTAATGGAACATCCGCATACGAATGCGGTCAATCTGTTGGCTTTCCGATTCCGTGCGGCATACAGGCAGCTGCGGCCGTCCGAGCTGTATGAACGATTCTCGCCGCTTCTGGAACGTCCAGCCACTGCTGAGGCGAAGGAGCTCAGCGACGCCATCTGGCACGTCGTGAAAGTTCAATATCCCGATAACGATAGTAGGGGAGTAAAGGTAGAAGACTGGGATTCACGATGGCTGCGGCTCTTTATCTCATCGGATAACGTTGTGCTGGTATCTGCCTTCACCCAGCGTTCAGATCCTTCCAGCGCTCCTTATTTGCTAGCCAAGCTGGACATTAAGGCGGGGTTGAGCAATTACATAAACGTACGCATTATGTTCGCTTTATTCCGTATTCGGCACGCAGAATCGCCGGAATTGCTGCTCCAATTAATAGAACGAAGTCGATATCATCATCTTTATGAATCTACCAAACAGTTGATTGCCGCATTACCGAGAAGCTATGTGCCTCGGCTGCGGGCCATCATTGGGGACGAGTGGTATTACCGAGAAATCATCGAGATCGCAGATGCAATAGAAGCTGCGCCAACCGATTTAATTGAGGAGAGTGGATCTGGATTATGGCGATGGATAACAAGCAAGCTGTCTTAAGATTACCAGCCGAGAAGCTGTATGCTCATGAGCTCGAAGCGCTGCGAGCAGCCGATCAAGATACGAAGCCCGCGGGATGGCAGCTGTCGCCTCGTTCGGTATTAACCTTCCTCATTGGAGGACAGGCGGGAGCAACGACGATCACGCCGAAGTATATCGGCAACAAGCGCTTAGTGGAGATGGCGATTGCAACGCTGCTGACGGACCGTGCGCTACTGCTTATCGGCGAACCGGGAACGGCGAAGTCATGGCTTTCGGAAAATTTGACGGCCGCCATTCACGGCGACTCGTCCAAAGTGGTGCAGGGAACGGCAGGCACGAGCGAGGAGCATGTGCGGTATTCGTGGAACTACGCGCTCCTTCTGGCGCAGGGTCCGTCTGATCAAGCACTCATTCGAAGCCCGATCCTTCGCGCCATGGAGAGCGGCGGCATCGCTCGCTTCGAGGAGATCTCGCGATGCGCGTCCGAAGTACAGGATGCGCTCATCTCCATCCTGTCCGAGAAGACGATCGCGATTCCGGAGCTTGGCCGTGAAGTATCCGCACAACGCGGGTTCTCGATCATCGCGACGGCCAACACGCGAGATCGCGGCGTTAACGAAATGTCCGCGGCGCTGAAGCGGCGGTTCAATATTATCGTGCTGCCCGCGCCGTCCAGCCTTGATACGGAGATCGACATTGTACGGCGCCGTGTTGGCGAGATCGCTGCCAGCTATGAGCTTGGGGCGGCGCAGCCGGATGATGAAGCGATTCGCAAGGTTGTGACGATATTCCGCGAGCTGCGCAGCGGCGTTACGCTGGACGGCAAGGAGAAGGTGAAGCCGCCGAGCGGCGTCATCTCGACGGCGGAGGCGATCTCGCTGCTGACGGGCAGCATGGCACTTGCAGGAAGCTTCGGCAACGGTCAGCTGACGGATGAAGATATTGCCGCTGGCCTGCAAGGGGCGATCGTGAAGGACGATGCGAAGGACCAGCTCGTCTGGAAGGAATATCTCGATAATGTAATGAAAAAACGAGGTGCAACATGGCGAAGCCTGTACAGCGCATGCTCGGAGATGAATGGGTGAGCGGCGCCGCGACCGGGCCGCACTATTGGGGCATCCGGCATCTATCGCCAGCCGGTGCCTATCATTTGATCAGCCTGCTGAACCAGGTGAAGCCGACGGCAGTTCTCATTGAAGGGCCAAGCGACGCGGGGCACCTTGCGGCTCAACTTGTGGCGCGCGGCGTTGTGCCGCCTGTTGCCATGCTGGCTTATACGGAACAGCTGCCGGTGCGAACGCTGCTGTATCCTTTTGCCGACTATTCGCCTGAATATCAAGCGCTCCTGTGGGCGCAGCGGAACGGAAGCCATGCAACTTTCATCGATCTGCCGACGGATGTGTCGCTTGCATTGAATGAGCTGAGGCGCAGGGCTATTGTTACTGCTGCGGAACCAGCGGAACAAGAAGGTGATTCGGATTCTTCCGAATCGATCAGCTTCGGCTCCATTCAACATGATCTGTACGCGCGTATCACGGAGTTGTCGGGCGAACCGGATTATGAATCGTATTGGGAACGGTACTACGAGCATCTTCTTCAACCGGACGCCTATCAACAAGCAATCGTGCATTTCTCTGCGACGTTTCGGGACATGACGGAGGAGATGGAGAGGCGAATCGCTCCGCAGGAGGTCGCTTACAACGAAATTCGCGAAGCCTATATGAGGCGGCGTATTCATGATGCGATTGCAAGCGGTCATCAGGCGGATCGAATTGTCGTTATCAGCGGGGCGCATCATACGCCGGCATTGACGCTTCAGCTTCCGATCATGACCGACGACGACATGCAGAAGCTGCCGCGAGCTGCGACGCGAATGACATTGATGCCCTACTCGTATTACAAGCTGTCTTCGCATTCGGGGTATGGAGCGGGGACGGTTGCGCCTGCTTATTACGAGCTGCTGTGGCAGAGCATGAAGCATGGCGAGCTGGACAAGCTGCCTGCCTTGTATTTGTCGGCTGTTGCCCAGCAGCTGCGCGAGCAAGGTACATGGCGTTCGACCGCCTCCGTTATCGAGGGGGTTCGGTTAGCAGAGGCGCTCGCATCGATGCATGACGGTTTGCAGCCGACATGGCGCGATCTGCGAGATGCTGCAACCGTGCTGTTCGGGCATGGTGAATTGAGCGTTGTCGCTGAAGCGCTTGCTCGCATTGATATTGGAACGGCTATCGGCAGCTTGCCGGAGGGCGTCAGTCAGACGCCTGTACAGGATGATCTGAATCGCCAGCTGAAGCGGCTGAAGCTGGAGAAGTACAAGTCGCTCGTGTCAGCAGACTTAGAGCTTGATCTGCGCGAGAACCGCCGAGTGAAATCGGAGGAAGCGGCTTACTTGGACTTGAATCGTTCGGTCTTCCTTCATCGTCTGCTTGTTCTTGGCATTCGATTCGCGCGCAAAGGGAATGTCAGACAGGCCGATGCGACGTGGGCGGAGCATTGGGTGCTGCAATGGTCGCCGGAAGCCGAGATTGAGACGGTCGAATCGACGTTGAAGGGCGAGACGATCGAGCTGGCTGCGGCTTATGTCATTCACGAGGAGCTGCTCGCCGCCACCGACATCGAATCGGCCGCGAAGCTCATTCGCAAGTCATGCGACTGCGGTCTGCCGCAAGTGATGGGGCAGGCGACGCATGCGCTCCAGCAGCTCGCTGTGGATGCAGGAAATTTCGAACAGATTGCAATGACGGTACATGAACTTTCGATCCTGCTGCAATACGGTTCCATCCGCCGAATCGATACGGAATCGCTCGTCCCGCTCCTTCAGCAGTTGTTTCTGCGCGGCACTTTACTGCTCCTTGAGGCATCAGGGTGCAATGACGAAGCAGCGAACGCGATGGTGAGCGCCATTCATGCCATGAGCACGGCAGCGCAAGAGCATTATGATGTCGTCGATGAAACGCTGTGGACAGCTAAGCTTAAAGAACTGGCCGAGCGAGATGACCGGAATGCGAAGCTGTCGGGTTATGCATTCTCGATTCTGTTGGAACGACACGAAGCGGGCGAAGAGCAGTGCGCAATGGAGGTATCGCGGCGGCTGTCGCCTGGCATCCCGGCAGACATTGGCGCAGGCTGGTTCGAGGGACTGGCGATGCGCAATCGATATGGGCTGCTGTCGCGCCCATATCTGTGGCAGGGGCTGGATCAATACATTGCTTCGCTGGAAGAAGAGCCATTCAAGCGGTCGCTCGTCTTTCTGCGCCGAGCGTTCGGTTCTTTCGAGCCACGGGAGAAGGCTGCGATTGCCGAATTAATGGGCGATCTGTGGGGTGCTGGCGCAGATGTAGTTGGGGAGGCGCTGCAGCGTCCGCTCAACGAGGAAGAGAAGGTTCAGCTCGATGAGCTGAACGATTTTGATTTTGGAGACCTGTAGCCTATGACGATACCTGATCAACAACAAATGAAACGTTGGCGGCTTATTCTAGGCGCTGCGGCGGATGAGCAGTTGCGAACCGCGCAGGGCAGCGGCGCCCCAGGCGCAGAACTGTTGGATGAGGAAGCGCGTCTGATGGATGAGGCGCTTGCTGCGATCTACGATGGCGCTTCGGGAGAAAGCGGTGGCGCTGGCGCTGGCGGACATTCCGGTGCCCAAGGCAGCGGTAGTCAGCCACGATCAGCGGGATTGGGAGCTTCATCGCCTAAGCTTGCCAAATGGCTGGGCGATGTCCGAACATTCTTCCCGCCGGATATCGTATCGGTCATTCAAGCGGATGCCGTTCATCGCAAAGGTCTGACGCAGCTGTTATTCGAGCCGGAGCTGTTATCCCAAGTGAAGCCCGATATCGGCATGGTGGCGACTTTAATGTCGCTGCGCGGTCATATTCCGGAACGGACGAAGGAGACGGCTCGGAAGCTGGTGAGCGAAGTTGTCCAAGAGATTATGAAGCGGCTCGAGCAAGATTTGACGCGCGCAGTTACCGGCGCCTTGAATCGCAGGCAGCATACGCCGCTGCCGTCGATGAGCGGCTTAGACTGGTTGACGACGATCCGTCGGAATCTGAAGCATTATGATGTCGAGCGGCAGTTGCTTATACCACAGAAGGTGTATTTCTTCGATCGTGCTCGCAAGAGCAAGGAATGGACCGTCATTCTCGATATTGACCAGAGCGGTTCGATGGCGAATTCCGTTATTTACGCTTCGATTGTAGGTTCGATCTTCGCAAGCATGCCATCGCTGGATACGCGGGTGGTTGCTTTTGACACCGCAGTCGTTGACTTAACGGAGCAGTGCGCCAACGATCCAGTCGATATGCTGTTCGGCATTCAGCTGGGAGGCGGTACGGATATCAATCTGTCGATCCAGTATTGCGAGCCTTTCATTACCGAACCGAAGAAAACGATGTTCATCCTTGTCTCCGATTTGTACGAAGGCGGCAATCGGACGGAAATGATCCGCAGGCTGAAGGAGATGCATGAGGCAGGCGTCAAAGTCATCTGTCTGCTCGCGCTCGCAGATGATGGCGTACCCTCGTATGACGAAAATGTTGCGCGGAAGCTCGCCCAGTTCGGCATTCCATGCTTCGGCTGCACGCCTGACAAGCTGCCTGAGCTGATCGAAGGGGCTTTGAAGGGGCTGGATTTGCAAGTATTGGCCGCAAGAACAGGGAAGAGCGGGTCAAGCTTGTAACATTGGCGTGGTCGAAGTCGTCTAATGAATGAGGTGATAGAAAGTGTATCGATTACGACGACTTCGGCGATTGACAGGATGGACGCTCGCGATCTGCCTCATCCTGGCCGCAACCGGCTGCGGTGAGAAGATCAAGGAGAAAATGAGACCATCGACAGACTGCGGCGGGGTTATCGATTGGGTAGATTTCGTGATGATCAATGATATTACCTATGGCCGCAATGTGGATGGTGTCGGTACGGTTTCTTCGGATCAGCTTGGCGAGAAGGTGGGAACCGTCGCTTATATGCTTGACGAGCATGCTTGTGCGGATCATAAAGCCGTTAACGGCGATGCTGCCTTTCTTCCGATTGGAACACCGATCTATGCGATGAAAGGGTACAAACCGTCGTTCCGTGTCATCGCTGATAACAAGGTCTATCAAGCAGGTACGAACCCTAACGCAAGGACGATGGCGGATTTATTGGATATCGAGGGTAAAGTCGCGAGAGTCGGTCTCGACAGCGGCAATGATGGCAGTGCGATCGGTGATTTCACGCCAGAAGCTTCTGAACAATTCGTTCAATTGCTGCTGCCGCTGGCGTATGTCGGAACAGACGAGACGTATAAGAAGACGATGCATGAATCGGGTGTCTTCCTTCGCGTCTATCTGAAGGACGGAACATCGTTCCGAATGGTATTCTACCCGAAGGCGAACGCCATTGGCGGCGCATTCGGTACAGAACCGTTAAAGGCGCTGATCATGGCGGAGCGGCAGCGCATTAAGGCAGCGGCAGGTCTGTAGAGTGGCTGTGAATATACGATATGAAGAGGCTCCTGTGTCCGATATGGCCACAGGAGTCTTTTTTGCAACCTCTATAACCTTCTTTGCAAATCGCGAACTTCTTTCCAAGATAGGAGATGGATTTCCTCCAGACGCAATATCTGCATAATTTCATCGTCTTGAAGTAGTTGATGTTCGATTTCCCGCTCCGAATAGCAATCTGTTAATGCTCGCAGTGAATCCGTCACTAGAGAAGGATGAACCGTCAACTGCGTAATGCCAGGTTGCAATGAATGCAGCAGTTCCATCAATTTAGCCTTCATGATGGCGTATTCAGGCATAGGTTGGAAGGAATAGGGGAGTGCGATCATATCGTCGATTAGTACAATGCCACGTTCTCGCGCTGAGACTAATCGAGTCTGAAACAACTGAAGCTGGTCATTATTAAAATAAGGTTGTTCAACAATCCGACGAGGCAGATTGAACGGCAGCTGGTATTTGATGCTTAGATCAAATGCGATTTCTAGAAAGTCTCTCCCCGTATGCAGTCCGAACAAGCTTCCAGCATGGTTGTCCAAATGAGTAACATCAACGCCCGATGCATAGGCCTGTTGAATTTGTGTTTCAAGCTCGATTCGCACCTCTTCGACATCTGCCTGACGTTCGAACTGAGCACAATCGATATGGAACGTACCGTCCGACCGGGTAATACTCGATAGAGGGCGCTCTTGATAAACCGGCGAATAGTTCTGATAGTTGTCACTCGTTAAAGTGAGATGGATGCCGAATTGCTTAACTCCAGCCGCTATGCTTCTGTTAATCGCATCCACTGATGAGAGACAAGGCATCATAAGAGACGCAGATGAAAGGCGACCGGAAACGAATAAACGGATAATGGATTCATTGGTTCCTTGAGTAAGACCGAAATCATCAGCGTTAATGATCAGCAGTTTGTCAGCAGCGGAGTACCCCAACTGTTGGAGCATGATTCAGCCTCCTGTAAAATATTTTATATGGTAGTAATGATACAATTCCTAAAGTATGATGGAGTGAAGCGTTTCCTACTCGGCTTGATTAAGAAGGAGAAACGAGAAATAATGCAGAAAGTCAGAAATAGCGTGCCTTTCGTTTTTGCCTTAACTATAATACTTTCAGCCTGTACTCACAATAATCCGCAGACTGAGCAAGATTACAACAGTTCCTTAAAACCAAGAGAAAATCAGGTGCTTACAGTTTTAACCAACCGAGTTGATTTGATTGAAAATGGTAAATTGCAGCGATATGCAGATGAATTCGAACAAATGCATCCAAATGTCGCAGTGCAATTTCAAGGGTTCAGTAACTATACTGCAGACATTATGGCACGCCTAGCCACCCAAAACATGGGGGATGTATTACTTATTCCAGCGAACATGTTATCGCAAGACTTACCACAATATTTTGAACCACTGCCAAATACATTGTTCAAAGATATTCGATTCTCTGACTACAAATCGTACGATAACATCAGATATGGTATTACTACTGGTGTATCTACCGTTGGAATCATTTACAATAAGAAAGCTTTTCAAAAAGCAGGAATTAATGAGATACCATCCACATTAACTTCTTTTTTTAAAGCATGTGAAAAGTTAAAACAAGTTGGCATTACACCCGTTATTCTAAATTATGGAGCCCGATGGCCGATGAAAATCTGGGGAGAGGATCTAGTCAGTTTCATGTCCGGAAATGCCAATTATTTAAACGAGATGGTAAACGAAGAGAAACCTCTGGTTCTTGATAACGCTTGGGGAAAATCGATAACAATTGTACAATCTCTTATTAGTAAGGGCTACGTTGAGACTAATTTAATGGAGGATCAATGGGAAACATCCAAGCAGAAACTAGCAAGCGGAGATGCTGCTATGTACTTTAATGGTAATTGGTTTATCAAACAGGCAATTGAAGCAGGTGCTAATCCCGAAGATCTGGGATTCTTTCCGTTTCCGTACAATAATGACACTATTCATTATGCACCACTGTTTCCGGATTTCTTCTTAGGTGTGAGCAAATTTAGTCAGAATAAACACTTAGCCCAGGCATGGATTGAATTCTACGTAAAGGAATCCGGGGTTGTAGAGGAAGAAGGGTTTCTTCCTGTCAACTCATCAATCTCCATAGATAGCAGTTCGCCTCAAATAAAACAATTTATATCTTATTCACCGATGTTTCTAGAAAGTGTTCCGCCCAATGATCAATTTCTTCGAACAGCAAATGCAGCGAACTGGAATTTATGGTCAGGTGAATATGTTCAGGAGTGGGTTGCAACTACTGACCTGCAAACCGTCTTTGACCAATTCAATGATAGATGGAACAAAGCTAAAGAGTAAGTCCCGCATTAAAAGAGCGAACGTGTTCATCGTTAATGAACGCGTTCGCTCTTTTGCATTAGGCTCTGAATTGATTTCGGTATTCTCGCGGCGTTTTGTTTTCCGCTTTTTGAAAACAGCGCGTGAAGTAAGTATTACTGTCAAACCCTACCTCGCTTGCGATATCTGCAATGCTGCCGTCCGTGTTGATTAACAACAACTTAGCTTGTTCAATGCGAACTTTCATCAAGTACTGCAAGGGTGTACATCCCTGATGCTTCTGCATACTTCTAGTGATGTATACAGGATGAAAGTGAAACTCTTCAGCTAATGCTTCATTCGTTATCGAATCTTTATAGTTATTTCTTAGATACTCTGTCACTCGTTCGATTAATAGCTGACTAGTAGAAGCACTCATCTCTTGCGTTTCTTGAAAAACGATTCGAATCAACCTCTGGAATGCAGACTGCTGTTCCCAACCATTCGTCATGGATGTTTTATTGTTTAATGTCAATAACAGACTCATTTCTCTTTTAACATCGTCCTTATTTTTGATGGACCAGTGCTTTGGAATATATAACGAATAGGTATTGCCGAAATGTTGATATCGACTTAATTCGAGTGGCAAGGTTTCCTCTTGAGATTGCTCTTCCACTTCAAACCAGCGTGAACCAGCTTGAAAATGCAACCAGAAAAAACGAGTCTTCTCAGAGCTCGGAGCGGTAGAGTAATGATGGGCATCCGGACGAAGAATAAGCATGTCCCACGGTTTTAATTCCCACTGACGATCTGCCTCCCCTATGAATAACTTTCCTTCCAGTACGATAAGCAAATCGAAAACGCCTATGTTCGAACGTGCGGCATGAGATTCGTCTTTATTAATAATCTGTTCTCCACAAATATAGAAATGAGGCAGGGGTGGGGTATCAAAATAATAACAGGGCATTTGTGTACCACCTCTCGACTAGTTTAAATCGTACGAAATATGTTCTTAATAATACTATTATTGTCATGTAATTTCTAGTTAAAATCAATTCATCGACAGTACAATTTATTTGATTTCTAAGGAGAGACATATGTATACGCTTGCTTATTATTTCGGTGATACCTACGTGACTTATGGCGGATTGAAGTTCGCCATTCGACTATCGACGAAAGAGAATATTTATTGTCCTTCACCAGAGCATACTCAAACTGTGGAGGTTAATGGAAAGTTGCAGCTTACTTCAAAACGGTTGTGGGCAGCCGGGGGGCAGTTATCAGCTGAAGGATCCTTAGCACTTACAATTGGAAGAAATGATGATGGATCCTTCTCCATCCACGGTCAAGGCGAACATGCAACAGAGCTTTGTAAATCGCTGCTTATTCATATCATCGGTATCGATATTACGTACTTTGACGCAGATTCAGATAACATGGGCAGACGAGAATTCCAGTATCCAAGTGGCATTCATCCATTGATTTATCCTGGTCGAGATGCAATGATGCCGCTCGTTATGATCGGGGAAAGAGCAAACGAAAGCAGCATCGCACAAGAATGGTATGCCCTTTCCAAAGATAACTTGGTTCGAAAGAAGGGATTTGCAGCTTATTACGACATGGAAGAACAGGCGCCCGTCCTCATTCTTTCTTTCGAGGAGGATCGTCGTAAGTGGACAAACCAAATTGAGCTGCCGGAATGGAAAATGGGCAAAGTCCAATCCAGGGCACAAGTTGTCGCTGAACGCTGCAAAGATCTGGAACATGACTTCGGTGTTAGGCCATTTCAAAATCGTGAAGAACTGCAATGGATAGAAGATATTCGAGTCGTCGTCAACTTCCACGGCGAACATTGGACGGGTCATGTGTTCAACACTTTCCATGATATGGAGGAACAACTTAGAGATCTATGCAGGGAAATGCCTGGCAAACATATTCTCGCATTTTTACCTGCGTGGGATGGTCGGTACTACTACACCTATCCTTATCACGAGGCGGGCGAACGGCTAGGAGGAGAAGCAGGTCTACGTAAGCTGGTTGAGACCGCTCACTCGCTCGGTGTCAAAGTTATTCCAATGCTAGGCGGCCCCAATCTGGTGACTCGCCAATTTCTTCAGGAAAACAATATGCTCGATGCAGTATTGAAAGATACCGAAGGAATTCCTCAGATTCAGAATTGGATCGATTGGAACAGCGATTTGTCGCAAGAGAACATGGGATATATCGTAAATTATGGGCATCCGGGTCTGCGTGATTACATGCTGAATAAAGTGGATGAGTTAATGAACAAGTATGGCTTTGACGGCATCTTCTTAGATGGGGCCATTCGGTGGTCCAATGCGCCCGACTATTCGCCATTCGAGGGAGTCTCTGCTTTTGCAAATGAATTTGCTAGGCGCCACCCTGGCAAGTTGTTAATGGGCGAGGACGGGTACGACGTACTGTGGGGACTGTTCGGACTTTTCGCCACTAGTTGGGGCCCCCTCGGTTTAGAGCACGCAATGCTGCGCTATACCAGACAAACCGAGTATCTTGCTTATCCTGCTTTCAACGGCAGCTCGGGGATCCATGAGATTGGTTGGAACTGGTCGTCCATCGACAAGAGCAACAAAGCCTTCACAATTCCGACGCTTACCTTGTTCGCCGGTGATACCAAACGTTATGACGATGAAATACGCGAGAAACTGCATCAATGTACGAATTGGCACCTAGAGACTCGTAATCAATGAAGCAGGGAGAGACACCAATGAAAATCGTTTTGATTGGCGGCGGGAGTTTCGTCTTTGCACCGACTGTACTTGAGGATGCAATTGTCAAGCATAAGCTTGAAGGTTCGTTAATTCTTGTTGACCCTAATATAGCAGCTGCTGAAGCAATGGCAGCTGCGGGAAGAAGGATTGCCAAGGAGCTAGGGGTACAGCTCGAGATTCAAGCGACCTCAGAACGTCTAGAAGCTTTGCGGGAAGCTGATTTCGTTATTGTTTCCGCTTCACCGCAAGGGGCCAAACGCTGGTGTATGGATTTCGAATACCTCTCCAGTATTGGGCTAGCTGATCAAGCTAGAGAATGCGGTGGTATCGGAGGATTGCTCAACTCTCTGCGCGCCATTTCCCTAGTGCTTGATGTCTGTGGAGATATGGAGCGGCTTTGCCCCAAAGCCATGCTTCTTGTCGTTACGAATCCGATGCCCAGAGTCGTAACGGCTGTACAGCAGTATACCTCCATTCGCGTTGTCGGTTTCTGTAATATCGCGTACCGAGGGGCGGATGGATATAGGTTAATCCCTCATTTACTTGGCCGAAGTCCAGAATCGCTCGATATCGTAACCGGTGGTTTGAACCACTTCGCTTGGATTTGTTCCATTCGTGATCGAAGGACAGGCGAAGACTTACTGCCGCAATTAACCGAACGAATCCAGAATGGGACATGGGAACAGTTCGACTCTTCCATTCAGAGGGAACTTGCAATCATGAGAAACTGGTATTCCGAATACGGCGGAATAGCTGCCGGTGCAGTGGATCATCATGCAGAATATTTGCCGTTCGTAGCAAGCATTCATTATCCAACGGCACCTCCTTATCACGGGACGGAAGAGGAACGCAAACAGAGAATGATTGAAATACAACATATTGCGGACGGGAAAGTAGATTGGAAGGAACTATTCCAACATTCGAGTTGGGAACACCCGGTTGATCTTGCTATTGCGCTCCACACTAGAAAGTCAGAATATTTTGATATTTTAAACATCCGAAATGATGGTGCCATCCCATATCTTCCAGATGAGCGCATCGTCGAAGTGCCTGTAAAGGTATCGAATGGAAAATTAGCAGCCATACCACTGAATCCGTTCCCGGATAAACTAGCTAATCTTATTCGTCAGGTATCCGATGTGCATAGTCTCGTTGCAGCATCAGCTGCAACGGGCAGCAGGGAGGCAGCTCGTGAAGCAATGCTACGAGATCCTGCCATTGTCGACAAAGAGAAAGCCTTGCAAGCATTTGATCATCAACTTGCCGTTCATGCTGATCTTCTCCCTAGATTCAAATTCTAATCTGATTGGCCCTGAATTGGGCCAATTGCTCCAGTCTTCTATGGAAGCTTTGTTTTACTCAAAACTGTAAGCACTTTCATCACATGGAGGAAGAGAGATGCGTGATAAACAAACGGGATTATTCTACCTGTTCATATCGCCCTGGTTATTAGGCTTTCTTGGATTAACTGCAGGCCCCATGCTTTATTCACTCTACATGTCTTTTACGGATTGGCAAATATTCGGCGATGCGAATTGGGTTGGCCTATCGAATTATAAAACACTGTTCCATGACAAAATATTCTGGATTTCCCTGTGGAACACCTTGTACTACACCTTTATCAGTGTGCCGTTAGGATTGGTATTTGGATATCTGCTGGCTGTCTTGTTGAATCAGAAGGTCAAGGGACTTGGGGTTTTTCGTACGATCTTCTACCTACCTTCTATCGTTCCTGCAGTAGCAAGCTCGCTTCTTTGGTTATTAGTATTCCAGCCTGAATTTGGCTTGGCAAATGCGATCCTATCCTACCTGCATTTGCCGACCTCTAACTGGATTATGAGCGAGCATATGGTTAAGCCGTCATTAATTATTATGAGCCTATGGGGGGTAGGCGGCGGCATGGTCATCTATCTCGCGGGGCTTCAAAGTGTATCGCCTAGTCTATATGAGGCGGCAGAGATTGATGGTGCGACTCGTTGGAAGAAGTTCTGGCGCATTACTGTTCCCATGACGTCCAACGTCATTTTCTTCAGTCTTATCATGGGTTTGATTGGCTCGTTCCAAATTTTCACTCAAGCTTTCGTTATGACAACTGATGCCAGTGGCCAAAATGGCGGACCTAATTATGCTTCCACATTCTATGTCCTGTATTTGTATAACAACGCGTTCAAGTATTTCAAAATGGGGTATGCGTCCGCGCTGGCTTGGGTCCTATTTCTGATTATTATCTTGTTTACTTTCATTCAATTTAAAGTTTTCGGCAAAAAAGTGTACTACGAAGCAGAAGACCAATAGCTCTGTGAGAGGAGAGAAAGCTTTTGTCCAAGACATCCTTAGTCAAAGCAAATAATTTTGATAGAACCATCACATATGCACTTCTTATCTTATTGTCGTTGGTCTTTATCCTTCCGTTCGTTTGGCTGGTATCTACTTCACTCAAACCCGAAAGCGATGCTGTCGCTTTTCCCCCTGCCTTATTCCCGAATGAGGTGAAGTGGGACAATTACGCTAAAGTATTTGAACTGGTTCCGTTTGGTCGGTTCTATTTAAACACCATTATTATTACTTCTTGTTCAGTAATTGGAACGATCCTATCCAGTTCGATTGTCGCTTACGGTTTTGCCAGAATTTCTGCCAAAGGTAAAAACTTCTGGTTCGTCATGCTTCTGGCAACCATGATGCTTCCGAGTCAAGTCACAATGATTCCGGTTTATCTAATCTTCTCAAGACTTCATTGGATAAACACATTCTTGCCTCTGATTGTTCCAGCTTTTATGGGAAGCGCCTTCTTTATATTCTTGCTGAGACAATTTTTCAAGACCATTCCCAGGGAATTAGAAGATGCCGCTATCATTGATGGCTGTTCTACATTCGGCATATTCGCAAAAATCATTTTGCCGCTTTCAGGTCCCGCAATCACAACGGTTGCGATTCTCAGCTTTATGTGGTCCTGGAACGATTTTATGTCGCCGCTTATCTATCTGAACGATCAGGTTAAGTTTACTTTGGCGATCGGGCTGCAGTTATTCAACGGTGTTCAGAATTCACTATGGGGACCTGGAATGGCTGCTAGTTCGATGGTTATCGCTCCATTGGTCGTTTTATTTTTCCTTGCACAAAGATTCTTTATCGAAGGTATAGCATTGTCGGGAATCAAGGGATAGGGCTAATCCAGGTTATTACCTGCATCAGGGCACATGTCCGGTCAGGAATAATAAATATGACATTTATAGGGGGAAGTCAGAATGAAAAGTAAGAAACGTATCATGGCATTCGGTATATCCGTTTTATTAGCTTCGACTCTAGCTGCATGCGGCACAACTGATCAGTCTACGTCCAAAGGTTCCGGTGGTTCTAGTTCAGCAGTAACACTAAACTTCATGGCTTGGGGCAATGGTCCAGAGGAGTTGAAAGGCGATAAAGCTATTATCGATGAATTTATGAAGCAAAACCCTACCGTAAAAGTCAATATTCTAACGGCACCTTATGGACAGTATTCGGACAAGCTAGTAACAATGGCAGCTGGCAATAATTTGCCTGATGTATTCTGGGTGGGTGACAAAATTCCAGACTTCGCGGAAAAAGGATTGCTGATGCCGCTGGATGATCTGATTATGAAAAACAATATTGATCTGGATGATTGGCTGCCTGGAGGCACAGACATTGGCCGATGGAGGGACAAAACCTTTGGATTTCCACGCGATTTGATTAACATTCATGTCGCCTACAACAAGGATATGTTCGATAAAGCGCAAGTACCGTATCCGAATGATGATTGGACTTGGAACGACTTTCTAGCTGTTGCTCAAAAGCTAACGATTAAAGATTCTAATGGTAAAGTAACGCAATTCGGCATTGCCAGCTACTACCGAGACGAAGCGATCGTGCAAAATGGAGGCTTGAGCTTTGATTTTGATGGACAGTCACCGGTCGTCATGTTTGATAAACCTGAAGCGATAGAGGCTATTCAGTTTGTAGCGGATTTAACGAATAAATATCATGTTCAACCATCGGCAGCAGAAAGCAAGGGGATCGGCAATCTCTTCACAGCTCAAAAAGCCGCAATGACTTTCGGCGGTCCATGGGATTGGTCTAACTTCGCTCAAAACGCCAAATTCAAATGGGATATCGTTCAGGTTCCCGCTGGTAAAGCTGGTAACAAATCGCAGCTTCTTGGACTGCCGATCGGGATTAGCTCCAAAACAAAGCATCAGGAGGAAGCATGGAAGCTATTGGAGTTCTTGACACATGGCGGAGGCCAAGATATCCAATCTAATCTTGTGGGGGCGCATCCATCGATCAAACGTACACAGGAAACGTTTAATTCCGGGCAGTACGTACCTGGCAACGTGAAAGTTGTAAACGAATCCATGCAATCCAATACGATATTCGTGAAATCATTCCCTCAATTACAAGAAGCTAGAACCATGTTACAGCCTATATTGGATCAGATTGATCAAGGTAAAGTTCAAGCAGCAGATGCTTTGCCTAAGATTGCAGATGAAATCCGTAATAAATTGAATTTTAAATAACCAGCTTGGGGGGCTTGATTCTGCATTTGAGGCCCCCTTCATTAGATAACAAGCATGTTTGAATGGGATAGGAGAATGGATATGAGAAACGATTATAGTATGAATTTAGAAAACTGGGAGTTCAAGCTCAAACAAGAGGATCGGTGGTTGCCCGCACATGTTCCAGGATGCATCCATACCGATTTGTGGGAGAATGGCGTAATTCCTGACCCGTTTTATGGAACGAATGAAAGAAACCTTCAATGGATTGATAAAGAGGACTGGGAATACAAATCCGTTTTTGATATTCCTGAAGACTTGTTTCTTCTACCACAACTAGAACTCGTATTCGACGGCTTGGATACTTATGCGGATATATGGCTTAACGGTAAATTTATACTTTCGGTTGATAATATGTTCCGTGAATGGCGGAAGGATGTAAAGCCTTGGTTAAAGCACCAGGATAATTTGCTCTTCATCAAATTCCGTTCTCCAATTATGGAGGACTTGCCAAAGTTAAAACAATTGGGATACTCACTGCCTGCCATCAATGACCAGTCCGAGGTTGGAGAATTAGAAGATCAAAAACTTAGTGTATTTGCTCGAAAAGCACCATACCACTACGGATGGGACTGGGGACCAAGGTTTGTAACCAGCGGTATTTGGAGAAACGTCCGACTCGAGGGATGGTCCGAAGCAGTCATTTCGGATATACACATTCAACAACACGAAGTCTCTAATCAGTCGGCAACCTTAACGGCGGTCATTCAAGTAAAAAGCGACACTTCAGGTCAAGGGCTTATTGAACTAACAACGGACAATCATGCATGGAGTTTAGAAATCGCACTTGAAAAGGGCGAACAGACCTATGAACTTAACTTCGAGATGAATGAGCCTAAGCTTTGGTGGTGCAATGGGCTTGGGGATCCTAATCTATATCAATTTCATGTTGAACTTTCCAAGAACGAAATACCGCTTTCACATAAAACTGTAAAAACGGGACTTCGTACGATCAAACTTATCACCGATCCGGATGCATTCGGCACTTCGTTCTATTTTGAATTGAACGGGGTTCCTGTATTTGCTAAAGGAGCAAATCATATACCCAATGATAGTTTCATTACACGCGTGACAGAGGAACGGTACCGCCAAGAGATCCAATCGGCAGCAGAGTCTAACATGAATATGCTCCGTGTCTGGGGCGGAGGCGTTTACGAAGCAGATACATTTTACAACCTATGTGATGAGTACGGCATTATGATTTGGCAGGATTTCATGTTCGCCTGCAGCATGTATCCAGGAGATCAACCTTTCCTTGATAGTGTACGTTTAGAAGCGGAGGACAATGTTAGGAGACTTCGTAATCATCCATGCATAGCACTGTGGTGCGGGAATAACGAGATCGACATGGCTTGGTCGCATTACGATGAGGCATCCGGCTGGGGATGGAAGCAGAAGTACTCCGCTGAGCTTCGGGAAAAAATCTGGCAGGATTACGTTGCATTGTTCCATCGCATTCTTCCAGAAGTGATTCAACAACTTGCGCCGGAAATTGCTTATTGGCCGTCATCTCCACTATGCAGTGCATCGTTCGATGAACAAATGCATGCTCGTCATACTTCGACAGCAGGGGATGTTCATTATTGGGGGGTATGGCATACAGGGGCAAGTTTCGATAGTTACCGCACGCATCAAGCACGGTTTATGAGCGAATACGGTTTCCAATCCTTCCCTGAGTATCGAACTGTGCAGACTTATGCTTCCGAGAAGGATATGGAATTGGAATCAGAAGTCATGCTTGCTCATCAGCGAAGCGGTGGTGGCAACCAACTTATTCTGACTTACATGCAACAGTATATGCCGGAAGCCAAAGATATGGAGTCTTTCCTATATATGAGCCAAATATTGCAAGCGGAAGCTATTCAGACGGCAATCGAGTCCCATCGAAGCAACAAGCCGTTCTGCATGGGGTCTTTGTATTGGCAGATGAATGATTGTTGGCCGGCAGCCTCATGGTCCGGAATAGATTATTACGGACGTTGGAAGGCACTGCAATACGCGGTGAAGCGAAGTTTCCAAGACCTGCGAATCGTATTTGAGGAGAGCGCTCCTGGAAAATTAGATGTTCGGGTCCTTTCAGATTCAGTTGTTCATTCAAAAGGGGAACTCATAGTTGAAGGATATGATTTTCATGGAAACCTAATGAGTCGTATCGGAACTGAAGTTATCATTCAACAACCTTCAGTCAATGTATACACAGCACTTCTAGCAGCGGATCTGATCGGCAGCGTCCAGCCATCAAAGAGTGTTGTGATCGCTAAGTTATTGATAAATGGCGAAGAAGTCGATCGAAACATTCATTATTGGGTTCCAACAAAAGATTTAGACTTACCTTCACCAGTCGTTAAACTTACCCAAGGACAGGATGAGAACGGTATATGGGTTCGTCTGGAAAGTGATCGTCTCGCAAAACAGGTTTGGTTGTCTTCTGAATCGGAGGGCAGGTTCTCTGACAATTACTTCGATCTACTTCCTGCATATCCAGTCACTGTCCGATTTTCTACTGACATACCAGGGTCATTGCCGAGTAAAATCACTGCTCACTCAATGGTCGATTATTTAAAAATAGAACGGAATGAACATTCCTTGCCAGAAGGAGAATATATCGATGAGCGGCAGCAAAGTTTTAAATAGAAAATGGAAACTTTTTGTTGTCAATCACTCGCATATTGATGTGGGATACACAGATTGCCAAGAACGCATTGCGGCTTATCACAAACAATTTATCAGTCAAGCAGTTCAAGCTGCTGTTATAGATCATGAAAAGAAGAGAGATGAGTCCTCACGATTTAAATTTACGATCGAAGGTTTCTGGGCGCTTGAGCAGTTTTGGAAGGATGCAAATGCTACTGAGAAAGACAGGCTACTTGATGCAATAAAAGAAGAACAAATCGAATTAGGAGCCTTTTACCTCCACTTCTGCGAGCTCTTAGACCAAGGTCATCTGGAAGACAGTCTTAAGCCTGCGAGACAATTCGCAGATGAACATGGGCTGCGATTAGATGTCGCAATGGGAAGCGATATTAACGGATTTTCATGGGGAATGTCAGAGGCGTTGTATAACACAGGTGTTCGTTACTTAATGATGAACATCAATACACATCATGGAGGGTGCCCGTTTAAACCGCTTGTTCCATTCCAATGGCAGACGCCGCAAGGAAATCGAATACTAGTTTGGAACGGCTTTCCGTACCATAAAGCTAATTTACTAGGATTGATAGCTGGATGGAATCCGGATATTGATCCAGGTATTCCGGGACTCATCCTCGAAGGGCGTGGCGGATATGTTGATGTAACTGATATATCCTTAGCGGAGGAAAAGATTTTCCCTTTGCTTCGAATTCTTGAGGAGAACGATTATCCCTATGATTTTCTGCCCGTCATGGGTTCGGCACTATATACCGATAACAGTCCGGTAAGCGACAGTTATTGCGATGTAATCGAGCAGTGGAACCAAGTACACGGGGATTCGGTCACAGTAACCTCGTCCACGCTCAAACAATTCTTTATGCATCTGGAACAAAATGTACAGCATATACCGGTTTATAGCGGCGATTGGACGGATTGGTGGTCGGATGGAGCTATATCTACGCCAACCGAAACTGCGCTTTTCCGGCAAGCACAGCGGACAAAGCGATTAATTGAACGCCTAGATCCGAATGGAACAATCGTTACGCCAGAAAATAGGCAAGCCATTACGCAGAATCTACTACTCTACGCAGAGCATACTTGGGGACATTCCCATTGTTTTGTCGAGCCTTGGGACAATCTTGTACAACGTATTCATTTAAGAAAGATGAAATATGCAATTGAAGCAGATGAGCTTGCGAATACGGCACTCTATGAAGTGCTTCAAGCACGTGGCGAAGGCGATTTTACGGCACGCAGACCTAATTCATTCCTAGTCATTAACCCGATGGAACATTTCTCGACGTCCATCGCTCGACTTCATTTTGATGGGTGGGAGAGCGAGTTTCTGAATCGTCCCTTCGTTGTCGTGGATGATGAAGGACGAAGCTATCCTCATCAGATTTCGACTTCGAAGCGAGGCAAAGCAGTCGCAGTCGCTTTAGAACTTGACGGACATCAAGAAAGGAAGCTGTTTGTCAAACCAATAAAAGTGAAAGCAGAATCAACAACCTGCAGTGGCCTTAACAGCATGCATGACGGCTTCGAAAATCCTTTCTATTCGATTAGATGGAATGAGAGGGGCGGCATTGTTTCGCTTATCGATAAGTCCTCCGATCAGCAATTGCTCAAGGTGGATGAACCTCCCTTGGGGTCACCTGTCTATCAAGTATTTCCGGGCGGCCAGCGTGGAGAGGCTGCTGGGTTTATGTCACGTGCAAGAAAGGTCCCACGAGATGAGAAACATGGTGGCCGCTGCATGTCATCTGAAACCATCGAGTCCGGTGAGGTATTTCATATACAGCGCTTTACATACCGAGTTGCCGGTGCCTCTATTTATCAAGTGAACTTCACCTTTTACAAGCAACTTCCCTCAATCGATATTCAGGTGAGGTTGACGAAAGATCTAGTAACCGATCCGGAAGGGATGTATGTGTCGTTTCCTATGGATCTCCCAGGAGGCCAATGGTATATAGACAAGGCAGGAGCAGCTATTCGACCTGGAATTGACCAGCTGCCCAATACGTGCCGAGACTACTACATGGTTCAAGCAGGGGCAGCATTAGTTGGAACGTCCACTGGTGTAATTATTGGGACGCCGGATGCTCCAATGATTCACATTGGCGGTTTAAACCTATGGAGTTACGATTCGAAACGCGTTCCTAAGGGAACTCTATATTCTTGGCTGACCAATAACAAGTGGGAAACCAACTTCAAAGCAACTTGCGAAGGCCATTATGAGTTCAACTACCAATTGTCATGCGGTAAGAACTATTCAGATCCTAATCAAGCACTTGCCGGATTGCATGAACTCTTAGCTCCTTTTGTCACGGTTAGATCGTAGAAACCAAGGCCGCGCGAAAGTGCGGCTTTTTATTTTCAAGAAAAGATCAAAAAAATGTAGGTGATGATATGTTCTCAAATTACGATAAGGAGCCGTCAACTGTAATTAGTGGTTTCGACAATGACGCTCAGCGGGGCTATGCGAAGATTTCTACTGTACTGAATAATCAGATTCATCGTAACAGAAAAACAACGCTAGTCATTGAATGTTATCCGAGTGTAAGACATGAAGAAATAATTGAAGGTCTTAAACGACACTTACCTATCTCTGCAATCTTTCATGCTGAACACGCCTGCAAATCAATCAATGAGATAAATACGTTGTTAGACCGTTACTTGACGGATGATCGGGTGTTAGGGTTTATGACGCCTTTCCGCATAGAAGAGATGTATGATAGCGAGAAAATAAACGAAATACAAGAGAAGTTCAATGCTGTTCGAGAAGGGATAGTTGTAATAATAGGTTTTGGCGCTTCACTTGTAGCGGAAGGCGATATTCTGATTTATGCAGATTTAGCTAGATGGGAGATCCAGCAGAGATATCGGACAAATGAATTCGGAAATTGGCATGCAGATAACGAGAGGGAAGACATCCTTAAGAAGTATAAACGAGGGTATTTCCATGATTGGAGAATGGCAGATCGGTTAAAACGGTCTTTGTTCAACAAAATCGATTATTATCTTGATACAAATTCAGGTCATGATCCGAAGATGGTAAGTTGGAATGCCTATGTGAGCGGTTTAAAACAATTGACCAGTCAGCCATTTCGGCTAGTACCCTATTTTGATCCAGGAGTATGGGGAGGTCGTTGGCTAGAGAAGCATATGAATCTTCCTGCCAAAGAATATTCCTATGCTTGGGGATTCGATGGTGTGCCGGAAGAGAACAGTCTTTATCTTGATTACGGATCAATCAGAATCGAATCGCCAGCCATCAATCTGGTGTATCTGCATCCGAAAGCGCTGCTAGGCGAAAGAGTGTATGCTCGATTCGGTGCAGAATTTCCGATTCGATTTGATTTTCTGGATACACTGGAGGGACAGCCATTAAGCCTTCAAGTGCATCCGACAGTCGGGTATATCCAAGAGCAATTCGGCATGTCATATACCCAAGATGAGAGCTATTACATTATAGAATCAAAGACAGATGCGGCCGTATATCTTGGTTTGACAGAGCTTGCTTCCCCAGAACAAATGATAGAAGATCTAACGTTAGCCCAACAGAGGATTGGTTCATTCCCAGTAGACCATTACATAAATGCCTTTCCTGCTCGTAAACATGATCACTTTTTAATCCCTGCCGGCACCATTCATTGTGCCGCCTCCGATTGTGTAGTGCTTGAGATAAGTGCCACACCTTATATTTTTACTTTCAAATTATGGGATTGGGATCGGTGCGGGTTAGATGGCAAACCTCGTCCTGTCCATATTGCTCATGGAGCTCAAGTCATCCAATGGGATAGAACGACCTCCTGGGTTGAACAAAATCTGGTGAATAAAGTTGAAAGGATTGATGCAGGGAATGGATGGATTGAAGAAAGAACAGGGTTGCATGAATTTCAATTTATTGAAACACACCGTCATTGGTTCTCGGAGAAAGTCGAGCATACAGGAAACGGAAGCGTACAGGTATTAAATCTGGTTGAAGGAGAATCAGCCATCGTGGAGAGTCCTGACGAGTCATTTACTCCGTTTGTTATACATTTTGCGGAAACCTTCATTATGCCTGCCTCAATTTCAAGTTATACCATTCGCCCGTTTGGTTTCGAAGAAGGTAAAAGACTAGCTACGATTAAAGCATATGTTAGAGCGTAAATATATCTATTATATAGCTGTATAAAGCCTCTACGTAGATCCCGGCGTGCTTTAAGCTGTCCCAGTGGAGCGCCTGCCGTAATCTTATAGGTTGGTCGAGGAGTGCTCCCGACAGTTACGCTGCCTGTCACGAAGGAAAGGCCAGCAGGGAGGGCATCGGTTAGTACGAAGTGATGTTAATTTGGATGGCATTCGCGTTAACGACATAAGCGTCGCCAGACGTTGTTAGGATGATGACTGCGGATGATTGGTTGTTGACAAGAAGAGGTTGCACACATAAAGGTCGTTCAAACCTTGTGCGTGCAGCCTCTTATTTATCATAAAAGCTTTATGGCGAAGGTGTTATCAACTGTAAATAAATGTTTCATTTAGTTATCTGTTGGATAATTATTCATTGCAATAATTCGACTACATATACCTTCCAATATCTCAATCTGCGAGTGGGATTGATGGCGTGATAACAGGCGGCTACAAGCTCTGCTAGGGGCTGGAATGAGATCGATTGAATTCATGAATCGAACGATCAAACAATCCTATATTGGGATTTATTGACTAAAGAGATAGGTGATGATAGATTATGTTCAACTTAAATTCCACTATCCTGATGCGAATTAAAGTAATTGTGAATATGAACATACGATAGAGGAGGCTGGTCATGAGCAAGCAGCAAATTGTGCAGTGGATTGAAGAAAATCAAGCAAGCTTCGACCAATTAGCCGATCAAATCTGGGCGCACCCGGAGACAGCATATGAGGAGCGTTTCGCATCCGAAGCGCAAATTGCTGTTCTTCAGCAGGCCGGATTCCGTATCGCAAGCCAAGTGGGTGGCATTCCGACCGCATTCATCGCTGAATATGGAAGCGGCTCACCGATTATTGGGTTTATCGGAGAATACGACGCGCTTCCAGGATTGTCTCAACAAGTCAACACCGTACCTGAACCTGTCGTCCATAACGGTCCCGGGCATGGATGCGGCCATAATTTGCTCGGAACGGCTGGTGTAGAGGCGGCTATCGCTGCAGCAGACCGACTGTTAGAAGAGGGATTGACAGGTACGATTCGTTATTACGGCTGTCCTGCCGAGGAAGTGCTGTCCGGCAAGACGTTCATGGCAAGAGAAGGCGTATTCCATGACCTTGATGCTGCGCTGACTTGGCATCCCGGATCGTCCAACTTAGCTGTTTCCGCCGGAACATCGGCGCTTAC
The DNA here is from genome assembly GCF_033239625.1 of Paenibacillus sp. CCS19. NCBI lineage: Bacteria > Bacillati > Bacillota > Bacilli > Caryophanales > Paenibacillaceae > Paenibacillus > Paenibacillus sp. CCS19. The sequence continues at coordinate 350,006 of NZ_BTCK01000001.1, forward strand.
GTCGGTTGAGTTCTATTTTCAAGGTCGTACCGCACATGCCGGAGCCGCGCCGCACCTGGGCAGAAGCGCGCTCGATGCAGTGGAGCTGATGAATGTCGGCGCCAATTATTTGCGGGAGCATGTTCCTGACGGATCGCGTATCCATTACACGATAACGAACGGGGGCGTAGCGCCGAATATCGTCCCGGATCAAGCAAGCGTATGGTATTTCCTGCGTGGTGCGAATCGTGAACAAGTGGATAGTCTGCTTGAGCGCTTGCTTAATATTGCGCGCGGCGCAGCGCTTATGACAGAAACAAGCGTGACATGGGATATCAAAGCCGGCGCCTATGATTTTAAACCTAACGAGACGCTCAATGATCTGCTCGTTGCGCAATGGGAAGAAGCTGGAGCGATTGATTTTACCGTGGAGGAACGTAAATGGGCGAAGCAGCTAACGGACACCTTGGATCCGACTGCACTGCGCCAAGCCAAGCATCAGACCGAACGGCTTGGACTTGGTGAAGAGGGACCACTTCCGACCGGTTTCGCAAGGTGGAAACCAATCGGTGTCACGCTTGGAGGATCGACTGACCTAGGTGATGTGTCATGGATTACACCGGTAGGCACGATAACGACAACCTGTGCGCCAGTCGGCATTCAAGTTCATACCTGGCAGGCTACTGCTGCGTTCGGTTCCTCGATCGGACGGAAAGGGATGCAGTATGCCGCCAAGCTGTTAGCGCTTGCTGCATATGAGCTGTTCACGACCGGGGAGGAGACGCTGAAGCGAGCGAAAGAGGAGTTCCGGCAAACGACACGCGACAGTGTGTATATTCCGGCCATTCCGACAGAAGCTCAACCGCCGATCCTGAAGACGCAACCTGTTGAGGTTACCCGATGACATCGCCGCTGCTTGCCATTGATCGTCTGTCAGTCGGTTTCCGTACGGATGGCGGCGAGATGACAGCAGTCGACGATCTTACGCTTACCGCATCCGAAGGAGAGACGATTTGCATTGTAGGCGAATCGGGGAGCGGCAAGAGTGTCGCGTCACAATCGATCCTTCGGCTGCTTGGGAAGAACGGCTTTATTCAGCAAGGAGAGATTCGGCTGAAGGGCGATAATTTGCTGCGTAAATCCGAGAAGGAGCTTCGGCGCATTCGAGGGAAGGATATCGCAATCATATTCCAAGAGCCGATGACAGCGTTGAATCCCGTCTTCACCGTCGGTCATCAACTGCTGGAGGTTATCAAGCTGCATTCGAAGCGAAGAGGAAGAGATGCGCGCGAATATGCAGTAGAGCTGCTGAGGCGTGTTGGGATTCCACGGCCGGAGTCAGTCATGCATGACTATCCGCATGCGTTGTCGGGCGGAATGCGCCAGCGTGTAGTCATTGCAATGGCTATCGCAAGCAAACCGCAACTGCTCATTGCCGATGAGCCGACGACGGCATTGGATGTTACGGTGCAAGCTCAAATCTTGGCGCTGCTGAAGACGCTGCAAGAGGAAAGTGGAACGAGCATTCTTCTTATCACCCATGATTTGGGCGTTGTGGCTGAGATGGCAGATAAGGTTGTGGTTATGTATGCAGGCCAGATTGTCGAGCAGGCGGATGTAGATTCGCTATTTGATCAACCCATGCACCCCTATACGCAAGGCTTAATGAAAGCAATACCCTCCGTGCATTCACATGATGGTGAGCGACCAGACAGACTGGCATCGATAGCGGGTACGGTCCCTGCATTGAACCGCCTGCCGCAAGGATGCCGATTTCACCCTCGTTGTGCCTATGCGACAGAGATTTGCAGGCAAACTCCGCCTTCGCTTGCGCCAGCAGGTGACAATCGTCTCGTACGTTGCTGGCTTGCTGACACATCAGGGAATTCGAAACTTGAGCCAGCAGGAGGTGCATCCGTATGACAAGCACGCTGGCGCATGACTTGCATGACGCACACGAAGCTCATCGATCGGCGACGATCGCTCGGCTGGATAAAGTGAAAACGTACTATCCGATACGAGGCGGGGTTCTAAACCGAACGAAGGAATACGTCCGTGCTGTTGACGGTGTGACATTGGATATCTATGCAGGAGAGACACTGGGTCTAGTAGGAGAGTCGGGCTGCGGCAAATCGACGATCGGCAGAACGCTGCTGCGTCTTGAAGATATTCATGATGGTCGTATCTGGTTCGATGAAGCGGAGATTACGAAGTTCTCGGATAGACGGATGAAACCGCTGCGGACGCAAATGCAAATGATCTTCCAAGATCCGTATGCTTCGTTGAATCCGCGTCAGCGCGTCGGCGAGCTGCTGGCGGAGCCCTTGCTCGCACATAGGCTGACCGATAAGTCAGCGGTTGAGGGAGAGATTGATCGGCTGCTGGATCTGGTCGGACTGCCGCGATCGAGCAAGGATCGATTTCCGCACGAGTTCTCAGGCGGACAACGACAGCGAATCGGCATTGCACGCGCGCTGTCGGTGAGGCCTAAGCTCATCGTATGCGATGAACCTGTATCGGCGCTAGACGTATCGATTCAAGCCCAAATTCTCAATTTGTTGCAGGATCTGCAGAAGGAGCTCGGCTTAACGTATGTGTTCATCGCTCACGGCCTTGGCGCAGTCCGTTACATCAGTACGCGGATTGCCGTCATGTATCTAGGGCGGATTGTTGAGCTCGGTGACAAGAATAGTCTCTTCGAGAAACCGAAGCATCCTTATACCCGATTGCTGCTGGATGCGAATCCGGTCCATCATCCTCAACTGCGATCAAGACATAAAGCGCTGCTTGACGGCGAGGCGCCTAATCCAGTTAACCCGCCTAATGGTTGCCGCTTCCATACACGCTGCCCTTATGCACAGGCGAAGTGCCGCGAAGAGGAGCCGCAGCTCCAAGGAACTGCTCACGCTGCTGCATGCCATTATCCGCTCTGGTAAGCACATGGCAATTAGAAAGGAGGATGAGAGAATCGTATGCTGCCCTACATTACCAGGCGATTGATGATTTCGATTCCCGTTCTATTCGGTATTACGATCATCAGCTTCATGATTATGAAGTTGGCGCCGGGCAATCCGGTCGATATGCTGATCGATCCGAACACGCCGCCTGAATTGCTGCAGGCAAAGAAAGAAATGCTCGGCTTGAACAGCTCATTCGCCGTGCAGTATTGGCAGTGGATATTCGGCTTGTTTCATGGACAGCTGGGATACTCTTTCAGCTCATACGCACCGGTTGCATCGATCATCGGCGAACGTATCGGGCCAACCGTTCTGCTTGCTCTCACAGCACTGATAATAGGGCTGCTTATCGCAATACCACTAGGGATTGCGAGTGCTGTACGACATAACACGGCATTCGATCATACGATGACTGGACTTGCATTCATCGGGCTGTCGATCCCGCCATTTTTCCTTGGGCTTGGATTGATCTACCTGTTTACGCTGAAGGTACATTGGCTGCCGACAGGAGGGATGAGCACGTTAGGCGAAGGCGGCGGCATCGGCGATACGCTGCGTCATCTCATTCTGCCTGCTGCCGTTCTCGCTGTGGGCATTGTCGGGAAGAAAATCCGTTACATACGTGCCAGCATGCTGGATGTGCTTGGACAAGAATATTTGCGTACGGCAAGAGCGAAGGGCGTCCATGAATCGCTTGTGATCTACAAGCATGCACTCCGCAATGCACTGCTGCCGATTCTCACCGTATTCGGAACCGAGATTCCAGTCCTGCTGGGAGGCAGCATTCTAGTCGAGCAAATCTTCCAATGGCCAGGCATCGGCCAACTGACGATGCAATCCATTCTGTCGCGGGATTATCCGACCTTGATGGCATTGAATCTCGTAGCTGCTGTTATTGTTCTGGCATCGAATCTCATTACGGACATTCTTTATTCGATTGCTGATCCGCGAATCCAGTACAGATGAGGGTGGAGCAAATGCGTGCTAGCGAACTAGAACTGCATCATACAACAGTCGCTGAAGCGAATTCACCATCCGCGGCTGGACTGCGTCAGCGCTTGGATGCAGACGATTCTATATCGGGCAACGATATTGAGATTCATCCATCGGCAGGCTACCTTCGACAGGTGGCAGGACGCTTCTCCAAGCATCGACTCGCCGTTATCGGGCTGCTGGTTACCTTGCTGCTCATCGTGTGCGGCATATTTGCACCGCTGCTTACACCGCATTCGCCATATGCTGTGACAGCCGCATTCTCAGCGGCGCCGTCTGCAGACCATTGGCTCGGCACCGATCAAGTTGGCCGAGACGTGCTGAGCCGTCTTATTGCAGCGTCGCGCGTCTCCTTGATCGTTGGTTTCTCGACCGTTGGATTATATGTCGCATTCGGCACACTCGTCGGACTTATCTCTGCTTACGTTGGCGGATGGCTCGATATGATCGTTATGCGAGTAACGGATATGTTCATGGCTTTTCCGTTCCTAATGGTTATTCTGGTCGTCGTCAGTGCCATCGGCGCTAGTCTTACGACGATTATTATGGTCCTGGCGCTGTTCTCTTGGCCTGCGGTCGCTCGTCTTGTCAGAAGCAGCGTCTTATCGCTTAAACAGTTGGATTATATTAAAGCGGGTCGGGCGCTAGGCTACAGCGCACCGCGCATCTGGTTCCGACATCTGCTGCCGAACGCGATGGGACCGATCATCGTTAATGCCACCTTCGGCATAGCGAGCGCTATTATGAGCGAGGCGGGACTTAGCTTTCTCGGCATGGGTGTTCAGCCGCCGACTGCAAGCTGGGGCAATATGCTCAGCGACGCGCAATCACTGACCGTGTTGACCGATCAGCCATGGCTATGGGTGCCGGCTGGAACGATGCTTTTAATTACGGTGCTGGCGATCAACTTCGTCGGCGATGGACTGCGCGATGCGCTCGATCCGAAGAGCTGACGACATTTGACTCATTGATTATCACAATTAAAAAGACTTCACCGACCATCTGCACCAAACAAGGAGGAATCCCCGTTGAAATTTTCGTTACGCTTATTCACGCTTACGTTGATCACTGCACTGCTCGTTCTCGTATCTGCCTGCGGCAGCGATAACGACAAGCAAGCAAGCTCCGAACAGACGGAGAGCAAGGATACTGCGAAGACTGCTGCCGATGCACCTGCGAAGACGGACGCCGCCACGAATGCTGCATCTACAACCCCTGCTAAGGATAAGGTTGTTACGATCGGTATCGTGAATTCGCCTCCTACGCTTAACCAGATTAATGATCAGGGCGATTCCGCGTCCAGAACCGTATTGGCATTGATCAACGATGCGCTGCTTGATATTAATACGTCCTTCGAGTTTCTGCCGAAGCTGGCAGAATCCGTGGAGACGACTGACAATCAAACTTATGTAGTAAAGCTGAATCCGAATGCGGTGTGGAATGACGGTCAGCCCTTCACGACAGCGGATGTTCGGTTCACGCTGCTAACGGCGCTCAATCCGAAGGTGGAGAGCTCGTTCCGATTGAACTTTATCGAAGGAACGAACGATGCCGGCAAGTTGGAGGAGGGACAAACCGAGCTGTCAGGTCTGAAGATTGTCGATGAGCATACATTCGAGGTGAAAACGAAGACGCCGATCGACCCGAACATTTTCAAGGAGACGTTCGCGACGAAGGTGTATTTCATTCCTGAACATGTGTTGAAGGATGTGGCCCCGGACCAGCTGGCGACGAACGCGTATTTTCAAAAGCCGGAAGTGACGATCGGCGCCTTCAAGTTCGCGGACTTCAAGAAGGATCAATATACAGAGGTTGTACGCAACGACAACTACTACCGACCAGTTGCGAAGCTGGACAAAATCTACGTCAAAGTACTGCCGGCGACGAACCTGATCGCCCAGCTGCAGACGGGAGACATTCAAATGAACTCGCTGCCGGTCGGACTTATTCCGATCACAGACTATGAGAAGGTGAAGGCGCTCACTAATGTAACGGTGGATTCGAGCGGTCCTTCCGAGCCTGCGGAGCTGTTCTTTAACAATAAGACGATCAATGACGTTAAAGTTCGACAAGCGATTGCTTATGCGCTCAACCGTCAGCTTATTGTCGAGCAGCTGCTTAAAGGGCAGGCAGACGTGATTGATGGCAGTGTTCCAAGCGACAATCCTTACTATAACAAGGATATTCAACTGGTTACTTACGATCCGGACAAAGCGAAAGCGCTGCTGAAGGAAGCGGGCTGGGATTCGAACAAGACTCTTCGATTCCTCGTGCCTGCGGGCAATAAAATCCGCGAGCAAGCCTCGGACATACTCGTTCAGAACTTGAAGGATGCCGGCTTAAAGGTGGAAGTGCAGAAATTCGACTTCAGCACGCTCATTCAGAAGGTGCTCAAGGACGAATACGATCTGACCATCTTCAACCGTGACTATTACATCGAACCAAGCAACTATTTCTCGTTGTTCAAGAGCGATAACGCGAACAACTTCATTCACTACAATAACCCGCAGGCCGACGAGCTGATCACCAAGGGCTCAACTGAATCGGATCCGGCCAAACGTCACGAGATTTACAATCAATTGCAGCAAATCTTGCATGATGATCTTCCGACGCTCAGCATCTATTCGGAGAAAAGACTTCAAGCGGTATCTAACCTGGTAGTAGGCGGCAAGCCGCTCAACTTAGGCACGTTCAATAATGTGAATGAGTGGGATTTGACCACAAATTAAAAGGAGCGATTACTATGAGTCAGCAAGTTCTCGTTATCGTCGGTGCAGGTCCAGGCGTTAGTTCGGCAGTAGCACGCAAATTTGGTTCCAACGGCTTCCGCGTCGTACTCGTCGCTCGCAATCCGCTATCGCTCGAGGTGCTCGCAAGCGAGCTTCACGATCAATCAGTAGAAACGTATACAGTTGCTGCAGATGCTTCGAAGCCGGATTCGATCGCCGAGGCATTCCAGCACATTCGCGAGCAATTCGGCACGCCGGACGTATTGTTGTATAATGCAGCCTACATCTCGAGAGCCGCCATTTCTTCTCTAGACGAACAGCAGCTAATCGACGAGTTCAAAGTGAATGTTGTGGGTGCTTTGTCGAGCGTCAAAGCGGTCATTCCTGCTTTCCGTGCTCGCAAGGAAGGCACGATTCTTATTACGGGAGGCGGATTGGCTCTCTCGCCTAATCCAGAATATGCATCCTTGTCGATCGGCAAAGCGGGCGTACGATCGCTTGCCTTGTCACTCGCGCAAGAGCTGCAGCCTGACAACATCTATGTAGGTACGGTCACGATCAGCGGCTATGTTGCGAAAGGAACGGCTTACGATCCGGATGAAATCGCCAATAAGTATTGGGAGCTGTATCAACGACGCGATCAGACCGAATTCGTATACGCATAATGTCTCGTAATCATAAAAGCAATAGAGCAGCATGACCGAATGGGGGAGCAGTGCTTGGAACTATGGAAGCGTAACTTATACATCTTATGGATCGGTTTATTCCTCAATCATATGTCTTACACGCTGTCCGTTCCGTTCTTCCCCCTGTTCCTGAACCAAGACTTAGGAATTGAGAGCGGACTGGAAGTGTGGGCAGGGGTATCGATCTCGATCAGTTTCCTAATCAGCGGGTTGTGTGCGCCGTTCTGGGGATCGCTCGCGGACCGATATGGAAGCAAGCTTATGCTGTTCCGTTCAGGCGTCGGACTCGCGCTGGCGCATCTGGCGAATTTCTTCGTCTATGATCCTATCACTTTCATTATGGTGCGGATATTCCAAGGACTCATGGCGGGCTTCAGTCCTGCTTCAATCACCTTCGTCGGAACGAATACGCCGGAGAAGCATGTCGGATATGCGCTCGGCGTTATATCGACCTCGACAGCGGCGGGGAGCATTATCGGTCCGCTTGCGGGAGGCGTCTTGTCTCAATGGGTAGGCTTGCGCGGCTGCTTCATTGCTTCTGCCATCATCACTTTGATCTCCGCGTTGATCGTGCTAGGTGTGAAGGAGATTCATCGCCGTCGGTCGACAGAACGTACGAGTGTCATACAGGATGTGAAGCGGGCTGCATCCAATCCGAAGCTGTTGCGCATTTTCGGGCTCATTATGCTTGTCTCGACTTCCGTGCTTATCCTGGAGCCGCTAATTACGATTTATGTCGTTCATCTTGGCGGCAGCGCAAGCCGAGCAACGTTAAGCTCGGGCATCGTCTTCTCTGCAGTTGGTGCAGCGACGGTCATAATGGGGTCGCGCTGGGGGAGAATAGGCGGGCGAATCGGCTATAGCAGAACGCTGTTCATCGGCTTGATTGGCGGCGGCCTAGGCAATTTGCTTCAGATGTTCGTACACAATCTGATTGGCTTCGGCTTGCTGCGATTCAGCTACGGATTGTTCTTCGCTGCCGTGTTTCCGGCGCTTAATGCGCTCATTATTCAGCATGTGGATCACAATTTCCGAGGCCGGGCAGTCAGTCTGAGCCAATCCGCCAATCAATTCGGCATTGTGGTAGGACCATTGCTTGGCGGCATTCTCGGCGGTTGGATCGGTATTCCGTATGTATTCTTGTTAACGGGCATTGCCTTGTTAGCAGCTGCATGGTCGGTTAGAGGAGCGATGTTGTTCAAACCGATCGTACATGAGCAGCATGCGGCGAGCAGCGACACATGAGAGAATGGTGACAATCGTATCGTTGAATAAAGAGGCCGAGCAGAATGCTGCTCGGTCTTCTTTTGATAGAATTGGTAGAGAAGATAGGTGCTTCTATTGTAATATGAGGATAAGTGAATTTATGGAATTGCCCTTAGAATCGAGAATTAAAGGAGCGAATAACATGTCGGATCATGATGAACTTGCAGAGCGCAGGCGTAAAAATATGAAGCTTATTCAATTCAATAAAGATGATCATTCGCTGGTCGAATCCGACAAGCCGAAGGAAACTTTCGCCGATGTCGGCGGGCTGGAAGAAGTTAAGAAGAAGATTCGAATGAACTTCATTCTTCCGCTCAAACAACCGGAGATGTTCGCTGCTTACGGAAGAGAGGCGGGCGGAAGTCTATTATTATACGGTCCTCCGGGCTGCGGTAAGACATTCCTCGCGCGCGCGGTAGCCGGTGAGATCGATGCCAATTTCATGCATATCGAGCTTCAAGCGATTCTGTCGATGTGGGCAGGTCAGAGCGAGCATAATTTGCATGATATTTTCGAAAAGGCGCGGTTGAATAAACCTTGTGTAATCTTCATCGACGAACTGGATGCCATGGGCGGTTCTCGTCATCAAATGCGTCAGCATCACGATCGGATGCTTGTGAACCAGCTGCTGCTGGAGCTCGACGGTTTGCAATCACAGAATGACAATGTATTCGTGATCGGTGCGACGAATACGCCGTGGTATCTGGATTCCGCATTGCGTCGTCCAGGCCGGTTCAATCATCTCGTATTTGTACCGCCGCCAGAAGAGGCTGAACGGGAAACGATCTTGCAGCTTAAACTCGCTGGCAAGCCGCTCGGATCAGTCGATCTGAAGAAGATTGCCGCGGATACGAAGTTATTCTCCGGCGCAGATCTCGAACAGGTTATTCAAGATGCCGTAGAATCCGCAATGGAGAGAATGTTCGAATCAGGCGAGATCGAACCTGTCACTCAGAATGATCTGAAGGCTGCCCTGAAATCACGTAAAGCAACGACATTGGAATGGTTCTCCACTGCTCGCAATTACGCGACATTCAGCGATGTGAATAAGGACTACCAGATTATTCTGGATTATATGAAGAAGCATGGGGTTAAGTAGCAATGATCTAGAGAGGAGCCAGCAGGTCGTGTACGATTCGAAAGTTCAAGCGCTGCGCGCGGTGTATCAACTGATTGAGTGGCGAAGATATAAAGAAGCGCTTCAAGAAGTGGAACAGCTGCTTCGAGAACAGCCGGAAGATCCAGATTTGTTCGCGTTGCTTGGGCAAATCTACTTGGGTATGAGCGATACCGAGAAGGCGCTGCACTGGTCTGATGAAGCGCTGAAGCGTGATCCCGATCATCAAGTGGCGTGGTATGTACGGATTGTTGTTTATTATGAACGTCAGGATGAGGCTGCATTCTACGAGGCATTGCCTGAAGCGCAACGAATCGATCCGTATGAGACGAGCTATCACTTCTATCATGCCAATCTGTTGAACAAGAAAGGCAAATTCAAGGAAGCGAAGGAGAAGATTCTGCAAGCCCTTGAGATTAATGCGGAATCTCCCATCTTATTAGCAATACTCAGCTATACCGAAGCATTGCTGAACAATATGGCTGAGAGCGCTCGATTGGATCGTCAGGCGATTAAATACGATAGCGAGAATCCTCAAATCTTACTCTATTTGGCTTGGGCAGCGGGACTTCGCGGTGACTATAAGCTTCAAGAAACGTATATGAGGACCGTCGTTCGGATCAATCCGGAAGAGAAGCAGTACCGGGATGAATATTTGGCGGCGCTGCAGCAGAGTCAGCTTCTTTATCGTATTGTGCTGTGGCCAACACGAATTCTGAGAAAGATGCAACCGTGGCAAGTTCTCATCACGTGGGTGATAGCCGGCATTATTTTCCGACCATTATTGCTTGGGTTCATCGTACTGTATGTCGCAACGCATTGGATTACCAAAGGCATTGTGCATGTTCGCGTATTCGGCTGGGGCCGCAGAGGTGCTTGAGAAGAAGCACGGCGCGAAATAAGTGTCCATAGTACTGCCCATACTAAATGAGGTTAGCGTGGGTTTCGAACAAGGGCTTCAAGAAGGAGATACGATGACCAATACAAAGGCAGGATGGAACTTCGACAATAGCTATGCCCGTCTCCCTGATAACTTATTTGCTAAGGTGAGTCCGACTGAAGTGGAGGACCCTGCGATTGTTGTTGTCAATGAGCCGCTGGCAGCTTCGCTTGGGCTGCATGCAGAAGTGCTGCGCAGCTCCAACGGAACTGCAATATTCGCAGGCAATGCGCTTCCTGAAGGCTCGGAGCCAATTGCTCAAGCTTACGGCGGACATCAATTCGGTCACTTCAATCGGCTCGGGGATGGCCGTGCTGTTCTGCTGGGCGAACAGATTACACCAGACGGTGAACGGTTCGATATTCAGCTCAAAGGCTCCGGCCGGACGCCATATTCCCGAGGCGGCGATGGGCGAGCGGCACTCGGGCCGATGCTGCGCGAGTATATCATCAGCGAAGCGATGCATGGGCTAGGCATTCCGACGACACGCAGTCTTGCGGTCGTGACGACAGGTGAAGCGATCTATCGCGAAACGGCGCTTCCAGGCGCTGTGCTGACGCGTGTAGCAGCGAGTCATCTGCGTGTGGGCACATTCCAGTTCGCTGCCCAATGGGGAACGCAAGATGAGCTTCGCGAGCTTGCGGACTATGCGCTGCAGCGACATTTTGCAGAGGTGGATACTGAGGAAGGGGACAATCGTTATCTCGTGCTGCTGCGGAAGGTTGCTGAGCGGCAAGCGGCATTAATTGCGAAATGGCAGCTGGTCGGCTTCATTCATGGCGTCATGAACACCGATAATATGGCGATCAGCGGCGAGACGATCGATTACGGGCCATGTGCATTCATGGATGCGTTCGACTCGGCGACGGTATTCAGCTCGATCGATACGCAAGGCCGTTATGCGTACGGCAATCAGCCGCGTATAGGCGCATGGAATCTTGCACGACTTGCGGAGGCGCTGCTGCCGCTGCTGCACGAGGATGATGACGAAGCCGTGCGGCTTGCTCAGGACGTGCTCGAGCATTATATGGATCGATACCACCAGCATTGGCTTGCAGGCATGCGCGCTAAACTGGGACTGGCAGATACAGAGCAAGAGGATGAAGCGCTGATCCAAGAGCTGCTCGCGATGATGCAGAAGACGAAGGCAGATTATACGAATACGTTCGTCGCGCTTACGTTCGACCGATTCGATGGACTTCCGCTTGCTGAACATGAGGATTTCGCTGCATGGCTGGATCGCTGGCTGGTGCGAAGAGGGCGGCAGGCTGCAACGCTGGATGATGCGCATCAGTTGATGCGGCGCAGTAACCCTGCTGTCATTCCTCGCAATCATCGGGTGGAGGAAGCGCTGGATGCAGCCGTCAAGAACGGCGATTACAGTGTAATGGAGAGGCTGCTGAATGCGCTGGCGCATCCGTTCGCGCATTCAGCAGAGCAGGTTGAATATGCCGTTCTGCCCGAGCAGCAGAACTGTAATTATCGGACGTTCTGCGGAACTTAAGAACAAAGAAGAAGGCCGGATACATTGGCCTTCTTCTTTGTGTTGTCCATTGATTGTCTAATATCTCAAGGCGAGAGGGTTTCCTAATAGGAAGCAATCTAAGTTACATATTATAAATTATGTTACCTATTATGGATTATAATGCCGCACTAGAACAGATGTGTGGGGGAGTGGATCGCCTTTCTCCCTCTACTGAGCGAGTTGTTCCAAGTCCGGCTGCAGCTTGTTCCGTAGGACATACAGCATAACGGCACCAACCAGGAACGCGACGACATCTGAAATGACGAGGGACCAGACGACTCCGTGGAAGCCGTTTATTCGATTGGCGATGAACAACACCGGAATCAGGGTAATGCCTTGAATAATGGACATGACGAATGCGGCGGTTCCTTGCGCTGTTGCTTGGAATATCCCTGTGAACAACGAAGTCATCCCGGTAATGAACAACGATAAGAACGTTACATGCAGAATATAGCTGCCCATTTCAATTAATTGCGGGTCATTCGTGAACAGGCCGATTAAGTGATCGGAGATCAGATAGACGATAACGCCGAACATGACTGCTAAAGCCAAGATCGCTTTTATTGTAAAAGAAATGGTGTGCTTCATACGCAGTTTGTTCGCTGTATAAGAGAAGGCAATGAGCGGTACGACGCCCTCGCATAAACCCATTAATATAACCTCAGGAAACTGCAGTAACCTTGATGAAATGCCGAAGCCGGCGACGGCTTGCTCCCCATATTCGACCAGATAACGATTGAAGATGAGCGACATTGCACCTAGGAAGATACTCATAATAAATACGGGAACCCCGATTTTGAATACATTGCTGAGAATCACCTTATTCGTCTTGAACCACCGGATGGACACCGTTAAGAATTGGCTCTTAGACTTAATATGGAAGACGTAGAATGCACTCGCAGCAAAATTCGCAATGATCGTAGCAGACGCAACGCCAATAATGCCCCAATGGAAGACGAAGATAACGAGTGTATCGAGAATAATATTAACGACCACACTCAAGATCATACCGATCATAGACGTTATTGCTGCACCCTCCGAGCGTACGATATTCTCCAGCGTGAAGAATAAGACGATGAATGGCGAACCGATAATCATAATCGTGACATAGTCCTTCGTAAAGCTGAAGGAGTCTGGCGTCGCACCTAAGCCACGAACGATTGAATCGATTAATGGGAGGCCTGCAGCCATCAAGATAAGTCCGAGCGCTAAACTGCTGTAGAAGGCGAAGGAGGAGACATGTTTTACGTCATCGTATTGTCTATCACCAAGCAATCGGGAGATGAATGCACTGCTGCCGATGCCAATCAAGTTGCCCAGCGCCATAATGGCTGCAAATAACGGCAAGGTTAACGCGAGTGCGGTTAACATCGCTGTATTGTTAAGCGTACCGAGGAAAAAGGCGTTTAAGATGGAATAAACGACAGACATGGACATGCCCAGCATCATCGGCACAGCGAAGTGTGCGACGGCCTTGGCGATTGGTGCTTTCTCAAAGTAATGAAGGTTTTCAGTATTCATGTTGGTCACCACGATCCTTATATAGTTTGGATTTTAGACATTGTATATACAGTCGGTCTAAAATTGAACTGACAGTTCACGAGGTTTATATTAAACTTGCTTGAATGAAAAATCAATAAGAAAATATACATCGAGTTTATTTATGTATTTGCTGTACAAACTGTTATAATGACTGAAAGGGGGATCACGATGCAGGTTAAGAAATCGGATATTATAACTACGGCAATCCGTCTCTTCATTGAACAGGGTTATCACGCCACGTCGATTCAGGACATTTTGGACCAATCCAATATATCAAGGGGCACTTTCTATAAACATTTTCAAACAAAGGGAGAGCTGCTTCGGGAAGCGCTGCTGTATTCGGAAGAACGAATGTATGCGGATCGTGATCGGCTCTTAATTGGTGAGGAGGAAACGAACAAGGAGCTTTTCATTCGTCAGCTGGAAGTGATGATGACCTATCGCGTAGAGAATAACATCAACGCTCTGATTATGGATGCTGTCGTTTCCAACGATAACGAAATTCATGCTTTTCTCAAAGATATCAGGCAGCAATGGGTGTCTTGGTTATATGTAAGGCTGGGACAGATTTTTCCTGAATATCGGGATTATCTTGCGGATGCTACGATGTTGTTGACCGAAACGTTACATAATGCCAGTCAAATTAACGCGATGATCAAACGACCGAAATCCATGTACGAGATATGCGATTATTGTTTTAGTCTCGGTGAAGAAGTACTGTCATCTCTCAAACATAAACACATAAAACTCTTCGACAATGAAGAGTTTGAACAGACTTTATTAAGCGGAGAACAAACCAATTTTCCTTACAACGATCTCGCGCTGAGTACAGGCAATTTGAAGAAATTAATTGAGAAATCCGCTGGAAGCAGTGAGCATAAACAATTCGCCATCGATTTATTACAATTCGTACAGGATGAAGCGGTGTCTGACAATCCGCGGAAGGCTGTCGTATCAAACGCTCTTAATACCTTGATGAATGTAGATGAGCTTAAACAATCGAATGAATTAGTCGTCTACATGGATACATTAAGAAAACTGGGGTTTGAACCATTAGGGTGAATCAGTCTTCATGCAGTGGTGAAAGTGGAGAGTTGGAAAAGGAGGGCAAAGCGAAGTGTTGAGAAAAATGGTTCTGTTGCTGGTTTTCACTGCGCTTCTAGCTATTCCCGTTGTGTCAGCAGCCAAAGCTGATCAGTCGAATGACACTTACGAAGAAGCTGACACTTCGATCGATGCACAGTTTCTTGCCAATTCTAACATAATGCTGCATAAACCGAAGGAGCGAGCTGTTACGTCGGAGAAGGATGCAATCCAATCAGCATCTACCTATTTTCCCTTATCTTCAATGGCAAAGAGCATAAAGGTGGAGTATCAACTGATAACGGCACCGATTCAATCCTTCTCCGAATCAGCCATTCGCAAGAACGATAAGCTGAAAGTGAATGGACTGCGCGATACGCCTGTCTATATCGTGACGTTCACGGGTGTGTCGTTTCCGGCAGCGGGCGGTAATGTTGCTGGCAGCGACGCAGAACGTGTTATTTTCACCGAAAATAATGTCGTTGTCGATGCGACTTCCGGAGAAGTGTTATTCTCATTCAGTCATTAATCAATGAGTTCGGGTTAGCCTGACTTTCGACAAGAAAGATTAAGGTGATGAAATATTTTTTCAAAAAATGGTTTACCAGACGGTAAAAATTTGATACGCTATAGCCAATATTAAATGCGATGAAGAGAAGAGTAGATAAACGAAGGCTTACACAGAGAGCTCCGGCAGCTGGAAAGGAGCAAAGCGCTGTTTATCGAAAAAAGGCTCAGAGCAGCACGTCGGAACTATCTTGGATAGGGGTGGCGTGACAGGAGCTCCTGTTACAGAGCTGGAGTATAAGCTTTGCGATTGCAATGCCGTACTCGACGAGGCTGACAACGGTGACGTTGCAGCGAATCTAGGGTGGTACCATGAGAATATAATCTCATCCCTAAGACTTTAATATAAGTCTTGGGGGTGGGATTTTTTTGTTGTTCCAGCGCAATACCGAATAGTCTACAATGAAGACATTGAGAATGTCGAATGTGGTCCAGAATCGAAATGAACTCCATATCATACTTGTGTATAAAGGAAAGGATTGAACGATAAATGGCAAACAAATTGAAAGTTGGTATCGTTGGCGGAACGGGCATGGTGGGTCAACGTTTCGTGGAACTTCTGAATAATCACCCATGGTTCGAAGTAACGTCCATCGCAGCAAGCGCAGGCTCCGCAGGCAAAACGTACGAGCAATCCGTACAAGGCCGCTGGAAGCTGGAAACGCCGATTCCGGACGCTGTTAAGCAAATCGTCGTACAAGACGCTTCGAAAGTAGAAGAAGTGGCAAGCGGCGTTGACTTTATTTTCTGCGCGGTAGATATGAAGAAAGACGAAATCAAAGCGTTGGAAGAAGCTTACGCGAAGACGGGTACGCCAGTCGTATCGAACAACTCGGCTCACCGCTGGACGGCTGACGTGCCGATGGTTATTCCGGAAATCAACCCGAGCCACCTCGAGGTTATCGAAGCGCAGCGCAAACGTCTCGGTACGTCGACGGGCTTCATCGCGGTTAAACCGAACTGCTCGATCCAAAGCTACGTGCCAGCGCTGAACGCGCTGCTCGACTTCAAACCGAAGACAGTCGTTGCTTCGACATACCAAGCGATCTCCGGTGCGGGCAAGAACTTCACGGACTGGCCTGAAATGCTCGACAACGTTATCCCTTACATTGGCGGCGAAGAAGAGAAAAGCGAGCAAGAGCCGCTTCGCATCTGGGGCAGCGTAGAAGACGGTCAAATCGTCAAAGCAAGCGAACCGCAAATCACGACGCAGTGTATCCGCGTACCGGTAACGGACGGTCACTTGGCGACGGTATTCGTGAAATTCGAGAATGCACCAACGAAGGAAGAAATTCTGAGCCGTTGGGCAAACTTCAAAGGTCGTCCGCAAGAGCTCGAGCTGCCAAGCGCACCGAAGCAATTCATCACGTACTTCGAAGAAGAAAACCGTCCACAAACGAAGCTCGACCGCAACATCGAGAACGGCATGGGCGTATCCGTGGGTCGTCTGCGCGAAGACTCGCTGTACGATTTCAAATTCGTTGGCCTCTCGCACAACACGCTTCGCGGCGCAGCTGGCGGCGCGGTTCTGATCGCAGAGCTGCTCAAGGCCGAAGGCTACATTCAACCAAAAGCTTAATAGCTGGTTATACAAGAGCAAGCGACCTGATTGATTCAGGCGCTTGCTTTTTTTGCGTGCTGTATAGGATGTATGACTTCGGTACAAACTTCACAAGGAAATCTAGGCAGAGATCGGGCACTGTGAAGGAGCGAATGTGATGGAAAAAGATGTGCTGGAAGCCATACGCAAGCTTGCGATGCCTTATACGAGAGCAGATGATGCAAGCACTTCTATATTGCTTGAACATGTGAAGGAAGCGACTTTCGTGCTGCTCGGCGAAGCCTCGCACGGTACGTCAGAGTTCTACACCGATCGTGCGGCAATATCGAAACGGCTGATCGCGGAGCAAGGATTTCGGTTCATTGCAGTTGAAGGAGATTGGCCTGCTTGCTATACGCTGAATCGATATGTGAAGGGTTTGGACGACAGCGTTACAAGCGCGCAACAAGCGCTGCGTGACTTCGAACGTTGGCCGTCTTGGATGTGGGCCAATCGGGAAATTGTCGAGCTTGCAGAGTGGCTTCGGGAATATAACGCCAACAAGACGGAAGAAGATAAGGTCGGCTTCTACGGCATCGATATGTACAGCATGTGGGAATCGATGGTGGCTTTGTTAGATTACCTTGAGTCAAAGCCAGGCGCCGATCTCGAAGCGGCGAAGCGCGCTTTCGAATGTTTCGAGCCGCATGGACGGGATGAGCAGCGATACGGGGCATCCTCAGCTCTGTTCGGAGAAGGCTGTGAAGATGAGGTTATTGCGCTGCTGCGCAGGCTGCAGGATAAGTGGCAGCATGCCGGGCCAGAAGATCGGGAGAGCCTGTTCAGCGCCGAGATGAATGCGTTGGCTGTTGCTGGCGCAGAGTCGTATTACACGACGATGATCCGTCATGACGCTCATTCATGGAACGTTCGGGATCGCCATATGGTGACGGCGCTCGAACGGTTGATGGCGTTCCATGGAGATGGTGCCCGTGCGATTGTGTGGGAGCATAATACGCATATCGGCGATGCGAGGGCAACGGATATGGCCGAGGACGGAATGGTTAATGTAGGACAGCTGTTGCGGGAGAAATACGGGGACAAGGTATTCGCAATCGGCTACGGAACGTATGCGGGTACCGTTATTGCTGGACGATCGTGGGGGATGGAGCTGGAAGTGATGCCGGTGCCTCGAGCGATGGCGAAGAGCTGGGAGGAGCTGCTGCATCGGGTCAGTTCCGCGGATAAGCTGCTGCTGTTCAGAGGTACAGAGCCATCGATTCTTGATGAGGTGACGGTCGGACACCGAGCAATTGGCGTGGTATACCATCCCGAGCGTGAGCGTGGGAATTATGTACCGTCTGTCATGACGCAGCGGTATGATGCGTTTATTTATTTTGATGAGACAAATGCATTGTCGCCGTTGTCGAGAGAAGTGGTTCACACGTAATTGTAATAAGGGTTTAAAGCCGCTTCAAACGCGGCTTTTTCTTATTTTATAGCTGAGGTGATATATTGCTAATTCATGGATACTCGTATACGCTAGTTTACAAGATTGCGAGAGATTCTGATGAATGGTAGAGGAGTGGGCGTTCATGTCGAAAGTATTTTTCATATCGGATCATCATTTTGGTCATAAACATATTATTGATTTCGAATCGCGGCCATTCAAGGATGTCGACGAAATGAACGAAGTCATGATCGAGAAGTGGAATGCCGTTGTCGGCAAGCAGGATAAAGTGTTCCACCTCGGCGATTTCTCGTTCTTGAATAAAGAGAAAACGCAGGCGATTGTGTCGCGCTTGAACGGGTACAAAATTCTTATTCTCGGCAATCATGATCGGGGCCGCTCCAGAGCTTGGTGGCTTGATGCAGGCTTCGATGAGGTGAGCGAATACCCGATTATTTATAAGGATTTCTTCTTCCTGTCCCATGAACCGATGTATATGAATTTCCACATGCCGTATGTGAATGTCCATGGCCACATTCATTCGCAGAAGTATGAAGGAATCAACTACTTCAATGTGAGCGTCGAGCATTGGGACTATACGCCGTTGACGTTCGAGCAGATCCGAGACAGCGTCGTGCCAAGCGAGGAGCAGTAGGATGAAGGTCGTATACGCCGGAAGCTTCGATCCTGTCACGCTTGGTCATATCTCAGTCATTGAACGGGCGGGCCATCTGTTCGATGAGGTGCACGTCGTAATCGCTAATAATCGCAGCAAGAAGCATCAGTTCACCATCGAGCAGCGGACAGAGCTCGTGAAGCTGTCGATTGCTCATATGACGAATGCGGTCGTCGTCCCGTTCGAGGGCATTACGGCAGACTATGTCAATGACAATGGCATTGCCGCTGTTATTCGGGGCATACGCAATTCAACTGACCTCGAATACGAGCTGCAACTGGAGCAATACATGAGAAGCACGTCGAATGCGGACACGATCTATTTGTCTCCGTATACGAAGGATATTCAGACGAGCAGCTCGCTCGTGCGGATGTTCATACAATCGAACAAAATCGATAAAGCCAGAGACTATATGAATCCTGATGCGTATAACCAGATGGTTGCATTCATTCAATCTTTACGAAATTAGCTGCATGGAGGAAAGCAAATAATGAAACAAAATCAATTAGGTCGATCGGACCTGTATGTCAGTGAAATTGGACTTGGCTGCATGTCTCTCGGAACGGAGGAGAACAAGGCCGTATCAATCATTGACGAGGCATTGTCGCTCGGTATCAACTTCTTGGATACTGCTGATCTGTACGATGCAGGTCGCAACGAGGAGCTTGTTGGACAAGCGATTCGTCATCGCCGCAACGAGATTGTTCTTGCAACCAAAGTAGGCAACCGCCGTATTGAAGGTCAGGATGGATGGTCATGGGACCCGTCAAAGGCATACATACTTGATGCGGTAAAAGAGAGTTTGCGCAGACTCGGAACCGACTATATCGATCTGTATCAGCTGCATGGCGGCATGCTGGATGACCCGATCGACGAGACGATTGACGCCTTCGAGACGCTTAAGAAGGAAGGCCTTATTCGTCATTACGGTATCTCGTCGATACGTCCGAATGTCATTCGCGAGTACGTCAAGCGTTCGAACATTGTAAGCGTAATGAATCAGTACAGCATGCTGGACAGAAGGGCGGAGGAGAGTGTGCTGCCGCTGCTCGGTGAACATGGCGTCGGATTAATTGCGCGTGGTCCATTAGCAGGAGGTATTCTGACGGATCGTGGTGGGGCAAAGGCAGATCGTATTTATCTGGATTACACGGCGGATGAGCTGCCTCGTGTTCGACAGCAGCTGCTGGAGCTGACGGATGATCATTACACGCTGGCTCAGCTCGCGATCCGCTACTCACTGAGCGATCCGGCAGTTAGCGTCGTTATTCCAGGAGCAAGCAGCATCGAGCAGCTTCGTCTGAACGTATCGGCAGCGGAAGCACCGCCGCTTACAACGGAGATGATTGCGGCCGTTCGTGCGATCACAAGACCGAATACGTACACTGCTCATAGATAATGGGTGAATAACAGCAGCAACAAGACGAACATACGGGGAGAGTTTTAACGTGCAGCAAACTTCATTACGATTGTTTACATGGATCAGTTATTTGGAAGGCTTGTCATTCTTAACATTGCTCTGCATTGCAATGCCTCTGAAGTATATGGCGGATCGGCCGGAATTCGTAACGATAGTCGGCATTATTCATGGCTTTCTGTTCGCGCTTTATTTGTTGGCAATTGCTGGCATGGCAATACGATTCCGTTGGCGTCTGCTGCGTGTAATTGGCGGGATTATTGCGGCATTTTTGCCTTTTGGCCCTTTCCTATTCGACCGACGCATCAAACGAGATTAACAAGAACAACACATCATGTGAATGGATACACTTCAACTTTCCTGTTGTGGCGCCAAGCCGAGAGGAGAGAACGTGTTCGGATAGACCGTTTAATCTGATTCAATCTAAGGCGATAACAAATTTGAAGAACCTTATCTGCCGCGCATTTCGCGCGAAGGATAAGGTTCTTTTGCATGCATGCAGACCTTGGTTACAACATTTGGGATTGACGGGAGCGCAAATTCAAGCTAAATTAATTTAGTAAATTAGTAATTTAGTAAATAAGTAAATGAGGAGTTGTTGTTCAACATGTGGTCCAATCGTTACGTCCGAACGATCTTCCTGTCGAGGCTGCTGCTGCATCTTGGGATTTGGATTCGGAATTATGCCGTCCTGCTCTATGTGACAGACATCACACATAACAATGCAGTTGACGTGTCGCTCATATCGGCTGCGGAGTTCGCGCCGATCTTCTTGTTCGCGCTCATTGGCGGAACGGTCGCCGATCGTTGGCAGCCGAAGCGTACGATGGTATGGAGTGATCGACTGTCTGCATTATCGGTTGTCGCGGTGCTGATTGCGCTTATTTATGGGGGATGGGTATCGCTGCTTGTTGGTTCTTTCGTGTCCGCGAGCTTATCGCAATTCTCGCAGCCATCCGCCATGAAGCTGTACAAACAGCATGTGCCAGGTGATCAACTGCAGCGTGTGATGGCGATGTATCAGACACTCGTAGCGATCTTCATGGTGCTTGGTCCAGTCGTCGGGACGTTTATTTACATCCAGCTCGGCATTCATGCATCGCTTATTATTACAGCGATATTGTTCTTCAGTGCATCGATCATTCTTGCAACGCTTCCAAGAGATATCGAGGAGAAGCGGACGGACGCATCGGGCAGCTTCTACAAGGAGCTTAAAGCAGGGATGAGCTATATTACTTCCAACCCCACGCTTCGCACGCTAGGACTTACTTTCGGGGTGGTCGGTCTCGCATCAGGCGTGACGCAGCCGCTTCAAATCTTTATCGTTATCGAACAGCTAGGACTAGAGAAGTCGTTCCTGCAGTGGGTGGTGATGACGAGCGGTGCTGCGATGCTTGTAGGAGGAGCGGTCATCATGAGTATTGCGAAGAAGGTGAAGCCTCAGTTGCTGCTTATGTTCGGTCTGCTAGTTTCGGCGGTATGTACGGTTGCCATTGGAGCATCGACGATGATTTGGCTTTCACTCATTCTGGTCTTCATAAGCGGATTGGTTTATCCGTGCATTCAAGGTGGTATCCAGACGCTTATCGTAAGGAATACCGAGATGGCCTACATGGGTCGTGTATCGGGTGCCATCATGCCGATCTTCATGGGGATGATGGTACTGGGGATGTTCTTATCGGGGGTGCTTAAGAAAGCATTCTCGCTGCTAGCGGTGTTTGAACTAAGCGGAGTGTTAATCGTTATAGGCGCATTGATGCTGCTTCCGCTCGTAAGGGTGAGACGGAAGCAAGCGAACAATAACACTGCCGCAGGCTGATTGCCGCCATTGTTAGTGGATCTATGCAGAGGCTGCCGAATTGGCGGCCTCTTTATTTTATTAGTACAACGGGTTTGTTCACTTGAAACATTGGAGAAGATGGCGTCGTTTAATCAACATAGGAGAAACGTGTATGAAGTTAGGAAGGATGGTGAGTGTGCTGATAAAAGTTTGGGTTTCTATCCTGATCATGTTTGCCTTAATCGGCTGCAAGCCGAATACAACGAATTCTCTGGTTCATCGAGAGCCTGTCATTACAGGCAATGTTACTAGTATTAAAGTGACGACAAATTTCAAGAGCGAGCAGACAGCTCGAATAACGGATCAAGTGCGAATCGATAGAATTACGCAATCCATTAATGAAGCGAAGAGGGAAGACGTTAGCGATGTAGTGATGGAGATTGGACCGGACGCAAGAATGATGTTTTACTACGGCGAAGAGGTTTCAACCACGGTTAGCTTCTTTAGTGATCGTCCTGCTTTCGGCGTATTCTGGAGTCATGAGGGTCATACTTATTTTATCGATACGAATTTTACGTTGAAGGATTTGTTTAACTGACAGCACAAACGAAACGCCAAACAGCGGCAGTCAAGGACTTGTATGAAGTCCGAGGCTGACGTTTTTTTGTTATCCATTGACGATGAACTAAGCGCGACGTTGGCGAAAAGGCTCGATTTTTATACTTTTTTTATACCGAGAGGGGTTATCTTTACCCACGATTTATCCAATCCCGTTCTATGATTGCACTGTAGCAAGTGAACAACTGGAAACTGTTCGCGAGAGAACAATTGGAGGTTGAAAGAGATGATTGACGTTGGCATGGTCGTACTCCTCGCATGCACGTTCGGACTGTTCTATGGTTTCGTCCAATGGTGCAGCCGCGTGGTGGATGGGGAAGGAGAGGAAACATCATGATTGTCATATTGGGCTCTGCCGTTCTGATCTTCATCTATTTAGTCTTTGCACTCATTTATCCAGAGCGATTCTAGACAAAAGGAGGATGTCGGATGGGCATCTTGCAAATTGCCGTCGTCCTAGTGGTGCTTGTATTACTCGTTAAGCCGCTTGGAACGTACGTTTATCATGTTTTCTCGAATGAATCGAATAAGACGGATCGCATCTTCGGTCCAGTTGAACGAGTCATCTATCGATTGATCGGGCTTCGCCATCGAGAGGGAATGTCTTGGAAGAAATACGCCGGTGCGTTGCTGCTTACGAACGCAGCGCTTGCACTGATCAGTTACCTGATCCTGCGCATGCAGTCCATACTGCCGTTCAATCCGAACGACGTAGGCGCGATGGAGGAGACGCTTTCGTTCAATACGGTCATCAGCTTCATTACGAACACGAACTTGCAGCACTATAGCGGGGAATCGGGCTTGTCCTACTTCGCGCAGATGGCGGTCATTATGATGATGATGTTCACATCCGCAGCAACAGGCTTCTCTGCTGCGATCGCATTCATACGCGGTATTACAAGCAGAGGCAATACGATCGGCAACTTCTTCATCGATTTCGTGAAGGCGCACACGCGGATATTCCTGCCGGCGGCGATTGTAGTAACGATGATTCTGGTTGCCCTCCATGTGCCGCAGACGCTGCAATCGACATTAACAGTGACGACCCTCGAGGGCGCTGTGCAAAATATCGCGATCGGTCCGGTCGCCTCACTCGAATCGATTAAGCATCTTGGCACGAACGGCGGCGGCTTCTTCGGTGCCAACTCGGCGCATCCCTTCGAGAATCCGAATCCATTGACGAATGTCATTGAGATTTTGTCCATGTGGGCACTTCCGGCTGCACTTCCATATACGTATGGACGATTCGCCCGCAATCGCAAGCAGGGCTGGGTTATATTCAGTGCGATGATGGCGTTGTTCCTCGTATTCCTTGCAACGGTGTATACGTCAGAGCTGTACGGCAATCCCGTGATGAACGAGCTCGGCATCGACGCATCGCAGGGCAGCATGGAAGGGAAAGAAGTCCGGTTCGGCATTCCGCAATCGGCTCTGTTCACAGCTGTAACGACAGCCGCTACGACCGGAACGGTCAACAACATGCATGACACGCTGACACCGCTTGGCGGATTAGTCCCATTGGCTGAGATGATGCTCAACTGCGTATTCGGGGGCAAAGGCGCTGGTCTAATGAACATGCTTATGTATGCCATTATAGGTGTTTTCATCGCGGGTCTGATGGTAGGTCGTACGCCTGAATTTCTCGGCCGGAAAATCGAGCCTCGAGAGATGAAGCTCATCGCCATCGCTATTCTGATCCATCCGCTCATCATTCTCGGACCTACGGCGATTGCATTCTTAACCGATCTGGGCAGCGGCGCGATCAGCAATGCGGGATTCCATGGCATCTCGCAGGTGCTCTATGAGTACACGTCATCAGCGGCGAACAACGGCTCCGGCTTCGAAGGCTTGGCGGATAATACTTCGTTCTGGAATATCACGACAGGCCTCGTTATGCTGCTCGGACGTTATGTCTCCATGATCGCAATGCTCGCCGTTGCTGGATCTTTCGCTCGTAAGCAAGGGGTGCCGGAGACGATTGGTACGCTGCGTACGGATAATCGTTGGTTCGTCGGTATACTGATCGGAACCGTACTCATCATCGGCGCGTTGACTTTCCTGCCTGCCATTGCGCTTGGACCAATCGCAGAGCATCTGACACTTGGTTAAAATGAAGGACGAGGTGACCTAATCGTTATGCAATCAACCCGAAAATCTATGCTGACATCATCCATTCTCAAGGATGCCATATTGGACAGCTTCAAGAAACTGAATCCGATTACGATGATGAAGAATCCCGTCATGTTCGTCGTAGAAGTCGGTACGTTCATCGTACTGCTAACGGTACTGCTGCCAGAATTTATGGGTTCCAGCGGACATGTAGGCTTTAACTTGACTGTCTTCCTCATTCTGCTTGTCACGGTTCTGTTCGCGAACTTCGCGGAGGCACTTGCGGAAGGAAGAGGCAAAGCGCAAGCTGATTCACTCAAGAAGTCCAAACAACAGCTATCCGCCAATAAGCGGACATTCAGCGGCATCAAGGTTGTATCTTCGACTGAGCTTCGCAAAGGCGATATCGTAATCGTCTCGCAAGGGGAGATGATTCCAGGAGACGGAGAAGTGATCGAAGGCTTGGCGTCTGTCGATGAATCAGCGATCACTGGCGAATCGGCACCTGTTATTAAGGAAGCAGGAGGAGACTTCAGCGCTGTAACTGGCGGTACGCGTGTCGTCAGCGACCAGATTGTCGTCCAGATCACCAGCGATCCTGGTGAATCATTCCTCGACCGGATGATAGTCCTTGTTGAAGGCGCGCAGCGGCAAAAAACGCCGAATGAGCTTGCGTTGAACACGCTGCTCATCAGCTTGACGCTTATCTTCCTCATCGTTGTCGTCACACTTGCGCCGATTGCACGCTATGCGGGTGTAGATCTTGAAGCGCCAGTGCTTATCGCGCTGCTCGTCTGCCTTATTCCCACTACAATCGGCGGGCTGCTGTCCGCCATCGGTATCGCAGGGATGGATCGGGTCACGCAATTCAATGTAATCGCGATGTCCGGCAAGGCGGTTGAAGCCGCAGGCGACATTAACACGATGATTCTTGATAAGACCGGAACGATCACATTCGGTAATCGGATGGCGAGTGCTTTCTTCCCTGTCGGCAAAGAATCGCTGGAGACCGTTGGCCTGTGGGCGGCGATCAGCTCGGTGAAGGATGAAACGCCAGAGGGCCAGTCCGTCATCGAGTTGATGCGCTCGGTGCAATATGATTTAGATCCATCAATCGCGGATGAGGCGGAATTCATCCCGTTCAAGGCGGAGACCCGTATGAGCGGTATTGATTTAAGGGATGGACGGCGAGTGCGTAAAGGTGCCACTGATGCAGTGAAGCAGTGGGTCAAGGAGCTAGGAGGAACGATTCCTGCTGACCTTGACGAGAAGAGCAATGCCATTGCATCGAAGGGCGGTACACCGCTTGCGGTAGCAATCGACAATCGAATCGTCGGCTTAATCTATTTGAAAGATACCGTGAAGCCTGGCATGCGCGAGCGGTTCGAACAGCTGCGCAAGATGGGGATCAAGACGATCATGTGTACCGGTGATAACCCGCTGACTGCGGCGACTATCGCGCTGGAGGCTGGCGTGGATGATTTCATAGCGGAGAGCAAGCCCGAGGACAAGATCGCCGTCATTCGCCGCGAGCAAGCGGAAGGAAAACTCGTTGCAATGACCGGTGACGGAACGAATGATGCGCCTGCATTGGCGCAGGCCGATGTCGGGCTCGCCATGAACAGCGGTACGATCGCTGCGAAGGAAGCGGCGAACATGGTCGATCTCGACTCGGACCCTTCGAAGATTATCGAGGTGGTCTCGATCGGCAAGCAGCTGCTTATGACCCGAGGCGCGCTGACGACGTTCAGTATTGCGAATGACGTGGCCAAATATTTCGCCATCATTCCCGCGATGTTCACAATTGCAATCCCGGAGATGACGGGACTGAACATTATGAATCTCGGTTCGCCAAGTTCCGCCATATTGTCGGCCTTAATTTTCAACGCCATCATCATACCGCTGCTTATTCCTCTCGCGATGAAAGGGATCGCATACAAGCCGATGAGTGCGATGAAGCTGCTCGGACGTAATATGACGGTCTATGGGCTCGGCGGTATTATTGCGCCATTCGTCGGCATTAAGCTGATTGACCTAGTCGTTCATCTATGGGTCTAGATCGAAAGGACGGAAATAAGATGATGAATAATGCAATCACTGCGATTCGTGCAAGCGTCGTGTTTATCTTGCTTTGTGGAATTGGTTATCCGCTTCTCTGCACCGGCCTTGCTCAGTTATTCATGCCGCACCAGGCGAATGGAAGTCTCGTGCTCAATGCGGAAGGAAAGGTTACGGGATCCGCACTCATCGGTCAGCATTATGATGATCCCTCTTACTTCCAAGGGCGAGTATCGAGCATCGATTACAACGGAGCAGGATCGGGCTCGAACAACTACGGGCCTTCGAATCCGGAAATGCTGCGCCGAACAACAGATTCGATTGAAGCATGGAAGAAGGCAAATCCAGATGTACCGATAAGCGAGCTTCCGATAGCGCTAGTTACGAATTCGGGTTCAGGTCTCGATCCGCATATAACGCCCGCATCGGCTGAGGTGCAAATCCCTCGAATCAGCAAATTAACCGGGATCTCACAAGAGCAGCTGCATGATTTGGTGAAGCAGTATACAGAAGGTCGTGATCTTGGTATCTTCGGTGAACCTCGTGTCCATGTGCTGGAGCTTAATCTTGCGTTGAAACAGCTGTTAACGAAATAAGAGTCTGCCCTGTCTATTCTGTGGAATAGGCGGGGTTGATTCGCGTTTAGCTTCATGATATTGATCTCATCCTTATCCGCATCTAGAGAGGAGCATAACGATGGATTCGTTCAGACGGAAGACGCCCGAACAGATTCTCGCTTCATTGCAGAAGCTCCAGCAGGGCTGGCTGAAGATCTATATTGGCGCAGTGAACGGGTCCGGCAAGACGTATCACATGCTGCTGGAAGGCCAATCACTGCAAGCTGAAGGCATCGATGTTGTCATCTGTGCGGTCTCGACGATGAAACGTCCGGAAACGGCTGAGAAGCTTGGAACACTCGAGAGGGTGCCAAGCATTCGCTGGTACCGTAACGAAGTGGAGCAGAAGGATTTAAATCTAGATGCGCTGATCGAACGGAATCCAGAAGTCGTCCTTGTTGACGGGCTGGCTCATCGGAATCGGCCTGAAGCGAAGCATGCAACACGTCTGCAGGATATTCAGTTTTTGCTCAGCAATGGAATCAGTGTCATAACGACCGTTAATGTGTATGAGCTCGAAGAGGTAACACGACTTGCGCAGCAATTGACCGGGATACGAGCACAGGATACAATTCCAGCAGACACGCTTGAGCTTGCCGATGAGGTGCGACTCATTGATGTATCGCCGGAGACGCTGCTGCAGCGGTTCAGCGAAGGAAATGTAAACGGCGTTAAGGATGCTTCGGTGTGGGAACGAGGAAACCTAGGTGTCCTTCGAGAACTCGCATTGCGCCTAATGGCAGAGGACGTTAATGGCTCCTTGGAGAAGCATAGGGAAGCGCACGGTTTAACAGGACCTTCAGGTGCAACGGAACGGGTCATTGTCTGCGTGCAATACCGCGGGAGCAGTCCCGCTTACATCCGTCGAGGCCATCAAATTGCCAAGCGATTGAATGGTGAGCTGAATGTCATTACTTTCGTCAAAGAGCATGGCGTTCTGACGAAAGAAGAAAGTATGTTCAAGCGGATCATGGTAAAATTATCTGATCGTCTCGGTGCGCATAGTCACGAGCTTCCCTTCAGCGGTCGCAGGCAAATTCCTAAGCTGCTTAGCAGATATGCTGCCAAATTCGGCGTTACTCGCATCGTACTTGGTCATTCCAAGCACAGTCGATGGCGGGAGATAATGTACGGCTCGATCGTGAACGGGATTCTTGGCAGCGTTCGGAACGCGGATGTACTGTTCGTATCGGAGAACGCGAATCGGAATGGCGAACAACATCTCGAAACGTCGAGTGCGTCGCGTCGAACCTCGCCCAGCTACAAGCGGTTGAGCGAACAAGAGGTAGAACGGGAGATTGGAGCGCTCAAACGCGGGACGTTCAAAGTATATATCGGGGCTGCGCCCGGGGTTGGCAAGACCTATACGATGCTGCGCGAAGGGAATGCGCTTCTGCGCAAAGGAATTGATGTCGTGATCGGTCTGCTCGAAACGCATGGGAGACCCGAAACCGCCGCGCAGATCGGAAGTCTGCAGATCATTCCAGAGGCCGAGATTGCCTATCGAGGATCGAAGCTGCGTGAGCTCGACGTACGTACTATTGTTGAACGCAATCCAGAAGTCGTGCTAATTGATGAATTGGCGCATACGAACGTGCCCGGCGTGCCGAATCGCAAACGATATGAAGACGTAATGGAGCTTCTGGATGCAGGGATATCGGTCATTACGACGGTGAACGTGCAGCATTTGGAGAGTTTGAATGATTCCGTTGAACAAATTACTGGCATTCGAGTAAGAGAGACCGTTCCAGACCGTGTGCTGCAGTCCGCCGATCAGGTGGAACTCGTCGATGTTGCCCCAACGGCGCTGCAGCAGCGAATGCGTGAAGGGCGAATATATGCCGCTGAGAAGATCGATCAGGCGCTGGGTCATTTTTTCCGAACGGGCAATCTGATCGCTCTTCGTGAGCTAGTGCTGCGGGAGATAGCGGATGATGTGGATGAACGGCTTGAAGCACGAGATCACAGTCGTTCACTGCGGGGCCCATGGCGTGGAGAGGAACGCATATTCGTGGCGGTCACGCTCTCACCTCATGCGGAGCGATTAATTCGGCAAGGATTTCGGCTGGCGCATCGGATGAAGGCACAGTGGCATGTCATGCATGTGCATCCAGCGAAGCAGTTGACGGTGAAGGAGCAGAAGCGTCTAGAGGCGATTCAGCAATTGACAGAACGACTTGGCGGCAGTTTCGAGCAGACGTTTGAGAGATCAAGACGTCGAATAGCCGATGCCCTATTGGAGCGGGCTAACTCGCTGGGTTGTACCCAAATGCTTGTCGGACAATCATCAAGAAGGTGGAGGCTCGATTGGTTCCGCCGTTCTGTCATTAAGACGATCGTGCAGCAAGGCCGACA
Organism: Paenibacillus sp. CCS19; assembly: GCF_033239625.1. Classification (NCBI taxonomy): domain Bacteria; kingdom Bacillati; phylum Bacillota; class Bacilli; order Caryophanales; family Paenibacillaceae; genus Paenibacillus; species Paenibacillus sp. CCS19. The sequence goes on from NZ_BTCK01000001.1 coordinate 380,010, forward strand.
TCTTGATGTTCTCGTGACGGCCCGTTCTGAGATATGATCAAGCTGGACAGTGAAATAGGATGTGATCGGTTGGTGCGATATTGGGCATATGCAGGGGTAACGCTGGCGATCGCGCTGCTTACCTTTATTTTCAAAGATTTGGGATTATCGTTTGATCCGGCAAACATTGCACTTATTTATTTGCTTCCCGTTCTATTGAGTGCCGTATATTGGGGAAAAGGAGTTTCGTATTGCGCAGCGGGACTTGGCGTATTGGCGTTCGACTTCTTCTTCGTCCCGCCGTTCTTAAGCTTCTCGGTGTCGGATCTTCGATATCTGATTTCCTTCATCGTATTCTTCACGGTTGCCGCATTGACGGCGAGTCTTGCGGCTAGGTTGAAGAGCGAGCTGCAATATTCGAAGCAGAAGGAGACGCAGACCGCGTCGCTCTATGCGATCAGCAAGCAATTAAGCGCCTTCACTGATATTCAAGCGCTGCTGCATAACGTTACTAACCAAGTATCGGACAGCTTTCATACGGAGGCTGCAATTTATTTGCCTGCGAACAAAGACGATGAAGTGTCTGTGGCGGCTGCTTCCTCTGTTACCTCTCTATGGGGCAGCGGGGAAGCGGAGCTTGTCATCGCCAATTGGGCGTATGAGCAGGGAAGAATGGCTGGAAGGGGGACGTCTATGCTTGGCGAGACGCCGGGCTTATATATCCCGCTTCGCACAGAAGACGAGATCCACGGTGTACTAGGTGTTAATCTAGGCACGGTTGCGCTCACTGTCGATCAGATGCGATTCCTAGAGGCGTTGGGAGGCCTTGCCGCCAGTGCTATTGTGCGGGTTAAGCTGAGCGAGGAAGCGAAGCTGGCGCATCTGACCGCAGAATCGGAGCGGATCCGTACGGCTATTCTTGATTCTGTTTCGCATGAATTACGTACGCCGCTCGCCGCGTTAATCGGATCGGCGGGTGCACTGATCGAGGGAGACAGCTTGTTCTCGGCGGAAGATCGGATGGAGCTCTTGACGACGATGCGAGAAGGCGCGTTGCGCATGAATCGCCTTGTTTCGAATCTGCTCGGCATCGTCCAGCTGGAGAGTGGCATGCTGAAGCTGCGTTCCAAATGGTGCGACATCGAGGATATGATCGGGGTTGTACGGAAGCAAGTGGAGGAAGGCCTGCAGCATCGGGAGGTGCACGTGGAGCTTCCGGATGATGTGCCGCTCATTCAAGGCGATGAAGTGCTGCTCGAGCAAGCATTGACGAATGTCGTCAGCAATGCGATCAAATATTCGCCGGATTACAGTACGATTACGATCCGAGCGAACGTTAGTGATGATCGCCTCACCCTGACGATCACTGACCAAGGGTTAGGCATTGCTGCAGCGGATCGCGAACGGATTTTCGATAAGTTCTATCGATCGGCTAGAACGGGGCATCTGACAGGGACAGGGCTTGGGCTCGCGATTTGTCGTGGAATTATTGATCTACATAGCGGTACGATCGAGGCACAAGATAGCGAGAACGAACATGGCGCGAAGATCGTTATCAGGCTGCCGATTCATAATGAAACAACCGTAATGGAAGAGGAAGGAATGGAACGGGCATGACTGCGACAGATAAGGGAGCCAGAATACTGGTCATTGACGATGAACCGCAGATTCGCAAGCTGCTCCGAGTAACGCTGACGGCTCATCATTTTGATATCGAAGAGGCGTCGACGGGGGAGGAAGGCATTGCGCTGGCATCCATGCACCCGCCAGACTTAATTGTGTTGGACCTCGGGCTGCCGGATATGCCAGGACTCGAGGTGATGCGCCGCATTCGTGAATGGACCAGCTTGCCTATTATCGTCCTTACTGCGAAAGATCGGGAAGAGGACAAAATTGTTGCGCTGGACAGCGGGGCTGACGACTATGTCACGAAGCCATTCGGCATGGGCGAACTAGTCGCTCGCATAAGGGTGTCGCTCCGTCATGTCGCGAAATCCGTCACGGAGCCGATTCTTCGATTCGGTCCGCTAACGATCGATCTTGCTCGTCGTTTGGTTGAGTCGAAAGGCCAGCGGGTGAAGCTGACGCCAACGGAATATGATCTTCTAAAAATTCTTGCATCGAACGCAGGGAAGGTCATCACGCAGCGTCAACTGCTGCAGCAAGTGTGGGGCGGCCATTACACCGAGACGGAAGCTCATTATTTGCGCGTTTACATTGGTCATCTTCGCAAGAAGCTGGAGGAAGATTCAACGCGTCCACGTTTCATAGTGACAGAGCCGGGGATTGGCTACAGGTTTCAATCGCAGGATTAAAAATAGAGAAGGTTGTCGGTAATCCGACAACCTTCTTCTTGATTTAGGATTGGTATCTATTGCGCTGCTTAAGATAGGTGTAAATAACGAATCCACAAATTCCGATGCCGATTATTAGACTAAACACCCATTGATCGTAAGCAATCATAAGGATAAGCTCCCAACTATTGGACGGTCCAGAATTGGGGCTGTCACTGAACGGATAGGCGAATAGAGCCGGCAATGCGCCAAAGCCTATGAATAAGAGCCCGACGATGAATGAAAGCAGTAATGAGGTTTTATTCAAAAATATGGCGATCACCACCTTGATATTGTTTATGTAGGTATGGTTGTCAGGAAGACGAGCTTTGAAGCTTGAAGTCACTTCGCCGCTACAATAGCAAGAAGTTCCATTGAATCCTTCGGAGACATCTTTCCGTATTTGGAGAACCCCTCTATAACAACTTCGAAGTAATCTCCTTTAGGCGATAGCCAGAAATCATAATTATTTCTGACGAGACTGACGTTCGGGTCTGTATTCTCCGTTCGAATTTTATAATCTGGCATACGGGACATGGACACGATTGCATTCTCCCAACGCACCTTATCCAGTAGTTCCGAGACCTTCCTTACGCCCGCTGGTTCTTCGATCGTTCTGAAGACCTTGTAGACCTGACCATCCTGCTTACTGAGATGGTAGATCACGGTCGTTTCAATTGTCGCAACGGTTGGTTCCTTATGACTGCAAGCAGCGGATATACAACATATAAACATCAGCATGACAATAATAAACAGTTTTCTCATCATTCACCTCCGCGATAATGATAGGGTTATACCTAAAAGACGGTAAACAAAGCAATAGGTTGCACTGAACCATCCATAGATTTACATACTATACAATGTCCCGAAGGATATATTATCTTATTTGTTAATAGCGTCTTAAAAAAATCACCTATATGATGTCAGAAACGACGGTGCTGAGGCATCTTCCTATATGAGGCACAATTATGAAGCAGAGAGGTGCAGCCGATTGCTTGATAACGAAACAGCTGCTTTAGCATCGGAATCTGAGTCCGTCAACAGAATCGATTCGGAGAATGATCAGACTTTGATCGTACGAGCGCGCAGCGGCGATAAGACTGCATTCGATGAGCTTGTGCAGCGTCATCGGATGAAAGCATTCACATGGGCATCACGCATATCGAAAGATCCGCATCTGTCGGAGGATATCGTGCAGGATGCGCTCATTCGCGCATTTCTGAATCTGAATACGCTTGCGAACGATCAGCGATTTCTCGGCTGGTTCAAGGCGATCGTTCGGAATCAAGCGCTGATGCGAATTCGGCGAGGCGGGCAGTATGGCAAGGAGATGCCCATGACGGCCTTGCAGCAGACGAGCTTATTCCATTGCGATGTGAACGTGAATGACATTAACAGCATTATGGACTTCCTCATTGCTCGTTCGGCTATGCCTGCTGAGCGTAGGGGCGGCGACGACCCGCAGCTTCGACTGGAGCGGCGGGAATGGTACAGCGTCATTCGTGCCTTTCTTCGGGTTCTAACGCCGAGGGAGAAACGAATCTTCGAATCGTATTTCTTCGAGGAATGTTCGCCGCAGGAAATTGCAGAGCTGTTCGAGATCAGCGTAGGCAATGTGTACAAGGTGATATCGCGATCGCGCCGCAAGGTGCAGGAGGAGCGCCTCAATTTTCTGATTCGTGCCCATATTCGTCAGCGTTTGGAGGATGGCCGCATGAAGCATAATCGACTTGACCCGGCGCCGCTGTGGGTTGCCGGAGGTTCTATTTTGTCAGGAACAGAGAGCTTATATCGATTCGTTAGAGCAAGGCATCCGCAGCTGTCGCTGCCGTATGTGGATGGGTTTCTAACAGGAGCGTTCATTCTGAACCTTGAGAAGTCACGGATCGATATGTCCAGTACAAACATGATTGACCGCAATTATCTCATTACGAATGGGATGCTTAATCTCGGTATACGTGTCAGCTATGTCGAGGCGTTCGACTTCGAGCCGCCTGATCCTAATCTGCTCACCAGATCGATTGCTCTCATTCAGGATTCGGTGGATGCAGGCGTGCCAGCGATGGTGTGGGAACTGATTAACAGCGAGTTCGGTATGATCTACGGATATGATGATGCATCCCAGCAATTCGATGGCATGGACAGCCAATCGGAAGCGAAGGTCCGTTACGATCAGTTGGGACGGCTGCAGACGAGATCGCTGTTCGTACTTGGATTTGCCGGCGATGAGCTGATGAGCCGTTCGGATATGCTCTGGCGGCTCTGCAAGATGGTAAGTCGTCATGCGAGAGGCGGGGATCGGACGTTCGCAGGTTATGTGAATGGCTTAGCTGCCTATGACACATGGATCAACGCGTTCCGCGAGCAAGCAATCGAGCCGCTTGGGCATGCATACACAATTGAGGTGATAAGGGAAGGGAGAAAACATGCAGCCCTTTGCCTGCAAGAGCTGTCCTCTGAATGGCGGATGCATGAATCGAAGCACAATCAAGAGATTGCAGCCTTGTTGGATCAGGCAGCGTCCCAATATGCAAACGTTTACGATGCCTTAGGCGAATTAGCGGTTCAATTTCCTTCCCCATCCGGTGGAGAACCGACTGACCCTGCCGCTGCCGCCCAAGCGATTAAATGGCTGGAATCGATGCAGAAGGCAGAGAGAGAAGGAGTTCAGATGTTGGAACGTATTGCTGAACGGTTGGAGCAAATGAGCTCGCGTGCCCATGTACCGGCAATCGTGACCGATCCATTTCGCGCTTATTATATGTAGGGAGAGGGATATAGCCATGAGTATGGAGCTGCATGCTTCAACGTCAGATTTATTAATGAGGATGGCAGAAGGAAATGACATCGCTGCGAGGACGGAGGAAGGTTATGTACTGGATTCGGGTGAACAGATGGATAATCGATACGTATGGACGCCCAAGGCTTATCAAGTTCCGGTCAGAATAGAAGTGGTCGCGATGACAGATTCGAGCAACATTCGGATCAAATTCGCGAAAGCGCAGTTCATATTTAACTGGGAGCGCAATTACGACCATCTGCGAGCGACCGAACCAGCAAAGGGGAAGACCTGTCATCAGCTTGGCGCTGGACGTGTGCCCGTCGGCGAATGGGTATCATTCGTCTGGATCGTAGAGCCTTCCTATATGAAGCTGATCGTGAACGGAGAAGAGCGACTGCATATCGAGGGTAAGTTCGGACGTGTTTCAGGGCAAGCGGCCATAGGCCCAGCCTTTCGTTCGAAGGTTACGGTCCGCTCGTTTCACGTACAAGGCGTTGAGGTCGAGCCGGCGCCCCCGAAGCCGAAGCCATTGTTATTTGAATTCGATGAGTGCCACATCGCTGTACCGCAAGAGCTTCATCAAGAAGCGGTTGATTGGTACTGTAAGTTTCTAAGGATGGATATACAGCGTCATTCTCGCATTAGCCCGATTCATGAGACGCTGCAAGGTACATTGCTGGAGTTCCGTCATGGCAAAGGAGCGATCGGCATCGTAAGCAGTCCGCAAGAGAGCGGTCACTTCGGCGTTGATTGGGGCAAGAAGGACGGGGCGCGATTTGTATTGAAAACGGGCAATTTGCAGGCGACCAGACACTTTCTTATCCAGCAAGGCGTTCGGACGACTCCCATCGTGACAGGATTAAGCGGGGTTGAGCGATTTGATCTGTTCGATCCGTTCGGTACATGCCTTACGGTTATGAAGGATGAATCGTTAGATGGCTCGACGGCGGGCACCGTGGGGTTCACGGTTCCGGTGATTACCGTATCGAATGTGAAGCAGGCAAGGGAATGGTATGCCAAGCATCTAGGAATGCGCCGGAACGCCCGACGTTCTAAGCAGGGTGCTGATTTAATGATGGGGCTGTGGAGATTCAATGGGGTGCGGGAGCCTGCCGTATGGCTGGAAGAACAGAACGTTGAAGACCGAATCGAACGGCATGTGCTGCCAGCGACAAGGATGTACTTCTATGTAGAGCCGCATCGGTTCGAGCAATCCTATAAGCGCTGGCAGACTGCGGGGGCGAAGGTTTCAGACATCGAGGGCAGAGCCTATCATGTGTACGATCCGGACGGCAATCGGATCAATGTGTTCACCTGTTAGTTAATAATTGTGATTATACTCCGCTGCTCGGTTACAATGAGTGTAGAAGTTAGAACAACGTGAGAGCGGGGAAGGACATGCACGATTGGACTTACCATGTTACGGATGAGTGGAACGTAGAACGCTGGCAGGCAGCAGAACACATCTATGAAGAAGCCTTCCCGCTGGATGGGAAGAAGAGCCGAACCATTATCCAAGGCATGTTCGGGAAAAAAATGTGTCAGCTGCACACGCTGACGCAGGGGGCTGAGATGGTCGGAATGGCGCTAACAGGAATCGATACGCAAGTCAATGCGCTAATCGTAGACTATATTGCTGTCCGCGCGAATGCTCGCGGCACCGGAATGGGGCGGCTGCTTCTGGATCAGATCAAGCAATGGGCTTTACGGCAGCATGGCTGTCGAGGTCTGATTGTCGAGGTAGAATCGGAGCCGACGGAAGAGAATGAACAGCGGATTCGATTCTGGCAGTCGAACGGCTTCGAGCTGACCGATTATGTTCATCATTACATATGGGTGCCTGAGCCGTACCGGGCAATGGCATACAGTTTCGATTCATTCGATAAGCTGCCCGATGACGGCAAACAGCTGTTCAAGAGCATTACGCGATTTCATGAGAAGGCGTATCGCCGGATGAAACAATAGAAGGAATAGAAAGAAAGCTGCCGGGAGCGCCGGCAGCTTTCTTTTACGCATCGAAACGATATTCAGTCATAACCGCCTTCAGCTTCTGGCAAAGCCTGATAAGAGTCCTTAAGCGCGACGATGTGTTGAATGTATTGTCTTAGTTCGAGCAATTGCTCCTCATTCTTGGTCAAGGTGCACGTTTTATCGGTCCACGATAGAGTTGCCGTCTCGCTATTGGCAGTTACTTGCCATGTATCGGCGTTGCTCGGTGTACGTTCGCAGACAATATCGGCTGTTGATTGTTTCTCCTGCGCGAAGTTGATGCCCTTCATTTTATCGTAGATGCTGCTTAGCTCCTCGGAAGTGAAAGAGAAGTCTGCTGTTGCCGTTCCTTTCGCGATGAGGTCTTTGGTTACCTGGCCCGTGTAAGTATCAATGACATTCTTCTGTACTTCGCCATAGCCATAGCTGATTTTGAAGTTGAAGTCTTCCGGCATCGTTGCCGGCAAGATGAACTTGACCGTGTCTGGTTTAACGGTTTCTTGTTTATTGGGTTCTTGCGGTATCGTTTCCTTCGGGGCGGCATTATTATCGATCGTTGATTTCGATTCTGATTCCGATCGTGATTGCGATGAGCACCCTGATAGGACGAGCAATATCACCATGAATGAGCATATGATCCTGATCAAACGACCGCCTCCTTCTTAGAGGTATGACGACAGCCAAGCAGAAATTGTTGCTAGTTATTCACAAACCCTCTTAATAATAAAAAGCGCGATCGCAAGAAAAATGCCGAACACGGCAGCTTCTTACGATCGCGCTTCTTGTTATTCAACTTGCTCTGCTGCTTGCCTCGGCACTCGGTCATCGCCGTAAATCTCGGCGAGATGCTTCACATGTGCCTGACCCCATTCACTGATCGATTGAACAAGGGGCGTAATGCCCTGACCGTATTCGGTAATCGAATATTCGACCTTGGGGGGGATTTGCAGATATACTTTGCGATGCACGATATCGTGATACTCCAGCTCGCGCAACTGCGCCGTCAGCATTTTCTTCGTAATGCCAGGGATCGCTTTCTGCAGTTCGCTAAACCGCAGCGTACCATTCGTGAATAATTGATACAAAATAACAGGTTTCCACTTGCCGACGAGAATCTCTAATGACGTCTCAATCGAACAATTCTCTTGATCTTTCATCTGTGCTTATTACCTCCATAATCCCGCGTTCTATCTAAGGTTTCCAAATGGATACTATGTTTATTTGAAGTGCCTACTTCCGACGTTTGAGCCTAGAGCTTATTATAGCGCTAGGGAATGAAAGAATACAACACCACAACTTAAGGGGCGTGCACAGTAAGATGAATATTGCATTATGGATTGCGCAAGGTCTAATGGCATTAGCGTTTATTATGGCGGGTATGATGAAATCGTTGAACTACGAGAAAGCGAGATCATCGCTGCCATGGGTGAAGGAGTATTCCAAAGGATTCGTCAACTTCATCGGTATAGCTGAACTGCTCGGCGGTATTGGTCTCGTTCTGCCGTGGGCACTAGATATCGCGCCGGTACTGACACCGTTGTCGGCTGTAGGCCTTGGTATTATTATGGTTCTGGCAGCAGCGTTCCACGCAAGACGCGGCGAGAAGCAAGGCATTGTAATCAATATTATTATGCTCGCTCTGTTCGTATTCATTGCAATTGGTCGTTTCTAATAGGGAGGCAAGGTAAGCGATGCTATCGCCTGTATTTCTCGCGCACGGTTCACCGTTTACGATATTCGAGCAGTCGGACTTTACTCGGTTCCTCAAGCAATTCGGTCAACAGCATCGTCCGAAGGCGATCGTTATTTTCTCTGCGCATTTTGAAAATGAGATCACGACCATTGCTGCAACCGATGATGTTCACGACATGGTCTACGATTATTATGGATTCCCTGCGTCATTCTATCAGGTTCAATATCCCGCACGAGGCTCCAAGATCGTCGCCTCTATCGTCGAAGAGCGTCTCAAGCAGCGCCATATTCCGGTTCAAACTCGTTATCGCGGCCTTGATCATGGCGTATTCCCGATCATGATGCATGCTTATCCCGAAGCGGATATTCCGATCGTCCCCGTATCGGTCAATCCGTTCCTGCCGGCAAGACAGCAGATCGCCATCGGCGAAGCCTTGCAAGGGCTGGAGCGGGAGGGGATACTCGTGATCGGCAGCGGCTTCATCAGCCACAACTTTAATGAGTTTGATCGCAATAAGGACGCACCGCCGCGCGAGTGGGTTATCGCATTCAGAGACTGGGTTCGTGACAAAGCTTTGGCGCGAGACATAGAAGCATTAAGCAAGTATGCAGAACTAGCGCCGCACGCGGCACGTGCAGTTCCGAGAGCGGAGCATTTTGTCCCACTGCTCATCGCATTGGGAAGCGGCTCTCCGACAGGAACGCCTCGCGTTTTGTTCGACACGATCGAGCATGGCAGCGGAACTACATTTTCGATTCAATTCTAAAATTATGGTAAGGTGAGGGATAACAATGAAACTGCTTGTAACCGGCGGTACCGGCCAACTTGGTTCACTTGTCGTCGAGCAATTGCTGAAGTTAGTGCCCGCAGATCGTATTGCAGTTAGCGTACGTGATCCGAAGAAGGCGGAGCATCTTCAAGCGCTTGGCGTGGACGTTCGCACAGCGAACTTTAATGATACCGATTCTTTGCTCACCGCATTCGAAGGCATCGATCGCGTGCTCTTGATTTCGACCGATGACATGGCGAATCGTGTGCAGCAGCATAAGGCTGTCATCGAAGCTGCGAGAGAGAAGAAAGTAAGCTTCATCGTTTACACGAGCGCACCGAAAGCATCGACGAGCAAGCTCAGCTTGGCAGCCGACCATCGCGCAACGGAAGAAGCGATTATCGCATCAGGCATTCCATATTCGATCCTTCGGAACAACTGGTATCTCGAGAATGAGCTGAGCACGTTCCAAGCGGTACAGAGCGGCGCACCTTGGATCATCGCTTCAGGTGAAGGGAAGATCGGCTGGGCGACTCGCCGCGACTTCGCTGAAGCAGCGGCTCGCGTACTAGCAGGGGAAGGCCATGACCGTACGCTCTATGAATTGTCCGGCAAGCTGCTTACGCAAGCGGAACTCTCGAAGATCTTCGCAGAAGCGACGAATCGCGAGGTACAGGTTCAGTATGCCGATGGAGCAGCCTATAGCCAGATTTTGCAGCAAGCAGGACTGCCGGAAGCAGTGAGCGGGTTCCTAGCCTCGCTGCAAACGCAGATTGGCGAAGGCGAGTTAGAGGTAGAGAACAGTGATTTCGAGCGTGTGCTCGGTCATCCGACGACACCGCTGGATGAGGCGATTCGTCAACTGCTGGGCCAGCCATAAGTTAAACGCTGAATGCCGCATGACGTGTGGCATTCTTTTTTTTTGTTATGAATATGGTTTTGACCGTTCAACTCCTGATTGATACAATGGGATAAACGATAGGATAATACTCGGTATAGATTGGGCGTGACAGCAATGGACAATAACAATGAACCTATAACAGTATGGTTATCTTTATCTCAGCTATATTCCAGCATCACGGATAAATTGGAGCAGGCGCTTCAACAGGAATACGGCCTGTCCTTGAAGGAGTTCAGCGTGTTGTATTTCATCTCTCAGTCGGAAGAAAAGAAATTGCGGCTGCAGTCCTTGCAGGAGATGATAGGCTTAAGCCAAAGTGCAACCTCCAGACTTGTGGTGCGAATGGAGGCCAATGATTGCGGCGCATTGCATAGACATATGTGCGAGAATGATCGCAGAGGGATCTACACCCAAATTACGGAGATTGGCGAAGACAAATTTCAGCGTGCGCTGAAGACCTTTAATCAAGTTCTTCAATCGGAGCTGCAAAGGGAAGGCCTTCAAGCTGAATTCGCGAGTCTTGTTCACAGGTTGTTCTGATCGATCGAACAACTCTTATTGAAAGGGACTTGACATCACACAAAGATTACGATAATTTAGATGCATGCGCATGCTTCTAAATGATTCGTTCATATATATGCTTGCGCATGCATATATAGAGATATAGGATTGGAGAGATGCATAACCGATGGAGGATCTGTTCAGTACTTATAAGATTAAGGATTTGGAATTGAAGAATCGCGTTGTCATGCCGCCTATGTGTCAATATTCGGTTGAGAAGAAGGACGGGATCGCCACCGATTGGCATTATATGCACTATGTTAGCCGTGCTATTGGCGGAGCTGGTTTGATCATAATAGAAATGACGGATGTGGAGCCGGACGGTCGTATTAGTGATTTTGATTTAGGCTTATGGTTTGACGAGCAGATTCCAGCGCTGAAACGAATCGTTGATGCTTGCCACGACTATGGCGCCAAAGTCGGCATTCAAATCGCGCATGCCGGCCGCAAAGCAGAGGATGCCGCAGTGCCTGTCGCACCTTCAGCAATAGCATTTGATGAGAAATCCAAAGTGCCTCGTGCTCTAACGACAGAAGAAATACAAGAGATGGTGGAGAAATTCCGGGCAGCGACTGCTCGTGCAGTGAAAGCTGGAGTCGATACGATCGAGCTTCATGGTGCGCACGGCTATTTGATTCACCAATTCCATTCTCCACTCACGAATAAACGAGAAGACGAATACGGTCAAGACCTGACGCGATTCGGCCGTGAAGTTATTTTAGCTGCCAAGTCGGTAATGCCTGAGAACATGCCTCTCGTCATGCGCATTTCCGCCAAAGAGTACGTAGAAGGTGGATATGACATTGAAGCGAGCATTAAGATAGCTAAGGAATACAAGCAAGCAGGAGTAGACATGATTCATGTGTCGTCCGGCGGCGAAGGACAAATCGCAGCATTCGGCAGACCGGGAACGCATGCTGGATACCAGGTGCCATTAGCGCGTGCAATCAAGCAAGCACTCGATATTCCGGTTATCGCAGTCGGAAGATTGGATGATCCGATTCTGGCGAACGCGGTTATTGGCAATGACGATGCAGATCTGGTGGCAGTAGGCAGAGGCCTGCTTAGAAACCCATACTGGACGTTGGAAGCAGCTGCTCGATTGAATAAAGAAGCTTCGATTCCGGCACAATATCGTTTTGGTTTCTGATTAAATAATACCCAATAACTTGTTCGATTAAGGGAGGATTACGATGACAACGACTACATCCTTACAGCCGTTATTTACTTCGTTCACTTTGGGCAATCTTACGCTGAAGAACCGAACAGTTATGGCGCCGATGACCCGTAACATGTCGCCGAATGGTGTTCCTGGAGCAGATGTTGCTGCTTATTATCGCCGCAGAGCTGAGAATAACGTTGGCTTGATAATTACAGAAGGTACCGTAATCCAGCATGCGGATTCCTCGAATCAGAAGAATGTCCCTTTCTTCTATGGCGAAGAGGCATTAAACGGCTGGGCCAACGTAGTGGCTGAAGTTCATGCTGCCGGCGGTAAAATCATTCCGCAAATCTGGCATATGGGAGCGCGGGGAAACGTTAATGATTACTCGGAATCCGAGATCGAAGCGATCATTGCAGCATTCGCGCAAGCCGCAGCGGATGCCAAGCGCATTGGATTTGATGGCATCGAACTTCACGGTGCACACGGTTATCTAATTGATCAATTCTTCTGGGAACAAACCAATCAACGTACCGATCGTTACGGAGGCAGCTTGGTTGCACGTACTCGATTCGCACAAGAAGTTATCAAGGCATGCCGCCGTGAAGTTGGCCCGGATTTCCCAATCGTGCTGCGTATTTCGCAGTGGAAGGGCGTCGATTACACAGCGAAGTTAGTGTCAACGCCGGATGAACTGCAGTTGTTCCTCCAACCAATGGTGGAAGCGGGCGTCGATATTTTCCATTGCTCGACACGTCGATTCTGGCAGCCTGAATTTGAAGGTTCGGATTTGAATCTTGCGGGATGGGTGAAACAGCTTACAGGCAAACCGACGATAACGGTTGGTTCGATTGGGTTAGATGGAGACGTAACGACACTATTCGCAGAGGGGAAAGGGGCCAATGCGGCAGGCATTGAAGGATTGGTTCCGCGGTTTGCGAAAGGGGAGTTCGATCTTATCGCGATCGGGCGAGCATTATTGGTTGATCCTGCTTGGGTGGCCAAAATCTCCAGCGGTCGCACAGATGAGTTGATTCCTTTCACGCCAGAATCGCTGAAGACACTTTCATAAAGATAACTTCCTAACGGAAGATCACATAGAGACTCAACAAAGCCGACCTTATGGGTCGGCTTTGTTGATATGATCTAGTTTACATAATATATATTAAGTTAACTATATTTCAACCTTACAATAATGCCCATTTCCATTTCTCAGATAGAAGAGACCTTCACTTAATAACTCGGAAGCAGCGGCTGAATCGATGTCATCGCTTCTTTCTTCGCATGATCGGATACGTGGGTATAAATCTGGGTCGTCGATATATCTTCATGCCCGAGCAGTTCCTGCAAGGTTCGTAAATCCACTCGGCCGGTTGCGAGCAGATTCGTCGCGAAGGAGTGTCGCAGCTTATGGGAAGAGAGCGGCATGTCCTGGTAATCGGGATGCTGTTCCCGGAAGGAGTCAAGTGACTTCTCGCATACATCCTGTATGGCACGCTTGGACATTCGTCTGCCAAGACGCGATACGAAGAAGGCATTCTCTTGATTGCGGCGCGGTTCAATCCGTTCGGAGAGACAATCATTCAATAAGGTAATCAGTGAAGCAGGGAGGGGGATGTAGCGCCACTTCCTGCCTTTGCCCAGAATTGCTAATTGTCCTGCTTGCACTTGAAAATCGTTCAGATTCAATCGATGAATTTCACCGACTCTAAGCCCGCAGTAGGCCATCAGCGATAGGATCGCAATATCTCTTAATCGGTAGCGGCTATCGACAACCTCCAGCAACTTCCCCAAGTCCTCCGGTTCCATATAGGCAGGCACTTTATTCTTCTCCACCTTCGACTTCGGAACGTCCATTGCGGGATTCGTCTCCAACTGCTCGAATTCGATCATGACTTTGAAGAACAGCCGAATGGCGGATAGCGACCGGTTACGCGCGCGATCTCCAGCGCCGTTCATCCGAACTTTGGTCAGATGGCTCATCACATCGATTTTGCGAAGCAGGTTGATCGGCTTATCGGGATGACTGCGGAGAAAGGCGCGAACATCGTGCATGTAGCCATGCTGCGTATCTTGCGAGTATCCGCGGTCCTTGAGCCAGATTAAATACATGTCTAATTGCTCTTCATGGTTGTCCAGTGTACTCATGCCGTCATACCTTCCTTTATGTAGAATCCTGCTGCGACGTATTTCCTCATATTGGGACAAAAGGGTCGAAAAACGCGTCAAACGAGTCGCTATATGATTCGTGACGTGAATAAATTATCGATTTAAACACTAACCGCATTAAATGTGGATTTAATGCAGTTCAGAAGGTATACATTTTCGACGGCAGAGGACATAAAACCTTCCTAAATCGCTAAAAAAATTGTTATTGGCGTATTTAAATCGGGTTTAGGGAGTGTGGGGCGCAATAAAGTTAACTTAATATATATTATGTAAACTAATAAAATGAAGTGTCTCTACTCTGTTTATCCATTCTTGTTCAAGGAAAAAAGCGCCATAACCGATGATACAGGCGTAAGACCGGAATGATCGGCAAGGCGCTTCTTAACATAGTTGATCATTAAGCACAACAATCGCTTATTAAACTTCAATCTTCTTCGGTTTAGCCAACATTAATGTCGGAATAATAGCAACAACGGCTAAGCCAATGGACCACCAGAAGGCACTCTGATAGGCATTAGCAATTGGCGTGTTATGTGCAGACATTCGACTTGCTATAACCGTTGCCAGCACGGAAGAACCGAATGCACCGCCAATCGTCTGGAAAATACGAGTCGTGACGCTTGCGTGCGGAATCTGCACGCGTTCTCTCGCTGCCAGCGGATCTCATTCGCTATACGTGAAAATTCACAACTTGTTCACTTATGCGCGCGATTTCTGATCTCTATAATTACAAAGGTAAATAAGAGAGGATGATGATGTTGCCTACAACAAAGAAAGAAGAAGCGGTTTTCGGAATGATGATGTGTTTAGGAATGGTTATTTTCATGATGACGTATAATCTGGTTCGGCACGATGCGCTTGACTCGATGTCCGGTGTAGAACTGTTTCTTCAGTTTCTATTGTGCTTCGCCGTTGCATTCGTATTGGAAGCGTTCGTTGTTGGACCAGTTGCAAAGAAAGTCGCATTTTCGCTCCCGTATGATAAGTCGAAGAAGCTGTATGTCTTTGTATCGCTTGCATTCTGCATGGTATTTGGAATGGTTACGCTAATGTCACTGTATGGTTTGCTAACGAATGGACTTCATGGCGAATCGTTCTTCCGCACCTATTTCACCCTGTACTTCTACAATTTCTTCTTCGCACTTTCGCTGCAGCTGTTGATCGTGGGCCCGACTGTACGATTTGTGTTTGCAAAATGGGTGAAAGGGCGCATCTCAGCAAGCATTGTTAACTAAATTGGAGTTTATATTTGTCCTCCGAAGCGTAATTCTGCGTAGGCAGTCACCCACTGGCATCTAGGTGAGTATCATGACTAGGAATGCTGGATGAGTGAACGGGGGAATTCGTATGGGATATTATGTTAATGTCGAACCGGGCGTGAAGCTGTTTGTTGAGGATTTGAATCCTGGCGGCAGTAAAACGATTGTGTTCCTGCACGGCTGGCCGCTTAGTCACAAGCAATTCGAATACCAATTCAACGTGCTGCCTGGCAAAGGATATCGCGTGATCGGCATCGATTGGCGCGGATTCGGTGATTCCGATAAACCTTATCACGGCTACAACCTGGAGCGTCTTGCGGATGATATCCGCATGGTTGTCGAGGCGTTGAAACTTAACCATTTTGCGCTCGCCGGGCACTCTACTGGCGGTGCGATCGCTGTGAAGTACGCATCACGTTACAACAATTATGGATTATCTCATCTCATTCTGATCGACGCCGCCGTCCCGACGGGGTTTACGAAGCAAACGGCTGCGCAGCTGCTGAACGAGTCACTCAATGACCGTCCGAAAATGATGCGAGACATTACCGATATGTTCTTCTTCCAATATATATCGCCGCCGTTCGCGGATTGGTTCTTCCAGACGGGGATGCAAGCAGCCGGTTGGTCTACTGCTGCGATCATCAAAATGCTGAGTGAATTCAATCTTGAAGCGGATCTGGGTAGAATTAACGTGCCGACGCTCATCGTACATGGCACGCATGATAAGGTTATTCCGTTCAGCCAAGCGGAAGAGATGCATCGCAAAATCCGCAATTCGCAGCTGGTGCCGTTCCATTACAGCGGGCACGGATCCTTCTATTGCGAACGCGACAAGCTCAACCAGCTGCTGCAGCAGTTTGTAAAGTAAATGAAACAAAACAGGTTGCTGATTCGATATCAGCAACCTGTTTTGTTTTACGTAACATTTTGATCGCATAATCGGATACTAAGCCTTGTCTTGGGAACAATAAGGATACTTATTCTTCCAAGAAAGGGAGTGAGTTTATTTGCGATCGGAGAGCCTTATTGCAAACAACACGCGAACGTTGCAGGAGCTGCTGTCTAACAGTTCGGACTTCCAGACGACAGATTTAACAGTTGGCAGTCGTCAGTATCGACTGTTTTACCTTGATACGATGATTGATTATGCAATTGTACAAGAACATATTATAAAGCCTTTATTCGTCCATACGAATGCAGCGATTCGAGAGGCGGTTTCCGTTCTTCAGTCAAGCGAAACGGTACTGCTGTCTGAAGCATTAACGGCATTAATTGAAGGGAAAACGCTCATCCAGATCGAAGGGGAATCAACGCTCTACATACTAGGTACAGCACTTAGTAAGGAACGTTCTATTAATATTCCTGTTAATGAACGGGTTTTGCGCGGTTCGAACGAAGCACTAATCGAGAATTTGGATACGAACCTTAATCTGATGCGGAAGCTGTTGGCTTCTCCTGATCTTGTCGTGAAATATTACAATCTCGGCCGCATCTCGAATACGAAGGTTGCTGTCCTTTATTTGAAGTCGATCGCGAACGAGCATATTCTGCAGGAGCTGGATCGCCGGATCGGGAGTATCGATATCGATTATGTCGAAGCGCCTGGGTTTATTCAAGAGCTAGTGGAGGAGAAGTCGTTCTCGTTGTTTCCGCAGATGCTCGTCACCGAGCGGCCGGATCGGGTAAGGTCCTATTTGATGGATGGGAAGATTGCGATTCTAACGAATGGATCACCGGACAGCCTTATTCTTCCCGTTTCGTTCTGGGCATTCTTCCAGAGCCCTGATGATTATCAGAT
Source organism: Paenibacillus sp. CCS19 (assembly GCF_033239625.1). Classification (NCBI taxonomy): domain Bacteria; kingdom Bacillati; phylum Bacillota; class Bacilli; order Caryophanales; family Paenibacillaceae; genus Paenibacillus; species Paenibacillus sp. CCS19. The sequence goes on from NZ_BTCK01000001.1 coordinate 397,408, forward strand.
CAACTGGCTGCTTGGCAGCACCTTTCGGGTTCTCCGCATCTTCTGTTTTATGATCGCAATCAGTCTTCCAGGCGCTTATGTTGCGATGGTCACTTTCGACCCGCGCATTCTGCCCTTCAGCATAGCGCTTACGCTGCAAAGCTCTATGCAATTCATCGCACTTCCTGCAGTGCTGGAAGCGATATTGATGCTGCTGATTCTTGAGATATTAAGGGAAGCTACCATACGGCTGCCGAGTCCGATTGGTCAAACGATCGGCGTCGTTGGCGGTATTGTCATCGGTACGGTTGTCGTGCAGTCGAATTTGGTATCCAACACGATGGTCGTCGTTGTTGCTTTCACGGGCTTAGCATCGTTCATCATTCCGTCGTATGAGATGAGCAGTGCAGCGAGGCTGCTGCCGTATCCGTTCATCTTCATGTCGGCTGTCCTGGGATTGCTCGGACTAGAGTTTGCTTATCTGTTCCTGCTCGCTCATCTTTCACGTATGCATATGATGGGTGTGCCGTATTTCTACACCGGTTTAAATGCCGGATCTATGCGTGATACGTTATTGCGAGCGCCGCTATGGCGATTGAAGACTCGGGCGAAGGAGAGCCTAACGCGCAATAAAGTTAGAATTCGAAACCCAAGGGGCTGGGAGAAATGATCCATCTGAAGCAGATATCCACACAACAGCTGGTTTGCCTCGTCTTTCTAACACAAGTCGGCGTTCATGTGTTGTCGATTCCGTTTCACGAATCCCGCCATGCCGGCCATGATGCTTGGATGTCCGTCATTGTAGGGGGACTTATCGCGCAAACGGTAATCATGGTCATCTACTGGTTAGGAAAGCGATTCGCCGACCAATCGCTCCCGCAGTACATGTCCACTTTGCTTGGAAAACCGATTGGAGCTGTGCTCAATTTAATGTTTGCCGCGTACTGTGCGGAATCTTGCTTAGTGGTCGTTGTATCTTATACAGACGTGATCGAACGATGGATGCTGCTGACGACTCCATGGTATGTCATTCTCGGCTTATCGTTTGCGATTGCTGCCTATATTGCTTCATCGCAGCTTCGTTCCATTGCTGTTGTCACGCAATCCATCATGTTCATGTTCCTTGTATCTGCTGCTATTGTCCTGATTAGCGGTTCAGGCAAAGGGGATTATCGACATCTTCTCCCGATCGGCAACCATGGTATCGGCGCAATCGTGAGAGATTCGCTTCCATCATTATGGCTGTTCGCAGGTTATGAACTGCTGTTATATGTGTTTCCTTATGTCAAGTATCGGAAGCGAAGGGATATCGTAATCGCCATGACGGTCGCCAATGGCGTGACGACTTTGTTTTATGTCATCGTATCGCTGATCGTGATGTATAAATTCAGTGAGAGTCAATTGAACGCAATAGCAGAACCGATGATGTACATCCTTCGGCAGTTCAATTGGCCGGTTGTTCAGAGCTTGGATATTCTGTTTATGACGATTTGGCTTGCTGTCGTCACTGTTACCGTTTATGTCTATCTGTTTCTATCTGCAAGATATCTCGCTTTTGTTTCGCGCAAGGAAATTCACAAACATTCGATGCTTGTCTGGCTGTTGGCTGGGGTGTGCTTCGTTGCAGGATTGTGGGGAGAGAATCGGGAACGTGTCATTCGATTCACGGTATTTCATAACTATGCAACAGGCATTATCGTTGTCATCGCACCGGTACTATTGTTATGTTGTTCGTTGGTGCGGGGTAAAGGCGGGTTTGCCAAATGAAGCGTGCGGCACTCGGCATCACCTCATTGCTGCTGCTGACGGGCTGCTGGGACAGGCTGCCTCTTCGTGACCTTCAGATGATCGATGTCATTGGGATTGACCGCGACGAGAAGACGAAGAACATCACCGTTGATCTCATTGTGACATCGCTCAAGTCGGCAGGAAAGGGAGAAGGGGAGCCGATTGCAGAGCGAACAACATTAATGGGACCAAGTGTCATTGAAGCAGTAGGGAAGACGGAGTACATGGATCAAGGTCCATTCTTGGCAGTGAGCACGCGTGCTTTCCTCATGAGCAAATCGTTCGTATCCGATAAGCCGGTTGAAGAGCTCAAATTTTTGCTGCACGCGCCTTATACATCGATCAATACGCCTGTCATCGTGTTTGCTGGCGATATGGATGAGCTTACTAAATATAAGACAAGCAATCGGAAAGCACCGATCGAGAAGCTCAACAACTTTATTAAAAGCTTGCAATCCAATGGCGTAATCAGAAATGTATCCATGCTGGAGTTTATCGCATCGGCTGATGAACCGCTTGAGGATTATCCGCTTCCACTGGTTCGTTATAAAGAAATGAAGTTTCAGATCGAAGGCGCTATGTTGTTCCATTCTGGCAAATACACTGGCAAACAATTAACGACCGAACAACTGCGGATGCTGATGTTCGTGCTTGGGAATGATCAGGGCAGGCAGCGAATTACAGGAAGCATTCAAGACAGTGAAAGCGGCATTCGCAATATCACTTACGGATTCTCGGTCAAAGATGTTATTAGAAGCGAGCGCACGCAGCAGGGCTCCGGTCGATTGCCGAAGGTGACAGTTGGCGTGAAGCTGAAAATCAACGTGTTTGATATCGGGGATAACATCGATACAATGAAGCCGAATTATGCGGTGAAAATGGAGAAGCTGCTAAGCAAGCGATTCGAACAGCTAGCTGCAGAAATGATCCATACGGCACAAGAAGCAAACTGTGATGTGCTCGGAGTCGGCAAGCATATTAAGGCGTATCATCCTAAGCTGTGGAAGACGCTGGACTGGCGTAAAGACTATCCGAATATGACGATCGTGCCGAAATTTGAGATTCAAATACTGAACACGGACGGCTTCGAGCTGTATCAATAGAAGAGGAGCAGGCTGCCTAAGCGCGCCGCTCCTCTTTGTGTTTCAGAAACATCGGTTTGATCAAACGAATTTATCTCCCGCCAGCAGCTTCTGCGCTACAATATAGCCCGATCCTCCATTAATGCCATGTCCAGGCCAAGTCGCCGCACCAAGCAAGTACAGATTCGGAATCGATGTCTGATGGCTTGGTTGTGCAGGGAGGGGGCGGAACAGATAGCTTTGCGCGAGATCATGCGCGCCGCCATACGGATCCCCTGGGCCGGCGTTCAAATTATAACGGGCGATCGTGTCAGGGGTGACGACATACTTCCCAATGATCGCGCTTGGAATGTTCGGGATATGCTTGGCAACGACATTGATGACTCGTTCCGCGAATCGTTCGGTAAGCTCCGGCGTCCACGATCCATCGCCAACCTCAATCAAACCAGCAGCATCTCCACGCGGTCGGCAAGGTACTTCGAGTACTTGCAGACGCATGATGGCTTTGCCAGCAGGCGCCCGAGTCGGGTCCAGATTCGTCGAACAGTCGACCGTAAACGTTGGTTTCGCTGGCAGCAGATCGGCCATCCCTTGCGCGATCGCTTGCGTGAAGCCATCCAGACTGTCCGTCAGATGCGGCTGTCCGACTTGATTGAAGCGGGCATCCGGCCATTGAGGCGGTTCGCTCAGCGCAAGATGGATTTGTACACAGCCCCTGCCATAACGGAATTGTTTCGCTTGTGTCGCAATCTCGGCAGGGGTCGGCTCATCGGCAAGCAGCTTCAGATAGAGCTGGTCAGGGCCGGTCGAAGCAACAACAGCATGTCTTGCATGATATTCTTCACCTTCAGCAGTACGAACAGCCACCGCCTTGCCATTCTTAACGACGATCCGCTCGGCTTGCGTACCTGTAATGATCGTGCCGCCTTGATCGATGACGAGCTGCGCAAGTGAAGATGCCAGCTTCTCTGCACCGCCTTCTGGAATGGGCATACCGCCGCCCATTAACGCCATAGCTGTAAGCGGAACCCAAACGCCGCTGCCGACTTCATCCGGCGTACGGCCAAGATGGGTGACCCATGATGCAAGCATCGCCCTGGTTACTGGGGATTTCAACTCATTGACCGCTTGGCGGGCTGTGGAGAATAGGTAAGCTGAGAAGGCGGAGAGAGAAGCTTGATGGCCAGATGCGCCGTGACCGTTAGGATTATTCTTATGCAGCAGTTTGTCGATAATCAAGGATGCGCGCTTGCTGGTCAGATCGAGATTGAACAGCTCGAATACATCGCCTGCATACGGAGCGAAAGCTTCGAAGATTCTGCCTAATGCGGCGCCATCACCAGGTGCCAATCGTTCCGTTTCTGCTGCCAGCGCTTCGCCTGAGCGCGGAAATACGGCCGTCTCACCAGACTCCATAGATACGCCTGTTGGCAAATCAGTGTTTATGTAGCGAAGTCCTCGAGCCTCGAGCGCCTCCTTGAAGTCAGCGTACGCTGGACCTGTCAAGAACAATGGATGCGCAGCCGCGTAGACGTCATGTTTGAATCCGGGCAGCGTCAACTCCTCCGTTCGCAGAAACCCGCCTGGCCGATCATTGCGCTCCAGCAGCAGTACGCTTCTTCCAGCACGGGTCAAATAAGCAGCTGCTACAAGGGCGTTGTGGCCGCTTCCGATCATAATCACATCGTACTGCTTCAACATCATAACCTCCCCCAAATGGACTAGCCGATAAACAATTCCAGTGTAGCGCAACGGATCGGCGAACGATGGCGCATCTTGTCGTTCATTTGATCTTTATCTAGAGATGTTGGAAATAACTGTTGCGTCCTCATGTGGAACAATAATAGAATAGATGCGGTCATAGGCAATTATGTCGCTTCGAATTCATTATTCGTGCAAGTAAGGGAGAGCAGATGAGTATGAAATTAATAGATTTGAGTGTACCGATTAGTCCGAGCATTCGTGAGCCGCTGCCAGCACGGATTGAATATGCGAGTCATGAAGATGGCGCTAAGCAGGCTGCCGCAATTCTCGGCTTGAATCCAGCAGACTTCCCGGAAAGCAAAGCATGGGCGACGGAGACTGTCACCTTAAACACGCATGCCGGGACTCATGTCGATGCGCCATGGCATTATTGGCCGACATCGGAAGGAAAGCCGGCAAGAACGATCGACGAGCTGCCGTTGGAATGGTTTTATTCAGATGGCGTTGTCCTTGATTTCAGCTCGAAACCGCCAGGTTACGAGATTACGACGGAAGACCTTATCGGTGAACTGAACCGGATCGGTTATACGTTGAAGCCGTTCGATATCGTCCTGATCCGCAGCGATGCAGACAAGCGGCTGTATCATGAGCATTATGCGTTCTTGCATGCAGGCGTTTCCGCTGAAGCCACGTTGTGGCTGCTCGATCAGGGAATCAAAGTGGTCGGAACCGATGGCTGGGGATGGGATATTCCGCTCAACCTGCAAGCGGATGCATTCAAGAAAGAACCGAAAGAAGGCGTGCTGTGGGCTGCCCACTACGTCGGCAAGGACCGTGAGTACTGTCAGATCGAGAAGCTGGCGAATCTCGATCAGCTGCCTCAGCCATTCGGGTTCAAGATCAGCTGCTTCCCGGTCAAAGTGGAGAAGGCAAGCGGCGGCTGGGCGCGGCCTGTAGCGATTTTCGAATAATAATGATAAGAAGAAGCAAAAGAGTGAAAGCCGCGCTTACCCGCGGCTTTTTGTGTGTCATGAATCCACCTGGCATGCGATACACATAGGTTAAAGATCGATGTATCGGGCGATAGGGAGGACATGCGATAATGACGATCACGGTGAATGGCGCATGGAGCTTCGTCTCAGCTCCGAACTTGCATCCGATGCAAGTGATGATCAAGGTGAAGAAGTCTGGAACGGCACCAGGGTTTCTATTCGTCTCACCTTACACCTTCTTCGGAGCAGAGATGATTGGACAGACAGGTTCACTTATTATGGATCAGGCAGGAAATCCGGTCTGGTTCAGGCCGCTGCCGAATCGATTCGTTCAGAATGCAGACTTTCGAGTTCAGTTATATAAAGGCAAGCCCGTACTTACGATGTGGGAAGGGACCATATCGGGCACGCAATCGGCTAATCCGAATTTGCCGGATGGCGATGCTGAGCCTGGTGCGTTCTACTTGATATTCGATCAGAACTACCATGTGAATCATAAGGTATCCGCTCAGAACGGCTATACATCCGATCTGCATGAGTTTACCATTACGAAGCGGAATACCGCCTTGCTCACCGCATTAAAGCAAGTGCCAGGCGATTTGACGCCATATGGCGGACCGGCGAATGGTTTCTTCGATAATTACTCCGTGCAGGAAATTGATCTAGAGACGGGACAGCTTGTGTTCTTCTGGGATGTACTTACTCATGTTGACCCTGCAGATTCGATGCTTCCCGCATCGTCGGCAGCAAGTTCGAATGGAATTTGGGACTGCTTCCATGTCAATTCGATCGACGAAGGACCGAACGATACACTGCTGATCAGCATGCGTAATATGTGGGCGATCTATAACATCGATAAGAAGACGGGGAACATCCTATGGCAGCTTGGCGGTAAGAGAAGCAATTTCACGTTAGGCCCGAATGCATCGTTCTCCTGGCAGCATCACGCGCGCCATCGATCCGATAACAGGGTCAGCTTGTTCGATGACGCTTGCTGTGCTACGCGCACGTCGCCGCCTGAGTGCCAAGCACATGGGTTGGTTCTTGCCCTTGATTTGGCACAAATGACGGCAACGGTGGACCGAACCTATTACCATGACCCCGCGTTATTTGTCCCCAGTCAGGGCAATGTGCAGCTGCTGCCGAACGGTAACCAATTCATCGGATGGGGACAGGAGCCCTACTTATCGGAGTTCGCCAATCCAGGCAATACAACGACTGATCCATCTTTGAACTTGTTATACGATGTGCAATATCCAAGTCAGAACTTGTCTTATCGCGCATTCAAGAATGAATGGGTCGGGCTTCCGAAGGATCCGCCTAGTGTTGCCGTACATATTACGGATGATATAGCAGCTGTATTCGCATCATGGAACGGCTCTACGGAAACGGCCGCATGGCGTGTTCTCGCAGGAGCCGCATTAGATTGTTTAGAGATCGTTACTGTCAGAGCGGTTCGTACGGGCTTCGAGACGGAAATTACTGTGCAGTCCGAAGGGCCATTCTATCAGGTGATGGCGCTGGATGGAGCAGGACATGTGATTGGGACATCGGCAATTGTACGAGGGGAACATGATGACGAGGAGTAGGGAGAAGGGCCGTCGTAAGGGATAAAACTTACGATACGGGCCCTATTTTCGATTAAAACGGCTTAGTGAGTGCTGTTTAATGTGAACAAGTAATTGTACTTGGACGCATGCTTCTGTTCATCAAGAATGATGCCGAGCACCGTATTCTGATAGACGCCGGCAGGCAGACCTGACCATATGGAACGGTATTTCTCTACGGCAGATAACTCGCCGAACAAGGCAGATACGAGACCATCCACATAGGAGGCAGGCGCTTCAATCGGGGCGGCAGGCGAAGGACCGATATCTTGACCCGTCAATTCTTTGTACATGCTTCTAAACATCCGATTATGACCACGCTCGTCGTCCCGAATGGAGGCAATGATAGCGCGCTGCTCTTGGTTTGGCGCTAGACGAATTAATTGTTCATAGAACATCTCGTCGTGGCTTTCGTCCTGTACAGCATCACGAATCAGCGCGAGTGCTTGTTGGAAAGTTGTTTGCCATAGCGGCTGGAAAGACTGCCGGTAAGCGATTGGGTAGCCCCAGTACATCATTCTTTTCCTCCCGATTCCATGCTAGGTAGGTATCTACCTATTCGTATTCTTAAAGCCTGTTCGTTGTGCAGAAGTGCGGAAGAAGCTTTAGTAGTGGTGAAAAAGGGCAATGAGAGCCGTTACAACAACACTTCCAATCTCATCTATTACATGGAGGAGGTGGACAAAGGGTGTCTCTTGGATTCTTCACATTCATTACGCAGGACCCAGGTGTCGGACAAGGTTATTACTCAGCGGTCGATCCGCCTGGCGTTTCCGGATTAGTCACAGTCAGCGTTGACAGCTTAACGGGACCAGCGCGAGTCGTTGTAACTCGTTACAATGGGCTGCCGCCATTCGAGATCGAGCTTATTAGCGGACAAGAATATGGAATCAGTCTCAGCCAGATTCAAACAGTCGGCATTCTGAACTTAAGCGATGCGGTCTTAACGGGGACTTTCTCTATATCCATACCGGAATAAATAAAGAGCAGTCGAATTCGATTCGGCTGCTCTTGGCATTTGGTTAACTACTTTTCTTCTCTAGATAGATTAGGCTAAAATGAGAAGTGATCACACGTTCATGATAGATGTGATACCCCAATTTCTCGTATAAAGCAATATTGCGAAAACTCTTAAAGCCTGTAAATAATTCATAACGAGCTTGCGGGAACAGCGCTTCGATCTGTCTCATCAGCTGTTTGCCGATGCCTTGATTCTGATAAGCGGGATCGACCATCAGCTTTCCGATAAAGCAGGTGCCATCTCGTTCCACTGCTCGTACTGACCCTACAATTCTGCCGTCTACGACGGCTTTCAGTACGATATGATCGTCAAACTGCTGCAGCAGGTGCTCAAGTGTCTGGAGAAGCGGCTCGATATTAAAGTCGTTGTAGAACAAGGCTTCGCTTCGATAGGCAAGCTTCTGCAGGGCTAATATCAGCGGGGCATCCTCCGCTGCTGCTTGCGTAATGGTGATCTCCATGCGAACGCTTCCTCCCTTGGCAGTCTATCCTTTCATACGTATTCGCTCTTCGTTATTACAATTCCTTGCGTGAACGACCATCCTGCAGCTATTGCAACGGAATAGTCGGTCATCAAATGCGCTTGCCTGATAATCTATGGATGAAAGGAGGTCATAGTATGAATACGCTCAACCAGTTGAACGATGGGCTAGAATATATTGAACAAAACCTTGAATACGAAGTGGATGACAATGAAATTGCTAGGCGTGCTTATTGCTCGGTTTACCGCTTCAAACGAATGTTCTCATTCCTAACTCGTCCCAAGCTTGTCCTTCACAATTCACTTCAATAATGGTACCAGCGCATACTGGGTCGTATTCGAGATCATGTCCCCGTGGGAGCAAGGGACTTGGCACAGCATCTACGGGGAATGGTTCCCGACATCCGTCTACGATCAAGAGAAGGGAAGGACTTTCCAGGAAGGAGGCCCCAAGCTTCAGCTTGGAGTGGAGAAGCAGGAATATACGAAGCACCATGAGGCGGAGTTCTGGGTACCGGTCGTGAAGGTTTAAAGGGGAAGGAGCAGCGTGCCTTATAGGCATTCTGCTCCTTTGCCGTATTTTGCACATCAGCCGCATGTTGTTGGTTGTTTCGTCAGAAACGTTGATCGAATAAAGTCGGGGTCTTGAAGCAATGGTCTGCCAACCGCAACGAAATCAGCCAATCCCTCGCTAAGGATGAAAGCTGCTTGTGATCGGGTGTGGATATTGCCGACCGCGATGACGGGAATGTTGACCAAATGCTTGATGATGGAGGCGTACGGCACTTGGTAACCATCATGCGATGCGTCCGGATTGAGGGGCAGCAAGCCGCCTGACGAAATATCCACGGCATCGATCTGAGCATCTAGTAATGACACGATGGTGCCGATCTCGGATGGAGTTAACCCGCCTGTGACATAATCAGAGGCTGAGAAACGTACAATGACCGGATAGCCGCTGCCAGTCTCCGAACGGACCGCATCCAATACATGGTTAAGAAAACGAACGCGATTGTTAAGCGTGCCGCCGTATGAATCGGTTCTCACGTTTGATAATGGCGATAGAAATTGGTGAACAAGATGTCCATGCGCTGCATGAACCTCAATGCCATCGAAACCTGCTTGAATGCTCCTGCGTGCAGCACGTCGATAGTTTTCTAATTCTCTCTCTATATCGTCACTGTTCATCTGTTCGGGTACGCCATACTGATCGTCATAGGCAAGGGGGCTTGGGGCTAACATGCGATTAACCGCAGCGCGCCACGATTTCCTCCCTCCGTGGGTCAGTTGAATGAAGATTGGTGTTCCTTGCGCATGAACAGCGTCAACGATTCGTCTTAGAGGCTCTGTATGAGCATCGCTGTATATGCCAATGTCGTTCGGGAATAGCCTCCCATCAGCTGAAATACCGGTTGATTCTATAATTAACAACCCAGCGTCACGAGCGAGTCTGCTATAATGATTGACATGGTAATCGTTGGCATAAGCTTCAGGAGTCCCTTGATACTGCTGCATGGGAGCTACAATTAGGCGATTGCGCAAGTTCAAATTGCCGATATGAAGCGGGCGGAGCAAAGGTTCTTTCATTTGAGGTTCCTCCTGTACTTACATGAATGGATGTACTGTCATTCCTGTACCAACAGTCTACAGAACCGGCTTGCTTTCTTACATAAGAATTCCAAGGTATTCGGATTGATTTGGTTTCATATCTCAAGTAAAAAGGTTTCGTTCGCTTCAAAATCGAAAGAGAAGAAGGGAGTATGAACCAATTGGATCAGATCGACGTGAAAATCTTGAATCTGCTGCAGGACAATGCCCGCATCTCGATCAGCGAGATCGGACGAACGATTAATATGACGGCGCCAGCCGTAACGGAGCGAGTGAAGAGGCTCGAAGAGAAGGGAATTATACAAGGCTATAGAGCGGATATCGACCAGTCGAAGCTAGGCAAGGCGGTTACAGCGTTCCTCCTTATTCAAACCGATCGATGCGACAAGTTGACTGCATTTTGCGAGCGGTCCCCTGAGGTTATGGAGCTGCATCAGATTAGCGGTCAATACAATTTCCTGATGAAGGTCGTGTCTGAATCGATTAGTGCGCTGGATCAGTTTCGAATCGCATGCAGTGAATATGGTTTTACCCAGACGTTGACGGTACTATCAAGCACGTTTCAAGTAAAACCGATAGAGTTAGGTAGTTAAGGTGTCTGATATTGGTGAATGGCTATTAAAGCTATAATAAGTAACTTTCTACATCATGATGGTTGTCCGATCGGTAGGAAATTGTTTTGCGTGAACGACCATCCTGCAGCAATTGCAACGGAATAGTCGGTCATCAAATGTGCTTGCCTGATAATCTATGGATGAGAGCTGTGATAACATTCATACGAGGTGAAGCAATGGTCTGGTTTAATGAATTCAAGAAACCAAAGCTTATGATACTTGGTACATTTCACATGGGTCCGTCAAACGATCTCTTCAGCCATCAGCTGCAAGATATCTTAACAGACAAACGGCAACAAGAGATAGTGGAAGTAGTCGAGCGAATAAAGCGATATCGTCCGACTAAGCTGGCACTTGAGGTCGAGACGAGAAACAGCGAGATAATTAATGGGCAGTATGAGCAGTACCTAGCTGGGACCTGTGAACTGCGAGTGAATGAAATTTACCAGGTGGGCTTTCGGATTGCTTCAGAGCTAATGCATAGGAAGGTCTATTGTATTGATTGGATGGAGCAGGGAGCAAGTACGAAAGGGTCAGGAGATGTCTACGAATGGGCAAAGAAGCATCAGCCCGAGCTGTTCGAGTCAATATTCGGCTGGCTGCATCATACCTATTCGAATGAAGGCGAAGTATCCTATCGAACCATACTAGATATGTATCGTGAATGTAATGAGCCGTTCCAAGTTAAACAGCATCATACGATGTATGTCAACATGGCACGCATCGGGGATTGGGATCAATACATAGGGATGGAATGGCTGATCTGGTGGTACCAACGAAACTTGATTCTGTTCTCCAATCTTGCCCGAATCGTTGATTCCAGCGATGACCGAATCTTGCTGATCGTCGGAAGCGCACATGTTCAGATAGTATCCCAGTTTATCGAAGAAAGTGGATTGTTTGAACGGGAGTTAGCCTACGATTACTTACGCTAAATAAAATAAACGGAGTTGTAACAAATGGCAGGGGTCGAGAGCCGATAGACATTCTAACTTAATGGGGGGGGGCATTGCATGAATACGCTGAACCAGTTGAACGATGCTCTCGCCTACATTGAGCAGAACTTGCAATATGAAGTGGACGAGAATGAAATTGCTAGACGAGCGTATTGTTCGGTGTACCACTTTAAACGCATGTTCTCGTTCCTTGCTGGCATTCCGCTGCAGGAATACATTCGCCGAAGGAGGCTTACGCTGGCCGCATTAGAGCTTCAGGATCGTTCAGTGAAAGTAATTGATATAGCGGTTAAATACGGTTATCAATCGCCGGATGCTTTTACACGCGCCTTCCAGAGCATGCACGGCATGACGCCATCCGAATCGCGCGAAAGCAGCCGTTCGCTCAAAGCGTATCCGCCGATGACCTTCCGACTATCGATAGGGGGACGAAATCCTATGAAATATCGGATTGAACAGAAGGAAGCCTTTCAGCTGATTGGCGTTTCCAATCATGTGGTGCCTGTGCCAGAAGGCGATCATCCAGGCATGCTGCAAGTATGGAGGGATACGGATCAACGGATGTACGACCAGATGCTAGCACTGAATGATATTCAACCGTCGGGCATTCTGCATGTCGATTATCAGGTTGGGGAGCAGGTGGGCAATGAATTTGAATATTTGTTTGGCGTGGCCTCATCTCAGCCTTGTCCGTCTAACTTGACTTCATTGACGGTGCCAGCCCATACTTGGGTCGTCTTTGAGATTCAGGCTCCGTGGGAGCATGGGACGTGGCACAGCATCTATGGCGAATGGTTCCCGACATCCGGTTATGAGCAGGTGCAGGGGCCGATTATCCAAGTTGGCGGAGCAGATATAAAGCTAGGCGCGGAGAAGCAAGTGTACACGAAGTATCATGAGGTAGAGTATTGGGTACCGGTTGTGAAGGCTAGGCAATCGAACGCATTGTGACTGGATTAGCAGCGCCTATATCCCCCGAGCGGGATGGTTGTGGAGACGGAGCCGACGAGCTGACGAGTGCGCAAGTGGTTCTTTATTGTAGGTAACGCAATCGCTTTTATTTTGTCGGTTGCAGAGTATATTGGGATGGATTTTTAATTGAATGAGGGATGTTGCGAACACTTGGGAGCAGACACGCTCTTGAGTGTTTTTTGTGTGGAGTTGGAAATCGAATCCGCATAATCTGACACGACTTCGACGAACCTGCGCATAATTACTACTTATTGGGAAAAACCTATAGGTGCCTTATCTCCAAATACGGAAAGCGGGGTGAGCGATGATGGTTAAAACGGACAAGAAAGAAGATAAAGAGAAATTCACATCCAGTCTAGCTGGAAACCGCGCGTTGCTACAGGAAGTCTTGGGAGATAACGCTGACATTATTTTTCGCAGCTTCCATACAGGAAATCATTTATCCGCATTGTGTGTATATTGCAGCAGCTTGTGCGATTCCGAGAGACTGGAGAGACAATTGCTGTCTCCTATGTTGGGAAACAACTTTCCAAGCAACTTCGATGTCGACACGGCTTTTACGCCGGAAGGACATTACGTTTCAGACTTAACTAAAGGACCACAAGTCCCTATGTCTTCCATCCAGAACGTTTGTACGATCGATCAAGCTATTCTTGCTATTCTGAATGGACAAGCTCTGCTGCTGTTGGAAGAACAGTCGATAGGCAGAGCTTATTCTCTGCCCAAATCGACATCGCGTGCGGTTGAAGAGCCTACTGCGGAGTCGACTGTCCGCGGACCCAGAGAAGGCTTTACTGAAAATTTAAGCATCAATCTTTCTTTATTGCGCAAACGAATGAAAACACCTTCATTGAAACTTATTCCTACGACAAAAGGGCAATACACAAACACAGAAATTGTTCTCGCTTATGTCGAGGGCATCATTGATCCATCGTTAATTAAGGAAGTCCAATCAAGATTACGCAAGCTGCAGGTAAATGGCGTTATGGAAAGTTATTATATCGAAAAAGGGCTTGCGGATGAGCAGTACTCGCCTTTTCCGCAGATGATCGCGACAGAACGGCCGGATGTTGTCGCAGCCAATCTCCTCGAAGGTCGCTTTGCGCTTATCATTGATGGAACGCCTTTCAGTCTGATTGCTCCTGTATCCATTTTCTCGATGCTCCAATCTCCGGAAGATTATTACGAGAATAAATATATGAGCCTGTTTGTTCGATGGTTAAGATACTTATTCGCTGTCATTTCCATTATGCTTCCATCGGCTTATGTGGCGATAACGACTTATCATCAGGAAATGATTCCTACGGTACTGCTGCTTAGCATCGCTAGGGCGAGAGAAGAGATTCCGTTTCCGGCACTGGTGGAAGCGATGATCATGGAAATCGCATTCGAAGCGCTTAGAGAAGCCGGGGTTCGATTGCCTAAGCAGGTTGGCGCTGCTGTCAGTATCGTCGGAGCGCTCATTATCGGACAAGCCGCTACCTCGGCAGGTATCGTATCCGCTCCGATGGTCATTATCGTTGCGTTAACCGGGATCGCTTCGTTCATGATCCCCAGGTATGCGGCAGGCATTGTTTCGCGACTGCTCAGATTCCCGATCATGATACTGGCTGGCACGCTTGGACTCGTCGGGATGATGCTTGGCGTCATTGTGATTGTGATCCACCTTAGCAGTTTGCGATCGTTTGGCATGCCCTATCTGTCGCCCGCTGCGCCAGCCAATGCGCACAAGGTTAACAATGTCCGATGGAGTCATGATTTGGAGGAACACGCAAATTAGGTAAACGAGTGACTGTTATGCTCAAGTGGAGGAGGGGGTACGCATGATTACCGATAAGGGGCGAATTTCTGAATTTCAACTAGCGATTCTGCTGCTGCCGACCATACTTGCAACTTCTATCCTATCCGCTCCAAGTATGACCATGCATTATGCAGGGCACGATATGTGGCTTTCGCCATTGTGGGGATCTTTCATAGGGCTTGTCGTTATAGGGATAAGTCTAGGCATTCATCGATTATATCCTGATATGACGATGCTTCAAACCAGTATGCAAATATTGGGATGGCTTCCAGGCAAAATATTCGGACTCGCTTACCTTTTCTACCTGCCGCATCTGACGGGACTGATTATTAGAGAGTATGGCGAATTTATCGTTAACAACGCTTTGCCGCGCACGCCATTATTCGTCGTGATGGGGACGATGGTTATTGTATGTGCGCTAAATGTTCGCCTTGGGATAGAGGTTGTAGGCCGAACCTCGCAAATATTCGTGACCATCATCACTGCTCTATTGCTCCTTACATTTCTTCTGCTGATCAAAGAGCTGAAACCGCAAGAGCTTCTTCCGGTGTTCGAGGATGGACCGCTTCCTTCCATGCTCGGCAGCATACCGCCTGCTGCATGGTTCAGCGAGTATATCGTGATCGCTTTCCTGCTTCCTTATGTCAACCGTAAACGCAAACTCGGCAAAGCGATGATTGGTTCTTTGTTGTTTACAACCATAACCATGATCGTCACCAATCTAGTTTGTTTGTTCCTGATTGGCGATCTAACGGACAGCTTTGCATTTCCTATGTTGATTGCTGCGAGATACATTACCATCGCTGACTTTCTGCAGCATATTGAAGCTGTCATCATAGCGGTGTGGATCTTCGGTATTTTCGTCAAAATCTCCGTATTTCTTTACATCTTCTCGACAACGACGGCTGAATGGTTCGGTTTAAATGACTATAAACCTGTTGTGGCACCATTATCATTCTTATGTTTGGCCTATTCTTACTGGGTCGTATCCGGTCATCCGGACGTGGCTAAGCTGTTAAGCGTCTCCGGTAATCTATATACCTTAATGTTCCTCTTCGGTTTTCCTTCACTTCTATACGGTTGTGCCTTGGTGAGGAAGCTGTTGAAGGGGGGAGGAGGTTAATGACCTATGAAGAAGCGTAAAAGGAGTGAGTCTAAGACAGTTTCTGCAAAGTCGAGATGGAAACGGACTTCTCAAGCGCTGACCTTACTCAGCTTTCTGGTACTTGGGGGATGCTGGGATCGAATAGAAGTCAATGATCTGGCCATTATACTTGCAACAGGCGTCGATACCAGAGGAGACCAAGTCGAATTGACCGCTCAGATCTTTATTCCTCGCAAGGCAGGAAGCGGAATGGGCGGAAGCGCTTCGAGCGAAGCCAGTCAAAGCGGTTTAACCATGATACGCACTGCAGTAGGGAGCAATGTGGCTGAAGCGATGAACAGACTGCAGCGTAAAGTTTCACGCAACGTGTTCTGGGGTCATTGCGAGGTCATTGTGATTAGCGAACAGGCCTCTAAACAAGGATTGCGCCAATATCTTGATTTCTTTCTTCGGTATACCCAAATCCGAGAGCATGCCTATGTATTTTCTACCGATAAGAAAGCAAGGGACATCCTTGCGCTGCTTCCTCCGCTGGAGCGAAGCTCAGCTGAATCGTTGCGGGAGATGGGCAATATGAAGCTGGGAACGCGCGTAACCGTCTTGAACCTCGCGCAGCGCATTGAAGGTCCCAGTCGATCCGCCGTTCTATCGCGAATGCTCATTCTGTCGCCTACGTCAGGACAAAATAAATTCATAAGCGATCCTTATGTGAGAGGCCTTAGTTTGATCAAAGAGGATCGATATGTGAAAACGGTGACCGAACCGATGAGCGTTGGCGTATTATTACTCCTTAATCAGCTTAATAACATCATCATGCCGATAGACTTAGAAGGGAACAAAGGAGCTATTTCGATCCGACTTATCTCCTTGAGGACTACGCTGACTCCGAAGATCGCGAACAACAAATGGAGCATGAAAATCAAAGTGGACGCGAAGGGAGAGGTTGTATTGAATACAACGTCAAAATCGATTGCCGATCCACAAATGAACACGATGGTAGAGAAACAGTGGAAGAATAAGCTTACTGAATTAGCGAACGATGCCCTGATGCTTTCTCAGAAACAATTGAAAACCGACTTTTACGGTTTCGCGATCGAGTTTCGTCGACATTACCCAAGGAAATGGAAGTCGCAGCAGGAGAACTGGGAATCCATTCTCGAGAACATGAAGGTGGAGGTAAAGGTGGATACCCTCATTACAAGTACAGGGAAATCTACAGATCCGCAAGGTGTGCCTGGTCAAAGCGTTCATTATTAACTGTTCAATTAGGAGGCAAAATCATTGAAAGCGGCAGCAATCTTCGGCATTATTGTAATCTCAGCCGCCGTTGTATACATGGAGTTACGGAAGTGTAAACAGAAAAAAAGCAGAATGGTCGTTGTGGGAATCACGTTATTCTCGACAGCGCTAGCCATAACCCTTTTGTTTAATCCGCATTTGCCGGGTCCGACCCAACTGATGAGTATGTTGTTCGGGAGATTCGATAAGATGTTAGGATAAAAAGGGTTGTATGATTGGGTTGATATTAGTAGAATAAAAACAACTTAACACGTTTATGTGACTGGCGAAGCATGGGGAACCATGGGGGAGCATATAGCGTTAACGGCCGGACGCCTGGGCAGAGGTAAAGGGATTGTTATTGATCCCTTTGCCTCTTTTTGTTTTCTAATCGAGAGGAGTTATGTACATTGTCAGCAGATCAGTTATTCGCCAATCCATATCCGGGAAGAACGTTAATCGTTGGCCAGACACCGTCAGCAGCCCATTATGTGCAGGTGTACTGGATTATGGGACGGAGTGCGAACAGCCGCAACCGCGTATTCGAGCGAGAAGGAAATCATGTGAAGAACTCGGCGTTCGATCCAACGCTGATGGAGGATCCGTCGCTCATCATCTATTATCCAGTACGAGATTGGAACGGTATGCATATCGTCACCAATGGCGATCAGACGGATACCGTCTATGACGGCATCAAACAAGGAAATACGTTCATACAGCTGCTGATGACACGCGAGTTCGAACCTGATGCGCCGCACTATACGCCGCGTATCTCTGCAATGCTCGACACTGCGAACCAATCGTATACGCTCTCGATTCTGAAGACGCATGATAATGATCCGGCAGTATGTTTGCGGCAATTCTATCATTACAGCTCGTTCAAATCAGGGATGGGACATTGCATCCATACGTACCGTGCGGAAGAGAACGGGGTTCTGAAACCGTTCGTAGGCGAGCCTTTCGAGGTGCCGCTATGGGATTCCATCGAAGACACTGCCAATTACTACTGGGAACGGCTGCATGCCGATAACAAAATCTCGCTGCTCGTAAAGTTTATCGATGTGCGAACAGAGGAAGTTCATCTCGAAATTCGAAATAAGAATGTGTAGATTCTGACTAGCAGAGCTGCTGCGATATCCGTGTTTAAAAGTAGCGCGAGAACGACTCTTGCAACTGGAGGGAAATACGATGTCTATTGTGACGGACGCCAAAGGCAATGTACTGCTGGATTTGATTAAGATATCCGAATCAGAGCTATCTACTAGGGAGCTTGATGCACCGTTCACGCATGCGTTAATCGTTGTTAGATGCCAGGGTAAATCGCTGATGATGTTTAACAAATGGCGCAGCAGCTGGGAGCTGCCCGGCGGCGTAATCGAGTCCGGTGAATCAGCAAGGGATTGCGTGTGCAGGGAGCTGTACGAGGAGACGAATCAGACGGTAAGCGATATCATATTCATCAGATATCGGTGCAGTTGCAATCATAGACCATAAACTGATAGAGCTGGCTATTTCGGATGAATAAGGAGCGAGCAACCATGACTGAACCACTTGATCTAGCGAAACTTATCGATCGGGAGCGCGATGGCGATCATTCCGTTGTTATTCTAATGTGCGGCATTGCTGGTTCAGGGAAGACTACACTGTCGCAGCAGTTAGCTGAACAACAGGGCTATAGTCGACTATCGATCGATGAGGAAGTGTGGCGGACTTATGGTCGGTACGGGGTTGATTATCCGATTGAACAGTATCGAGCGAAGCTAGATGCCGCACATCAACGGCTGTTTGCTCGACTTATCGCACTTATTCAAGCGAAGAAACATGTGATCGTCGACTCCAGCTTCTGGAATCGTCGTGAACGTGATCGATATAAGCAATTAATAGAAGAAGCCGGCGGACGCTGGCGGCTGCTTTACTTGCGTGTTCCTCCAGACGAATTGCGTCGACGGCTTAAGGTGCGCAGCGAGCGATTCGATGCGAACGCTGCTTTTCCCATTACGGAAGAGCTTCTAACCACCTTCATTAACGGCTTCGAGGAACCGAGTGGTGAAGGGGAAATTATCATTGATAATTAGTACGGATTTCTTCTTTATTTGAAGCGATAGGTTAAACCACTTATTGGATGCTTGTCTATCATAGGATGATAGCGTATGGTAGATTTGTTAGGTTGTACGAAGCGTACTGTGCAACCATTCTATACCTATCCATAGGAGGTACGAATACGATGAGCGGAATTGCAAAGACGCCGCAACCCCCGTATTATGCGGTGATTTTCACATCCGAACGGACAGACGGGGACCTAGGTTATGGTGCGATGGCCGATAAGATGGTTGAACTTGCTTCGAGCCAACCTGGATTTCTTGGTGTTGAGAGCAGCAACCGCGACGAAGAGAGACTCGGAATTACAGTATCATACTGGGAGTCCTTGGAGGCGATCCGTAACTGGAAGGAGCATTCGCTGCATCGTGTCGCACAGGAACGAGGAAAGTCGACTTGGTATTCGAAATACGCGCTTCGCGTGTGCAAGATAGAGCGAGACAGCTATTTTGAAATGTAATCGCATGTCGTTTCGGGACCATGTTTGTGAACTTTTTCATAGACAGTCCATGCAATAGTCTGTATGATGAACAGGATAAATAATTGAATACAAAGTCCGTAAAGGTGCAGCCTTGCTTGCAAGTCTGCTTAAAAGGGAAGTTCGGTTACAATCCGACGCGGTCCCGCCACTGTAATTGATGAGCACCTCTATATGAAGCCACTGGTTGTTTAGACGCTGGGAAGGCATAGAGATGCGATGAATCATGAGCCAGGAGACCTGCCTTTATGTGAATTTTCTTTATTCTTCGGGGGGTGAGAATAAGAAAGACGTAACGGATACAAATGATGTATCTGATAGGTTCGAAGTGTGCAGCTGGCTTCAGCATGCACATTCGACCTTTATTAAGCCGCCCTCGAGGGCGGCTTTTTTGCGTTTTTGAACATCGGTAATTGTACGGATTCTAATTAGTTACGAGGAGCGTTATAGGATGAAATTATCAAGTAAATTAAGGCGAACATCTGCGAGAGCGGCATTGAAGCTTCTGCTCGTCATTGCGGTGTTCATTACGAGCTTCACGCAAGCTTTTCAAGTTTATGCGGAAGTGGATTCCGTTCCAGCTTCGCGTACAGCAGCCGAGTCTATGCAAGATACATCGAGCAATACCGAACTGGCGGATGTGTCTTCTCCAACGACTGATCCACTTCTTACAGAAGTTCAGACGGCTATCGAAGGCGCTGCACAAAGCATGCTCAGCCTTGCGAAGATCGGAGACTGGCAGGCTGTCGGTCTTTCGAAGGCAGGGAAGAAGCTTCCTAGCAATTATGCAGCAGGTCTATATAAGACGCTTGTTGCGAATAAAGGTACCTTCACGCTGGTGACGGACTACGAGAGAACGGTAATCGGTCTTACGGCGGCGCATCAAGATGCGACGAAGTTCGCCGGATACAATCTGATTGAGAAGATCTATAACAATGCGAGAATGACCAATCAGGGACTGAATGGTCCTCTATATGGGCTTATCGCACTAGACAGTGGCAGATACGCGGTTCCAGCCGATGCGGTCTGGACTCGCGAGAAGCTCGTCGCTGCCATTATTGCATTGCAGAAGGCAGATGGAGGCTTTGCGCTCGGCGGCGGTGCCAGCGATCCAGATATCACGGCCATGACGCTGACTGCTCTATCACCTTATGCGGGCCAAGCAGATGCACAGGCCGCGATCGGCAAAGCTGTAGAGTGGCTGTCGCTCAAACAGCAGGCAAATGGCGGTTACCTCTCATGGGGAGCGGATGCTAGCGAAAGTGTGGCTCAGGCGATCATTGGACTTACTTCGCAAGGTATCGATCCAACAACTGACCGTTTTACGAAAAATGGCGTCAACCTCGTCCAGAAGCTGCTCAGCTTCCGCTTAGCGAACGGAACATTCTCGCACACGCCTGGGGCTGCTTCGAACGGCATGGCGACAGAGCAAGCGCTGCAGGCGCTTCTTGCCTACAATGCGTTCAAGTCAGGTGGCAATCGCCTGTATGATTTCGGAACGCCGCAAACATATGGCTGGCCGGCGCAGTGGATTCTTGGATCAAGCTGGTCCGACACCGAATGGCAGGCGGTAGCCATTGCCCGCGCAGGGTTGAGGGTGCCGGACAGCTATCTATCAACGCTTCCTTCGCTGGCTTTCATCAAAGAGTCCCCTGAGTATGCTTATGTGACGGATTACGAGCGGCTTGTAATCGCATTGTCTGCGCTGCGTCAAGATGCTGCTGACTACGACGGCATGAATCTTGTAGAACGAATCTACAACAGCGACATCATGGAGAACCAAGGAACGAATGGTTTAGTGTTTGCACTGATTGCTCTTGATAGCGGTGAGTACACAACGCCTAGCGATGCGAAGTGGGATCGTACGAAGCTGTTGAAAGCGATCTTGGATCGTCAGAAGGCGGATGGCGGCTTCGCCTTAAACACAGGCGCCAGCGATCCAGATGTGACGGCGATGACACTGACCGCACTCGCGTCTTACATGAGCCAAGCCGATGTGAAGACCGCAGGCGATCGAGCAGTTGAATGGCTGTCCTTGAATCAACAGGCGAACGGCGGATATTTGTCATGGGGGACCGATTCGAGCGAAAGCGTATCGCAAGCGATTATCGCCCTGACGTCCAACGGTATTGACCCGACGAGCGCTAAATTTACGAAGAATGGCATTACGCTGCTGGATAAGCTGTTCAGCTTTTACCAATCGGATGGCGGATTCTCTCATGTCATTGACCCGCAAGCGGCTTCTGACGCCATGGCAACCGAGCAGGCTCAGCAAGCTCTTACCGCATACGAGAAGTTCGTGCGCGGAGAGGGACGCTTGTACCAGATGGGCAAGCCGCTATTGACGGTATCCATCCAAGTAGAAGGGCCGCAAGGTCCGATCGCAGAAGGCAGTGCAAGCGGCACGAATGCACTGGCGGCACTCCAGAACCTTCTGTCAGAGAAACAAGTGCCAATTGCGGTAACGGACTCATCGTTCGGCAAATACGTATCCGCCATTAACAATATCGTAGCAGGTACATACGGCGGCTATGATGGCTGGATGTTCAACATCTATCGCGCTGGTAAATGGATTTTCCCATCCGTTGGCATGGATGCGTTTGAACTGAAGAAGAATGACCGAGTTGTCGTTTATTACACCGGTTCCGACACCCAGATGGTCGATTCCATTCAAGTAACGCCAGCTGAACCCAAAGCTGGGGAATCCTTCACTGTTGCGGTGACTCAGGTCACCTCCGTATGGAACAATGATGCTCAAAGCAGCGAGATCGTCAAATCCGCTGCAGCAGATGTGCAAGTTAAGATTGGCGGCACGACTGTCACAACAAATAACGAGGGCATAGCGACGTTCAGCGGCGGCTTTGCGCAAGCTGGCACGTACACCGTCGAAGTAACTGGTTATGTGACTGATCAAGCACCGAATCTTGTTCGTTCGACGAAACCGCTTGTCATTGCGCCAGCTTCTACGACGAACCCAGGCAACGGTGGATCGATCACAAGTTATGTGACGCTGTCCGTCAACGGCGATAGTCAGAAGGGAACGATTCTTGCATCGAAGCAGGTCGCGCTTCAAGCCGGCGATACAGCTTTCACGGTTCTGGCGCGAGAGCTGCCGGGCAAGATTCGTTATGAGGGCTCGGGCGCTGCGATCTATGTGCAAGGCATTGACGGCCTAAGCGAGTTCGATCGCGGCCCGGACAGCGGCTGGATGTACGCGGTTAACGGCATTTTCCCAAATCATAGTGCGGGTATCCACACTCTCCATGCAAATGATGTCGTTGCATGGCGCTACACGAAGGATCTCGGCTGCGACCTAGGTGCTTGTTATACGCCAGGCACAGGTACGGGCACGGGCGCAGGTGCTGGCACAGGATCAACGACTCAACCAGGCGCTGTTATTGACGTGCCGAAGGATCTTCAGAAGGATTACGAGCTGAAGCCGACCAAGGAACAAGCTTCGCAGCCGATTACGCTGAACATCCCGGATGTCCAGCATAAGATCGTATTGAATACGGAAGAGTCGACAGACGGGCTTCCTCAACTGACGGCGAACAAAGGCAATTTGACCCTTTCCGTTGAGCAGGGAACGAAGATTTTATCGGGGCAGTCGAGCCTAGAACTGTTTACCGGCATCGACCCAACACGTGCAGATCTGCTTAAGCTTATCAATGGCCAACAGGCACAAGGCACAACGGTTAACAGCATTATGCATGCGTTCCTCATGGGCGCGGCAGATTCCTCGTATACGTTCGATCGCACACTGACGCTTACGATCAAGGGAGCGAAGGGACAACTAGCTGGTTTTATTCAAAATCAATCGTTCACCCAAATCAAGCTGTTCGCTTCGGATGAAGAAGGCAAGAAAGCAACAGCAGGCAAAGAGCTCATCACTTACGCCTACTTAGTCGGCGACGATCTGATCATTAAGACGAACCACTTCACTTCGTTCGTTACGTACACGACACAAGCAGCATCGACGGAAGTAGAGCTTAGCGCATTGTTCTCCGATGCGAAACAAGTATCGGCTTGGGCTGTGCAATCGATCGAGGATGCTGTGCAGAAAGGCTTCGTACAAGGCAGCGGCGGCAAATTGAGCCCTAAAGGATCGGTGACGCGCGCGGAGTTTACGAAGCTGATGGCGGCGGTGCTTAAGCTGGAGGTAGAGCAGTCAGCAACGACTTCCTTCAAGGATATCCAGCCGACAGCATGGTACAGCCCTTATGTAGAAGCAGCGTACAAGGCAGGTTTCATTACGGGTTATAACGGCGAGTTCAAACCGAATGATACGCTTACGCGTGAACAAATGGCCGTCATGATCGTTCGAGCGTTTGGTGTTGAAGAAGGAGAAACTTCATCAACAACATTAAATATTAACGATATTAACCAAGTATCATCATGGGCACAATCCGCTGTGAAGACTAGTCTCGCGCTGCAATGGATGAACGGCGTAGGCAGCAAGTTTGATCCAGCTGGAACCGTAACACGCGAGATGGCGTTTGTCGTTGCGATGCGTTCGTATGACTACAAGTCCGACGGTACGGAGCAAGAACTGCCTGCTGTTGAAGTTCACAAGCAAGCGGTCGAGAAGCAAATCGCACGAACCGCACAATACTTGCTCAAGTCTGTGACGAACCCTACCGTATCAACTCTTGGCGGCGAATGGACGGTACTGGGATTGGCACGTTCGGGCGAGAAAGTGCCAGCTTCTTGGTATAACACGTATTACGCAAACCTAGAGAAGACGCTGAAGGAAAAGGAGGGCAACCTCCACAGTGTCAAATACACCGAGTATGACCGCGTCATTCTGGCGCTGTCTGCTCTCGGCCGCAGTGTGGACGATGTTGCAGGCTACAATCTGCTCGAGAAGCTGGCTGACTTCGATACGTTGATCAAACAAGGAATCAATGGTCCGATCTTCGCCCTTATCGCATTAGACAGCAACCAGTATGAGATCCCTATCGTGAAGAGTGTATCCACACAGACGACAAGAGAAGGCCTCATCCGGTTCATTCTAAACCGTCAGATTGCAGGTGGGGGATGGGCTCTCGGAGAGAACGCCACGGCTGCGGACGCAGACGTAACGGGAATGGCGATTCAAGCGCTTGCACCCTATTACACGGATAACGCAGACGTTAAGGCCGCAGTTAATAAGGCGCTCGCATGGTTGTCTGCACAGCAGCAGTCGGATGGCGGTTTCGCAAGCAACGATGCGAACAACGTAGAGAGCGCAGCGCAGGTTATCGTCGCGTTGACGAGCTTGGGGATCAACCCGCATACCGATACCCGTTTCGTGAAAAATGGTCATTCTGTCGTTGATGCACTCATGAGCTTCGCAGCCGCAGAAGGCGGTTTCTATCACATTAAGGCTGGCGGCAATGATAACGGCGGCGCCCAGCCAGGCATGGCTGATCCGATGGCTGCGGATCAAGCGATGTACGCGCTGGTCGCGTACGATCGACTGCTCGGCGGCAAGACAAGTCTGTATGACATGACGGATGTAAAGTAAGTTGCATGTATCTCAGCGCATGGATAGAATGCAGTGAACACGAGAGAGGCAAGGGCATACTGAATGCCCTTGCCTCGTTATTTGGGGGTGTACATCACGTATGAAGCTGTCCGCGAAGAAATGGCTTACTTTAGTCGTTATCGTAATGGTACTAGCCGTTGCTTACTTCTATGGCGGGAACGGTTCGTTCACCAGCAATAAGTCTACGACTGGAACGACCGCGGATCTAACGATCAAAGATACGATAGGATCGGTATCGCTTGAAGCCGCCTCGTCTGATGAAACGCCGGATTCATCGCAAGCGGACAATCCGAATTCAACATCCACAGATGACGTTTCGCAAGATGAACCAGCTGCAACAACAGATCAGAATCCAGACACTAGCGTCGAGCGAGACATAACGAAGACGGATACCTCGCAAGTACCAACAAATATAACGACAGAGCAAGCTGCTGGTACGAAGACTCCATCAACAAGTAAGCCAGAAGGAACGAGTACGCAAGACACCGGTGCCGCTGAGAAGGGTCCGGATAAGAGTAAGCCGAGTGCGACAAGCAAGACAACGACTGGAGACAAGGGCAAGGACAATCCAACAGCCGGAAGCCCAAGTCAAGATGATAAAGATACAGACAAGGACAAATACCAAACCGAACCGGTGCCTGCCGGCAAGCCGAAACCGGTCGAGCCGCAGAATACGGACGTCGATAAGAAGAAGTCCTACACGGTTACCTTATCGGTCATGTGCAAGACGATTCTTGATCACTTAGATCTATTCAACAAGGATAAGCTGGAGGTGCTGCCGGACGACGGCGTCATTTTCCCAGCCACGAAGGTCACATTCTATGAGGGAGAGAGCGTCTTCGATGTGCTGCTCCGAGAGATGAAGAAGGCCAAGATTCATATGGAATTCGAAATGACGCCTCTCTATAACAGCAATTATATTGAGGGCATTAACAATATTTATGAGTTCGACTGCGGTGAGCTTAGCGGCTGGATGTATCGCGTCAATGGATGGTTTCCGAACTATGGCGCCAGCCGTTATCAGTTGAAAGATGGCGATGTCATCGAGTGGCTGTACACCTGTGATCTCGGCCGTGATATTGGTGGCGGGCAGACAGCGACGGAGGGAGAAGAGTGAGAAGAGATTCCTTCGCGACGTATCACCCGATTGTCAACTTCTGCTATTTCGCAGCTGTATTGGCGTTCAGCATGTTCTTCATGCATCCGATATTTCAAGGCATTGCGCTGGTCAGCGCAATCACTTATTCCATCGTATTGAATGGACGAAGTGCGGTTCGATTCAACCTGCTCTATATGATGCCGATGTTGATCCTTCTAGCAGTTGCTAACCCGCTCTTTAATCACGCCGGCGTGACCATCTTGTTCTATATGAGAGACGGAAATCCAGTAACGCGCGAATCCATTCTATACGGCATCGCATCTGCCTGCATGTTGATCACTGTGATGATCTGGTTTTCTTGCTATAACAAGGTGATGACTTCTGACAAGTTTATTTATTTGTTCGGCCGGATCCTACCTTCGTTATCGCTTATTTTCTCGATGGTGCTTCGTTTCGTGCCGCGGTTCAAGCATCAGATTCGCGTCATCTCAGTCGCTCAACGCAGCATCGGCAGAGATGTGACGCAGGGCAGCATCGCCCAACGTGCTCGTCATGGCATTCGCATCTTGTCCATTATGACGTCATGGGCGATGGAGAATGCGATCGAGACGGCAGATTCAATGCGAGCGAGAGGATATGGTCTTCCAGGCCGAACAAGTTACTCGCTCTATCGGATGGATCGGCGTGATCGGATGATGTTGATGATTATGTCACTGCTCGTTGTAATCGTGCTTATCGGTGCCGGAACAGGCGAGAATAACATTCGTTATTTTCCGTCGATTCATATGAAGGAGCAATCCTGGTGCAGTGGCATCGTGTATGCAGCGTATGCGCTGCTGTGCAAGCTGCCTGCAATACTATCGCTCGTGGAGGAACTCAGATGGAAATCTATCGTATCAAGGACTTAAGCTTCGCTTTTCCCGAGCAGGAGAAGAAGGCGCTCAATCAATTGAATCTATCGATTGCAAGCGGGGAATTCGTAACGCGGGCCAGCCGATCCGGCTGCGGCAAGAGCACGCTGCTGCGTCATCTCAAGTCGGTGCTTACGCCGCATGGTGAGCGAAGCGGCGAAATTCTGTATAAGGACCAGCCGATCCGTGATATGGACCATCGTACGCAAGCATCCGATATAGGATTCGTCCTCCAAAATCCAGACAATCAGATCGTTACCGATAAAGTGTGGCACGAGCTCGCATTCGGGCTTGAGAGCTTGGGGCTCGATCAGCAGACGATGCGTCTGCGGGTAGCGGAGATGGCCAGCTTCTTCGGGATTCAGACCTGGTTCCATCGCGATGTATCGGAGCTGTCCGGCGGCCAGAAGCAGCTGCTGAACCTTGCTTCCATTATGGCGATGCATCCATCTGTCCTCATTCTCGATGAACCTACTTCACAGCTGGATCCGATCGCTGCCATGGAGTTTCTAGATACGGTGCACCGAATCAATCGGGAGCTCGGCACGACCATCATTATGAGCGAGCACAGGCTGGAAGAAGTGCTGCCGATCGCCGATCGATTGATCGTAATGGATCAAGGCGCCGTCATCGCTGACGATACGCCGCGCGCTGTTGGCGAAGCCCTAAGCGCTATGAGACACCCGATGTTTGCATCAATGCCTGCGCCGATGCGTATCCATGCGGCTGTGCCGACGAACCATACATCGCGCAACCAGGTACCGCTAACGATCAAAGAAGGCCGACTGTGGTTGGAAGAGCTCCATCAGCCATCGACCCACATTCTTAACAGACCTGACTCAGCCACGATGAACGACGACATCAGTCATAGTCCTGTCGCAGTCGAATTCAAGGATGTGTGGTTTAAGTATGAGAAGCATGGGACGGATATTATTAAGGACTTGTCGTTTGAAGTAAGAAAAGGACAGTTCTATTGCATCGTCGGAGGCAACGGTACAGGAAAGTCGACAACTTTGTCGCTTCTCAGCGGCATTCTTAAGCCTTATCGCGGCAAGGTTCTAGTAGATGGAAATCTATCCTCATCGATGAAGGTACGCGAACTATTCCATAATCGGTTAGGCGTACTTCCGCAAAATCCGCAGTCTCTCTTCGTAAAGAAGACGGTAGAACTGGATTTGTACGAAATGTTATCCGATTCGAAACTGACGAAGACAGAAAGGAAGGCAAAGGTAGACAAGGTCGTGGCATTCGCGGAACTTGAGTCATTATTGCCCATGCACCCGTACGATCTGAGCGGAGGCGAGCAGCAGCGGGCGGCACTCGCCAAGGTGTTGCTGCTAGAGCCTGCGATTCTGCTGCTGGATGAACCGACCAAGGGGCTGGATGCTTTCTTCAAGCGCAAGCTCGGAGAGTTTCTCCTTCAGCTCCGTGCGCAAGGCGTAACGATCATTATGGTCTCGCATGATATTGAGTTTTGCGCCCAATACGGGGAGGTTTGTTCCATGTTCTTCGATGGCGGTATGATCGCGAGCAGCGAGACGAATGCATTCTTCGCAGGCAATCATTTCTATACGACGGCAGCCAATCGGATGGCGCGGCATTTGTGGCCGGAAGCGGTAACGACTGAGAGTGTGATCGAGCGATGTTTCAGCAGCCGATGATCAGTCCTCGCATACGTAATCGACGTACGTTGTTTGCTTCCTTGCTCATTCTGATCGTCATTCCGGCAACGATTGCACTTGGCATCATCGTTATGGATGACCGCAAATACTATTTCATCAGTCTGCTCATCATTCTGTATACGATTATCCCATTCGCAATGGTATTCGAGCATCGCAAGCCGCAGGCGAGAGAGCTGATCGTTATAGCCGTTCTATCTTCAATCGCTGTTGCAGGCCGTTCAGCCTTCTTCATGCTGCCTCAGTTCAAGCCGGTGCTGGCCATTGTCATTATCGCAGGAGTGAGTCTTGGCCCGGAAGCTGGTTTCTTGGTTGGAGCAGTCACAGGGTTCGTCTCGAATTTCTTCTTCGGCCAAGGTCCGTGGACGCCGTGGCAAATGTTCAGCTTCGGGATCATAGGCTTCTTGGCAGGGATTCTGTTCCGTGTACAATGGCTTCGGCGCTCCAAGCTGTCCTTGTGCATCTACGGAGGACTTTCAGCGATTGTAATCTACGGTGGAATCATGAACTTCAGCTCGTTATCGATGGTCGACGGTAGTTATACGAAGGAATCGATTATCGCCATTTATATGTCAGGCTTCTGGTTTGATCTCGTTCATGCGGCTGCTACCGTTTTCTTCTTGTTCCTGCTCGCAAGGCCGATGCTGGAGAAGCTGGATCGAATCAAATCGAAATACGGCATTATTGAGCCATAAAATAAAACAAGGACGATCGCTCTCGCAGCGATCGTCCTTGTGTTTGTTAGGCGTTATTCTTCTTCTTCCTCAACCGTCACCCGGTTCAGGTTGGAGAGCAGGCCGCCGCGGAAGCAAGAGGCTCCCGAGCGGAACTCAAAGAACAGAATCGCTTGGTTCGGTATAATATCGCCGCCCGGTTCGAACATGACCCTAACGTTGAAGGATAGTGTTACAGTCGCACCTGGTTGAATGGTGCCAAGACTGATTCCTACTTGAGGGTCCGCTTGCTGTACACCATTAATCACTAGACTGCCGGATACATATTCAAGCGATGGGTGCAGGTTATCATAGAGAATGGAATTGAGCGCTGCGATGTCCGGAGATAGGTTCGTAAGCGTCAGGCGATAGCTGTACGTATCGTTCACTTTCACCGTACTTACAGACGAAACCTTCAGAAATCTAGCGTTGTTCGATACTGCAAGCTGCTGAATTGGATTCGTTATCGGTTGCGAACGGAAGGTCGCTTGCGTCAGCGTATTGTTCGCCGTTAAGAAGTCCCCGATTACGCTAAAGCTGTTTGTAAGCGAAGTTCCCCCATTAATCAGCAGGTCAAAGCGGACAACAACGCCTTGGTTGACGGGGATCGGTCCTAAACTGATGCCTTTATTAGGATCATCCATCAGTCGCAGCTCGTCATTAATGCGTACCGTTCCTTGTATGAACGAGGCATTGCTTGCGACGTTGTTCAAGAAGCGCGTTCGGACAGCTGGCAGATTACCATTGTTCACAATGAAGAAGCTATACGTTATACGCTGGCCGATGAATAGATTAAAGTCTAAGAATGGCTGAAACACGATTAGGTTTGGTGCTGGAACATTCGTAGGTTTAGGCACTGTAACGCTGGTCTGCAGGACGATGGGCTGAATGGTTCCGGTTGCAACAGGAAGCGTTAATCCAAGAATTGGCGGCAGCGTTACGCCTGGAACCGTTACTGGATTGGCCAGAATGACTCTGCCGCTATTCGTAACGAGCGGTGCAAGAGAAATCAGCTCGCCTGGGAGCGGGGTAAACCCTGGGATGACCACTGGGAGCACGGGAAGCAGCTGTCCGGGAATGGCAGGGACATTGGGAAGCCCTGTAACCGCAGGAACGCCTGGCGTACAAGTCGCTGGAGCAGTACCAGGAGGTACGGTAATGACATTGCCTCTGTTCGAAATGATGCCGCCAGGAGGGAAACCAGCAACGAAAGCTTGGAACTCGACCGTTACCGTCTGCCCTGGAGCAATCATGCCGATGATGACCTGTTCGGTAACATCGACGCCGCTGAATTTGCCGCCGTTAATTCTCAGGCTAGAAGGTATGAATTTAACCTCTTTCGGGAATTGTTCCGACAAAATCGCTTCGCCAACGGCGCTGCCAATATTGGTCAGCTGGATTGTATATACAATCGTACTGCCAATAGGTGCTGACGTGACATTCGCTGTTTTGTTCGCGATAATATTCGGTCCAGCAATGAAAGGTGTTGTAGTGGAGGAAGTGGTGCTTGTTGTTGAACTTGTACTGCTCGATGCGGTAGTCGTGCTTGCAGTCGTCGTTGATATCGTCGCAGAGCTCGTCGTGGATGAAGAGGTTGTTGTACTCCCCGTAGTCGTCGTGCTTGTCGTTGGCACGCCGGACGTCGTTGAAGAAGTGGACGTAGTAGATGTTGTCGTCGTTGTAGTCGTTGTCGAAGATGTCCCGTCAATATTGCCTGGCAGACAGCCAGCGAACGGAACATGATGCTCCTCGAGCGTTCCGCCGGCATTCGAGAGTGAATTAGCGATAATAGTGCCATTGATATTGCCGAAGCCGATCGCTTCCCAATCCGCGTATGGAGCAAGCACGGAACCGGTAATCGATAGATTCTGATTGAAGGCTGTCGTTGCTTGAAAGAAGTTCCATAAGATAAGAGCGCCGTCCTCGCGCGTTGTGCTCACGCCGTTGCGGAAGATGGTATAGCTGCCGAACCCGACATTTTCACCGCCGACTGTAACAATGACTGTCGAGCCTGCAGGCGCAATTATATTAATGCCGTTCGCAGTATCCAGGCGCAGTCCTGCGCCGTCGACATTCAAGCCGTTGAACATGAACACGTTGACCTCGGGATCCGTACCCGTCAATACGATCTGTCCGAAGCTGTTTTCAACCGTTCCGTTCGGCGGAATAGCGGCCAGATTAAGAGACAGGGCAGTCAATTCGCGCTGCGCAGCATCGAAATCGATTGGTGAACCAACAAGCGGCTGATTCGGCACACCGTTGTTATTCGTCATCGTGTAATTCGTAACCGTACCCGTCGGGTAAATGATCGTATTGCCCGCGAAGTTAGTCCCTGATGTAATATCGATCTCACCTTGAACGATTAGATCGTCTCTTGTCTGGGATACCGGCAGCGAACTGCCGACCCCATAATTAACGTAAGTCGCCTTGCCCCCAACCGCAACCCGGCCTTCCGAGTCAACCGATGATTGCGTATGATCCGTGAAGACGAACACATTGAAATCGTTCGCGATCCCTAGGTTAAAACAAGCCATCCTCTGCGACCTCCTCTCGACGTATGCATTTCACCATATTGGCGATTTGTACTAAATATGCATACGCGGCCCCTATTCCGCATAAATAACGTTCTCAGAATGACAAGACCAGTTACATAAGCAAGGGGAGTGGATCCATGAAAGTCGCAATCCTGACCATGTTTAACGGACTCTCCAAAACCTATTCGCTTGTCAGTGTCGTGGAGGAGCATCTGCATATGCTTCTTCGTGCAGGCTGGCAGGTAAAGCTGCTCGTAAGCCAAGATTGCCCCGATTCGGAGCGTCATGGCATCTATCTCGATGAGCGGATCGAATGGGTGCCGATCACCAATCGACTTCGTGGGGAGCTGATCCATTGGCGGGATTATTCACAGCCGGTTGGGCGAGTGCATGAATCCTTTTTCGAAGAGGCTGCCGTTATTTCGGATAGTATGGAGGAAGCGCTGCGAGATGTTGAAGTGTGCATGATGCACGATATTTTGTACCAAGGCTGGCATCTCGTTCATAACATTGCAGTTAGGAAGGTGCAGGAGCGGCTGCCGCATCTTCGATTCCTTGCGATGACGCACTCGCTTCCGGCAGTACGGCCGATACGCGCGAATTGGCCTCTGTCTGCGAGGTTTCATGCAATGCCGAATACGGATTATATTTATCCGACCGCCAGTGGACTTCCCGCACTTGCCCGTCAGTATGGGGTTGAACAGGAACGTTGCCATGCGGTACATAATAGCTGCAATCCGTTCGCGGAGTCTACCGAAGCGTTTCGTCGATTAGGGTCGCAAGTCGATCTGCTGTCTCCGGATATTCTAGCGATCTATCCCGGCAGACTGACACCTGGCAAACAGTTCGAGAGGGCGGCTGCATTAGTTGGTGCTATTGCCGCCGAAGCGGGATGCTCCGCCAAGCTAGTGTGCTGTGACTTCCCGTCACTCGATATTAGCAGCGAGGCGTATAAACAGCAGATTCGTCATGCAGGGGAGCGTTACGGACTCTCAGGTGAGCATATCGTGTTCACATCGGATGAAGGCTGGCCAGAAGGGTTTCCACATCAATCGGTTATGGAGTTGTTCGGGCTAAGCAATCTGTTTATTTGTTCCTCTTCTTCCGAATCGTTTGGGCTTATCGTACTTGAAGCGGCTTCACGCGGCAATTTCATTGTTCTTAATGAAGCTGTTCCTGCTCTGAAGGAGCTGGGAGGTCGATTGCATGCTTATTTTGTCCGGTGGAATGCGCGTAACTTCGGCTTTGAGACGAAGGAGCATTACAGTCCTTCAGAGGAGGCGTATATACGAGAGCATGCGTCGGCCATCGTAAAGCGGATGGAAGGGGAGACGATGCTGCGTGCCAAGACAATCGTGAGGCAGCAGTACAATCCTGAGTGGATATGGGAGCATCAACTGAAGCCGTTGTTGCGTGGCATGACTTCGCATGATACGTGAGTTTTTACATCTTTCGAACCAGAGCAATGCGGTTTTTGTTTACAAGCGAACATATATTCGGTATTCTATTTATGGGTAATAATACCATATGTAGAGGGGCGTTCTCATGATGGAAATCGTCAAAGCAAGAATCGAAAACTCGCTTACGGTATTGCTAGTATCGGATCTGACGCGTTCACAAGCTTATTATGCAGAGGCATTGGGTTGTGACGTGAATGATTTCTGGGCTATTCGTGATGATTTCGGTCTTGGTTTCAAACTGATTCAAGCAGAGTCGAGCGACGATGTTCGTCCTAACCGCAATCATTGGAACACGTACGCCTATGTTCTAACGCATGGCGAGCTCGACCTGCTGTTTGAAGAGTTGAAATCGAGCGGAGCGGTCATTGCGGCAGAGCCTGTCGAGACAGCGTTCGATTGGGGAGTGTGGAAGGAATTTTCGGTAAAGGATCCTGACGGTTACGTTATCGGATTTGGTTCCGGCAATAAGGACAGCGATTGACCATCAGACCATCAGATTGCGATACGGCTTAGTCTTCGTACATCTCAACCGTGAATACAATATTGGTGGAGGTGGTCTCGATGGCGCAATCTAAACCTACAACCAGTGAAGTGGTAATGAAGTATCAGCTGCAGCGATTGGAACGAAGGCAGGAGACCGATCAAGCGCTCCTGAACTTACTGGATGCCCAGACGCCAAGCGATATTATCGAGCAGTTCAAGATTAAGAGGCAGGAGCGAATGGAGAAGCGACTATTCGAGATTGCAGAGCTTCGCAAGCGTATTGAACATCTACTTATACGAGAGAACGAAGAGTGGACTGAACATGAGTAAGAGGAACGTCATCCTGACACGGAGGCAATAAAGTTATGCCCTATGTACAGATCAATGATATGGCGATGTTCTATGAGAAGATGGGCGCCGGGGAGGCGCTCATTTTCTTGCACAGCCACGATTCCCGCGGCATATTAGCTTTCGCGAGTCAAATGCTAGATTTTCAGAAGCTGTATACTTGTTATTTCCCAGACTTCAGGGGACATGGACGAACCCGTTGCAACAGTCTTGATTGGTCGACGCCTGGCCATGCAGACGACATCATTGGATTCATGGATCAGCTGGCAATCAGGAGAGCCCATTTCATTGGGTATAGTTCCGGAGCGAATGTCGGCTTATACCTTGCTGTTGAACATTCGCATCGCGTTGCTTCATTGACGACGATTGGGACAGGCGGCACATGTGAACCCGACGGCGTTGAACAGTTTGAACCGGAATGGCTCATCAAGCATAACCAGCACGATACGATCAATCAGATGATCGAGCGGCATGAGGAAGCGCATCGGGGAGATTGGCAGCAATTCATGCGACAATCGGCACTGGATTGGCGGCTGTATCCCCAGTTGACGGAGGAGCAGTTACGATCAATCTCTTGTCCAGCCTTGTTCATCACAGGCGAGCATGATCCTTATGCAGGAGAAGATAAGGTGAGACGGTTATCATCACTTGTTGCAGACTCCATGTATCATGTTGTGAAGAACGGTAGTCATCGACCGCATATGGTAAGAGAATACCCGGTTCAAGTTAATGATCAGATCCTCCAATACCTTTCGAATATTGGACAAGCAAGATGAATTCGATCGAAACGCTGCAAATATTGAAGATCAGGATGAACATGATCGGACCCACTCAGACTGCCATTACTGCAGTCTGTTTTGTTGTAGTTGATCATATATTTCCGGCGTGCGATATGTAACTTTCTCCCATTCGATGCGTCTAACGATTATCGGGGTTAACAATGGATTCCATCCCATGAAAGGCGCAATGCTGCTCAGCATGAGAGGAGTGAAAGGATGTTAGGGTTATTCGGCTTTATTTTCATCATTATCGGAGTATTGAACATTGCATTTCCACGAGCTGGTTGGTATATGAAGTACGGATGGCAGTTCAAGAATGCTGAGCCTAGCGAAGCTGCGATGATTATGGCAAGAGTTGGCGGTGTAATTGGCGTCATCATTGGGTTGTTCCTTTTGCTTGGGGGGCGTTTCGATTAAATGGATGGGAGGGGGGCGAAAGGATGACAAAGAGCCAGCTGATTGTTGCGCTAAGAAGAACGATCCTTATCATTCTCATCGTCCTACTAATCCCACATTACATTCAGAAGTTGACGAATGACAGGGATAGAGGGATGGGCGATACGATTTATACATTGAAAGATGACGGGCCGGTTTCTAAACTTCCTGTTCATCAATCCTTTAAGATTGACAACGATACGGTTACTGTAGACACCGTCTATGTAACGCCTAAGCAGATCATGGTGACGTACACGTACCGAACGAAGCAGACGAAGAATGTGTGGTCTTTTCCGGATATGAGTCTAGTGCTTGTCATGCCTGACGGTCAGCGGCTTATGAGCCATAATGCTGGTTCTAATGGTACATCATGGGGATCGTATAGTTATGTTTCGTTTGACCTTCCTGACTCAATGACTGACCACGCTGATCTGGTCTATGATCGATACGATCGACATGCTGAGCTTCAGATTCCATTGTCGAAGGCTGGTGATGGGTTATGAGGAAGAAGCTGTTGTTCGCTTCCGCAGAATGGATCGCCATCCTGATGCTGCTGTTTCTCTTGTACCGTGAGAACGTCTTTATGACAGGTGCATATTCGTCGGAGCAAGCACACCAGCAGTCAGAGAGCAGCTATCATTACGGACCTTCTACGATTGCACGCAAGGTGACGGTACCGTTCGATAAGGACCAGGTCATTTTCCTAGGCATATATAAAGAATGGTTCTCAGCCGATTCCGTGAAGAAGCAGCGCGGTGGTTGGTTTGCTGGAGGAGGCGTCGCAGGCGTTCCGATAGAACGAGACAAGGGACTTACGTTTAGCTGGGAAGGTACATCAACAGGCAAGAGATCTGAAGGACTTATGATGTACAAATTTTACGGTTATGTCTCCGATGAGACAATTACAGCAGTTGAACTGCTTATGAAAGATGCGGAGACAGGCAATCCCGAGACCATGCGCGAGACGATAACTGATGACCGTATGTTCCTATTCTTGTGGCAAACGAAGAACGCACGAAACGATTGGCAGACGCTTCGCGGCTATGACAAAGAAGGAAATGTTGTATACGAGCACTCGTTTCTTTCTTAAGGGTAAGGATAAGAGAAGTCGCCGCATCAATGCATTTTACCATAAGCAAACGGATAGGGCTGCCGAGCGCAGTCCTATTTGTGTTGTGATTTGAGCTGTATAATATCTGTTATACATTTTTATTGAAATCTGTTTTTGGTACAGATATCTCATTTTATGAGGTTTTAATATCAAAATTTCTCAACTGTTATATACATAAAAGTAGTCTGTATCATATAATTACCCAGGTAGATATTAACATTCTATCGATGGGTGGTGCTGTCTAGATGCTCATGAATATGAAAGAAGCGATACGTCAAGCGCTCGATACGGCTCTTGCAACTCATGACGAGTTAGTGATCTTCGGCGAAGATGTTGGCGCGGTTGGCGGCGTATTTCGAGTAACAGAGGGTTTGCAGCGTAAGTATGGAGAGGATCGCGTATTCGATGTTCCACTTGCTGAATCCGCCCTCTGTGGGATGGCGGTAGGGATGAGTACGCAGGGACTCCGACCAGTCGTCGAAATTTCAATTCATTGGCTTCATCTATGAGGCGATGGATCAGATGCTCGTTCAAGCGGCACGTCTAAGATATCGGTCCGGCGGGCGTTACCATGCACCAATAACTTACCGCATTCCATATGGCGGGGGAGTGAATGGAGCAAAGATGCACAACGACTCGCTTGAAGGTCTGATGATTCAAACCCCAGGCATCAAGGTTGTCGCACCGTCGAATCCATATGATGCGAAGGGGCTGTTGTTGTCCGCGATCGCCGACAACGATCCTGTCATTTTCCTCGAGCATCTGAGGCTGTACCACCTGTATCGCGAAGAAGTGCCCGAAGAAGATTATCGGATTCCGATTGGCAAAGCCAACTGTGTGAGAGAAGGAAGCAGCCTGACGGTTATAACGTATGGAGCGATGGTTGCGCTGTCCATGCAAGCGGCTGAAAGGATTGAACGGAAGCGGGGAATTACGGTGGAGGTCATTGATCTTCGAACGTTGATGCCATTGGATATTGAGACGATTGTACAGTCGATTCGCAAAACAAATCGAGCGGTCGTCGTTCAAGAGGCGCAGCGCACATCCGGCATTGCAGCCGAGGTCATCGCGCAAATCAATGAACGCGCCATCTTAAGTCTTGAAGCGCCGGTTATGCGAATTACACCGCCGGACACGGTCTATCCGTTCGGACAAATTGAAAACCAATGGCTGCCGACCGTTGAACGAATTGCTGCAGGATTGGAGAAGGCACTCGACTTCTAAACGGTAGAAAAGGGAGCGCATAAGGTTTCGATCACCGAATGCGCCCCTTTGAGTTAAAATAATGGTTCCGAAACCGTTTTAGCTATTCGTAACGGAATAACTGTTCACAATGAAATCAGAGCCTGCTGCGGAAGATGTAATCTCGAAGCCGAATTGCACGCTGTTGATGACGACATCGCTGAACCAGCCTTTGGACTTTATCCAGTTCGAAATCGCAAGGATATCAACCGTACCGGAGTTCGTATTGCTCGTACGAACGAACGAGTAGACCGCATTCGCGCCGTTGCTGCCTTGATAGACGTTCCAAGTGTGGCCGCCAACGCTAACGTTCGAGAACACAGGAACAGGGCTTCCGGTGGAAGACCAGTTATACGAGATCGGATTGACGGCTCCAGCTTTGTTCATCCAGATCATGATCTCATAGGCGTTATTCGTGCCGGCCCAAACATCATAGGTAGAGGAGTAAGAACCGCTCGATGGAACCGTTACGTTGAAGCTGCTCTTCAGCGTCGAGATTGCGCTGATTTTCTTGTTGATTGTCTTCGTGACGTTCGGATACGATTTGATGCCGCCGGAGTTCGGATGCTGCGCCCAGACGCCCCAGTTGCTGAACGAGTTTGCCCATATGCTCTGGTAGCCAGCGCCGCTGCCCCAGATATTGTTATAGATGGTGTAGCCGCCATTCGTCCAAGATGCCCATTGTGCAGAGGAGCTCCAAGTAGCAGCATACGCAACCGAGAAGGAAGAAAATACGAGAACGAGTGCAGTAACCAAAGACATCAAAGTCAAACGGCCCTTATTTCTCATGGTATAAACCCTCCTAAAAGTTTTTGAGATGCATCATTGAACAATCTTCCTGCGAGCAAAAACTTACTTCGAAAGCAACGGCTTAGTTTTTGTGATGCAACATTGATTAATCTTCCTGCGAGCAAAAACTTACTTCGAACAAGCTGATTTCATGCAACGGGGCGGCTGACGACGGCATTCCGACAGGAGCGACGGATTGGGACGCTAATGATCACCTCCTTACATTCGTGTAATAGAAAGCGCTTTCGAAGATGATTATAATACTCAATATTTGGCAAATCAATATAATAAATTCATTAATAACACTAACATACATTAGACACGAAAGATCGACAAAACCCGCCTCCTGCCTGCATTTTCAGCGTTTGCCTGCACGAATTCCTATAATCCTACAAGTCATTCTCTTTGGGTTGCGCTGGTTTATCAGGTGATGGGAGGAGATCGGGCATAGTTTGGTGAACTGCTACTACAAGCAGCAGCAAATTTGTAGACACATTTTTGTTACTTGGAGGGAGCATTTCAAGATGAAACTGCAAGGTCGTACAGCTATTATTACCGGCGCAAGTCGAGCAGGAGGAATAGGAGCTGCAATCTGCAGGGCATTCGCCCAGGAAGGCGCCAACATTTTCTTCACCCACTTATACGATTATGACAAAGCCTATTATCCGGATGATGCGGACCAGAGCTGGCCCACATTATTCGCTGAAGAGCTTCGCCAGATGAATGTACAAGTCGCCCATATGAGTTTGGATCTTGCTGCGCCCGGCGCGGCACTTCAATTACTGGAGGCTGTGCAACAAACGCTCGGCATGCCAACCATTCTCGTCAACAATGCAACCTGCAGCGTTGATGTTGATTTCCGCAGTATGAATGAACAACTCATAGACGCACACTGCGCGGTCAATATAAGAGGCACATTCATGCTGTCAGCCGAATTCGCCCGTTTGCTCGAGTCGGGGCAGATGAAGCAAGGCGATAATGTTAGTGGCCGTATTATTAACTTTACTTCCGGTCAAGGGAAAGGCCCGATGCCTGGCAATCTTGTATACGCAGCAACCAAAGGCGCTATCTCGACCTTCACCGAGTCATTAGCTGTTGAATTGGCTCCACTGCATATAACGGTTAACGCGATTGATCCCGGTCCTACAGATTCAGGTTGGATGAGCGAAGAGGTGAAGCAAGCGCTTCTGCCGCGGTTCCCGATGGGTCGAATCGGACTACCAGAGGACGCTGCTCGGCTGGCGGCTTTTCTTGCAAGCGATGATTCTGAATGGATAACCGGACAGGTGATCCATTCTAGAGGAGGGTACTAATAACTAAAAGTTAGACCCTTCTTCATATTGCTCTGAGGGATTGATGTTTGCTATGATAAACCTAACTTATTTAACTGGTTTAATAAGTTGAGCAACTATGAGATGAAAGGTGATGCACCTTATGACTGATATACATTCTTCCCCACGAGAGATGAAACGCGCGATAACGCAGCGTATACGTGCGGCATTGATCATGCATGGGAGTGCAACGAAGGCAGATCTATGCCAACGACTTGGCATTAGTTTCCCCACGATCAGTAAATTTCTTTCGCAGATGGAGAGCGATGGCGAAATTCATTATGTCGGCGAGGATGATTCCAGCGGGGGACGCCGTGCGAAGCGATATGCTTATGACCCTGAATTTATGCTGGGACTCGCAATTTTCGTCGAGAATACCGAGACGAACTACACGATCTTCAATTGCATCGGCGAGATCAAAGAAGAAGGCAGAATGCCAAGCGTCCTGCAGGAGAATCCACATCTGCTCGGCAATCATATCGAATCGTTGATCGAACGGTTTCCTCGACTTCGTTCGGCTGCAGTTGGGGTGCCGGGCGCGGTTAGCAACGGTCAAATCATTTTTATCCCGCCGTATCCGAATTTCCTCGATAACGATTTGAAGGAGGCATTCGAATCGCGCTTCCAAATTCCTGTCGTCATCGAGAATGATATGAATGCGTCGGTGCTTGGTTTTGCTTCGAATAATGAGATCGAGAATGAATCGCTTGTTTACTTGTACTTCGGTCAGAATGGACCTGGTTCGGGCATTATGATCAATGGAGATGTCGTGCGCGGCAGCACGTTCTTCGCGGGCGAAATCGCCTTAATGCCGCAGTACGACAATAAGACCTTCATCCAAGCGTTGAAGGTTGGCGGTTCCGATAACGAGATTCGTACAAGCTCCGTACCTACCGACGAGGACCAGATCGACGCGGTAGCGCGTCTCATCGCTACATTCACTGCGATCACCAATCCGAAGGCGGTTATTTTCTGCAACGATGAGATTGATGAGGAGCTGCTGGCTCAGATCAAAGAGCGCAGCGCGAAGTATATGCCGATGAAGCATTTGCCGGTTCTGCTGAAGAGTGATTTCAAAGAGGATTACTTAAGTGGATTGCAGCATCTCGCACTCGATCTGATGATCACGGGCAGCGATATGAGCGATTCCATATAACGAT
Source organism: Paenibacillus sp. CCS19 (assembly GCF_033239625.1). Lineage (NCBI taxonomy): Bacteria > Bacillati > Bacillota > Bacilli > Caryophanales > Paenibacillaceae > Paenibacillus > Paenibacillus sp. CCS19. The sequence goes on from NZ_BTCK01000001.1 coordinate 438,571, forward strand.
ACGATAAAACCACCTGATCGCTCAGGTGGTTTTGCTTGCTCATGCTTAGATTAGAGTACAATAGCGCCCACAATGCCGCTGACTAGTCCTAAGCCGATTACCGAGGCAAGAATAAACCATACAACCCGTGCAGGGAAGGCACTTCGGATCATTAGCAGCGAAGGCAGACTAACTGCCGGCAGCACAACCAGAAGGGCCGCGGCTGGTCCTCCGCCGAATCCAAGCGACAGAAACGATTGAATGATCGGAATCTCGGCCGCCGTCGGGATAACGAACAGTGCACCGGCGATGGAGAAAATAATGACCATAAGCAAGATGCTGATTCCACCCTCGCCAAGCGATGGGAAGAGCCAAGCTCTTGCCGCTCCGAGTACAAGCACTGATATGAAGTAAGCAGGTACGACATTCAGAATCATCTTCCACATGCTGACGATCCAACGACGCCATAATGGTGCCTCTGGCTGCTGTTCATTAGGGATCGATTTCTCGAGCGCCACAGTTGAAACTTTCGCATTGCCCATCAAGCGACCGGCGATATAGCTAACACCTAACGTGATGATGAGTCCGAATACAATTCGAATCACCGTGAATTTCCATGATAATACGAATGTCATGAAGATGAGCGTAGCTGGATTGATCAATGGATTCCCAAGCCAGAACGCAAGGCTGGCGGCAGGGGAAACCTGTTTCTTATGCAAGCCGATTGCAATTGGAGCCGCACAGCAGGTGCACATCATACCAGGCACGGAAGCCAAACCGCCGATCGCCGAATTGCGAAGTGACGTTTTTCCAAGAACACGTTGCAGCCAGCCTGAAGGGAGGAGCACTTGTACAAGGGAGCCGAGCAGAATGCCAAGTATGGCAGCTTTCCATACCGCTTTGTAATACGTAACGGCATAATCCCATGCTGCGTGCCATGATGGGCTAGGTGCACTGTCTTCCTTACCTGTTAGGATCGAAGAACCGATCGTATGGTCAGCAATGGCATGTAAGGCTTTATTGTAATACGGCCACCACTTTACGTAACTGAGTCCTGCGGCAGCAATAAGAAGAAACAACGTGATGAACAGAATCGTTTTCAAGCTGTTATTCTGTCGTCTCGCTGCTGCGTAATTCTGATGTGTCATACGTTACCTCCGTCATAAGTGTCGAAACTTCAACATTATAGCACACGAGTGCTTCGGTTTTGCGATAATATACGCAATGATGTACTATTATCTAAGGTTATTTGCGGAATTATTAACTGTACGATACGAAAGGGAGATAGGCTATGACTCAAGCGGAATCCATTAAACTTACATCACTTTCATCCAAAGGCGGATGCGGCTGCAAAATCGGTCCAGCCGATCTTATGCAGGTCCTTCGCAGTCTCCCGCCTACGACTCCAAATCCCGATCTGCTTGTCGGACTGGATACTAGTGACGACGCTGGTGTTTATCGTCTGAACGACGAGCTGGCGCTTGTTCAGACCGTCGATTTCTTTACGCCAATCGTAGATGATCCATATTCCTTCGGACAGATTGCTGCAGCGAATGCGATCAGCGATATCTATGCAATGGGCGGCAAACCATTAACGGTATTAAACATCGTCGCATTCCCGATTACAACGCTGGACAAACAGGTGCTCGCTGACATTTTGCGCGGCGCAGCCGATAAAGTTCAAGAAGCAGGCGCTACGCTAGTTGGCGGCCACTCTATTGATGATAAAGAGCCTAAATTCGGCATGGCGGTTACAGGACTCATTCATCCAGACCGAATCAAAGCTAACGCTAGCGCGAAGCCTGGCGATAAGCTGATTCTAACGAAGCCAATCGGCGTGGGCATCATGACGACCTCGATTAAGAAGGATCAACTGAGCGAAGAAGAAGTGAAGCGTGTCACGAACGTGATGGCGACGCTCAATAAAACGGCTGCAGAGGTCATGAACGGTTATGACGTGCATGGCTGCACGGATGTAACTGGCTTCGGACTAATAGGGCATGCATCCGAGATGGCAAAAGGCAGCGGCGCTGGTCTTCGCATCGTGAAGGATCAAGTTCCTGTTCTGCCACGTGTACGTGAACTTGCAGAGCAAGGTTATGTTCCTGGCGGAACCAAGAACAATTACAACCACATTCAACCGTTCGTAACCTTCCCAGATTCGATGGATCAGATCGATCGTTGGATTCTGTGCGACGCGGTTACCTCCGGCGGATTGCTCATCTCCGTTCAACCCGAACAGGCAGATCGTCTGTTGGAAGAACTGGTGCAGAAGGGTGTCGAAGCAAGCATTATCGGCCATGTTGTGGACGAGCATCCCGGTCAGATCATCATTGAATAACCTATAGGTGTAAAGCAGAGTGACTTTGAGCTCCGCTCAAAGATCCTGATGTAGCAGCAGAGTGACTTTGAGTATGCAGAGTGACTTTGAGCTCCGCTCAAAGATCCTGATGTCATGCTCAAAGATCCTGATGTAAGGAGCGAATCAACTTGTTTCAAGACATAACGATAGATGAACTTAGAGCACAGCGAGACAATAGGAAGCTCGTTACGATTGACGTTCGTTCGCCATCCGAGTTTCGCGAATCGACGATTCCGGGCAGCATAAACATTCCGCTGTTCGATGATCAAGAGCGTGCAGAGATCGGTACGTTGTACAAGCAGACGAGCATTCAAGCCGCGAAGGAGAGAGGCCTGGAGGTCGTCTCCGCGAAGCTGCCAGCATTCATCCGCGAGATCGATCAGATCAAGGAGAAGAAAGCCGTGTTCTGTTGGCGAGGCGGGATGCGCAGCAAGACGACGGCAACAGTTCTATCGTTGATGGGCATTCATGTCTACCGGCTCAATGGCGGATTCCGCGCCTATCGTCGATGGGTTGTTGAGACGCTGGCAGCTTTTGATTTTAAACCTGAAGCGATCGTGCTCCACGGCAATACAGGAACGGGGAAGACCGCCATTCTGAAGCAGCTTGAATCGGAAGGTTATCCGGTACTGGATCTGGAACAACTGGCTGGCCATCGCGGTTCGATTTTCGGTGAGGTAGGACTGAAGGCGAACAATCAGAAGAGCTTCGAAGCCCTGCTGCTAGAGAAGCTGCTGACACTCCAAGACTCACCGTACGTCGTTCTGGAAGCGGAGAGCAAGCGAATTGGTAAGGTCGTGCTGCCGGAATTTCTGATTCAGAAGAAGGAGAAAGGCGCAGCGATCCGGATTGAAGCACCAATGGATGTTAGAGTACAGCGCATTATGGAGGACTATCCAACGGAGCAGAATGATGTCTACTTGAAAGCCTTTAACGGCATTAAATCTCGCATTCATACGCCTATAGCTGCCGAGATTGCTTCCTGCCTGCAAGCCGAGCGCTATGAGCCAGCTATTCGGATGCTGCTCGAATACTACTATGATCCGAGATATACCTTCACGACGGAGCAGTACGAGGATTCTCCGCAGATAACCTTATCCATCCGCAGCTTGGATGACGCTGTGAAGCAGATAAAGGACATTCTAGACCGTCGTGCAGCATCAGTCCAATCCTAAGCAGAGACTAAGATAGAACGTTACCTTTATTTGATTGATGAAGCTCTCTATCCTAAGATAGAGGGCTTTTCTATTTATCATCCAATTCATTCGTAACAGGTGGGGAGCTATGAACGCACGATTAATGCATCCAGACCATAGTTGAGCAGATTGTTTATGCGAGAGTAGAGAAGATTGAACCATTCGTTAATGTCGCCAATAATACCGTGCATAAGGTAATTTCGAACGGAAAGGATTATATTTTGTAAATCTACAACCAAATCAATTGGTCCGAGGACGGCAAGCTTGCATTCGTGAATCAGCTTTACGATGGGCGAGAAAGCACACTGTGTTTGTATTGTTGCCAGGAAAGACCAAAAAGGAAAAAGAAGGATGATGTCGAAAAACTCTATTTGCCTACTAATGATGGTTAATTGGAAGATTAGGAAAAGGGGAGCGTAAGTGAGTCTGCTGAACAATAAAAGAATCGTCTACACTGTCATTTCGGCTATTCTGCTGGCTGCAGCAGCGGCCGGAACGATATTGCTATCGGGGAAGCTTGATTCGAAGGAGTCCGCTATGGTTACCGATGAGAAGCTTACGATTGTACAGAACAAAGATGGGCATAAGGTCACGATTCGGATGGGAATGACCAAGAAGCAGGTCGATAAACGGCTTGGGAAGCCTCAAACATACCGTTCGCCAGAAGGCGGTCAGTACTACAAATACGACGATGTGATGGCTGCTTATCTGGATGATCATCTGGCGCTATTCTCACTTGGTGAACAATCCTCCTTAGCCAACGGCGTTACCCTAGCGATGAGTCCGAATGAAGCGTTGGAGCAGCTTGGGCCCACATCAATTCCGAACACGATGACGTACGGGTACCAGTGGGACAGCAAGGCAGAGTCGCTCGACCAGGTAGCCGGTGAAGCTGCGATGAAGCAGCTCGAAGGTCAAGCGGATTTCTACGAGCTTCGATTGTCTGTTAATGCGCTCGGCGATCTGTACAGCATTCAGATTGTTCGGAGCGATTATACAGTCGCCATCATGGAACAAGTCGCACGAAATAATGCATCTGCTATGCCAACGGAACCCCCGCAGCCGCTTACGACAGCAGATCTGTCGATGGTGAAGGGAGATGGCGGACCACAGTCGACTGTATCGCTTGGCATGTCGAGGAAGGAAGCCGAATCGATCGTAGGAGAGCCGATATTAGAATCCAGCGTAGGCGGCGTTTCGTATGACGGGATTAAGATCGGTTACCGCGACGATCATGTGGTTGCTTTAACAATAAAGTTGGATGAGGAGACGACTACAATCTATAAGACTGTGCGCGGGGCAGGGGTTCTTAGCAATCGACAGCTTGTAGAAGGATTGTACGGGGAACCGACGTCGTATGAGAAATCGTATTTGAATTATCTCCTGGTAACCGAAGGGGACAAACTTGGTATACTCACTGCTGAGGATATGAACGATCAAACGAAGAAACCCGCTTATTATCTAAGCATGATTGTAGGCGATAGCAGCGAAGAGCTGATCGAGTACCTGTCCTTTAGTGATCTTCAGTATGCAATGACTGGCAAATAACGGAGTCTAACGCATAGGCCAAGGAGGAGGTAATCTTTTTCTTAGCATTTTGGGCTGCTGCTAGAACCAATCGATCACCCCTCTGATGAGGGGTGATTTTTATACTCGCATCATCAATCGTATGGATGAATTTGTCCTGAGAAATGATCGCTTTTCATTAATCGGATGCCGTATGAAGAATGCGGTTTTTTTTTGTTCGTTTGAGGATTGTGTTCATGCCCTTCAGCATTTATGATGAGCTAATATTGATGATTAGCGATTCCGGACAAGGAGTGATGCCCATGTTTACAGGTCTATCTGCATTTCCACTTACACCAATGAACGAGAAGGGGATCGATGAAGAAGCGTTCGTCCAGCTTATTCAGCGAGCTGCGAATGCTCAAGTGGATTCTATCAGCGCATTAGGCTCGACAGGCAGCTATGCTTATCTGACGCGGGAGGAACGCAAGCGTACCGCCAAGTTGGCAGTAGAGAATGCCGGCGGCGTGCCTGTCATGGTCGGAATCGGGTCCTTACGCACGCGCGATGTTCTTCAGTATGCTGAGGATGCGCAAGCGGCAGGCGTCAGCGCTGTATTGTTAGCGCCTGTATCCTATCAACCGTTGACCGAGCGTGAGGTTTACTCGCTCTATGAAACAGTCACTCGTTCCCTCTCCATTCCGTTATGCGTATACGACAATCCACGCGTGACTCATTTTACATTTCGGGATGAATTAGTAGAGGAAATCGCGCAGCTGCCGAACATCGGATCGATTAAAATCCCGCCGGTCGCTTTAAATCCAACAGAAGCAAAGGAGAGAGTGAGCAAGCTTCGCACACTCATGCCAGCGCATGTGAAGATCGGAATTAGCGGGGATTGGTCTGCTGCAGCGGGTTTGAATGCTGGCTGTGACGTCTGGTATTCCGTACTCGGCGGGTTGTATCCCGAGGCCAGTCTGCGCATCACACGTGCAGCACAGGCAGGGAAAGCCGAGGAGGCGCTAGCGCTGTCTGAGCGGTTGGAGCCCCTATGGGCGCTGTTCCGTCAGCATGGCGGCTTGCGTGTCGTCGCAGCAGCGGCTGAACAGCTTGGAATTGGTAGCAGCCCCAATCTGCCATTGCCGATTCAAGGATTGGATGAAGAGGCGCGACAACAGTTGAGAGAGGTCGTAGCTCGGCTCCTATAACGAGAAAAGCCCAGAGAAGTCGTATCTTCTCTGGGCTTTCTGCGCAACTATACGATGTACTTATTCCGCATCATAGGACGACTGCACGGCATCGGACCGGTCGTCCGAGTCTTGCGTGTACGCAATAAGAATAATATTATCCCCTGTTGATTGTGACAACGCGTGCTCGAGATCCTGAATCTGATGAACAGCATCGATATTGAGCGAAGCAGTAGGGTATTGTTTCATGCGAGTTTCCTCCTTGTCTACTGAATCCTAACGGTAACAACACAAGTATTTCCTTTTTGAAACGATATAAGTCATGGAACTAGATAAGGAATGGGGCATAGTTTTCATGTTTAGTACGTCTGATTCCACGGAATGATTCTCTAGGATGCATACACTAGTAAAGTAAAACATTTACATCTGAAGTATTTGATGGTAAAATATATCTATCAGCAGCTATCATTTGTTAACTAAATACGCTAATCATACATCGGAGGAGCCTGTCACCAAGGGCTCCTTTTTGTTCGTTTGCAAGATGAACGGCATACTCATTACACTTCATGGCATATATTTAGGGTCTCTAATTGGCGCTGACTCCAACGTTATCGTAAACATTCGTTAGCTGCTGCTAAACCACTGCAAGGGAGGAGCCTGGATGGAAACCTTATTCCTATCATGTTTGATCGGTGGGATCTTGTTCGCAATAATTAGCGTTTTGCTCGGGGACTGGATAAGCGCTTCGTTGGATGGTGCGCTGGACTTTCTCTCCGTGGAAGGTTATAGCTTATTCCGACCGACTGTCATCGCTAGTTGGATAACCGTATTCGGCGGAGCCGGGTTGCTATTGCACGAGTATACGAAGCTAGGGACAATCACTGTTCTGATTCTAACCTTCCTCATTGCATCGGCATTTGCGGTAGGCTTGTACTTATCGTACATACGTCCAATGGAACAAAGCGAGAATTCGGTTGGCTTCTCGATTCATGAGCTGGTCGGTCTCCTAGGAGAAGTGCTCGTTCCGATTCCGCAGCATGGATTCGGCGAAGTGATGGTCCAGGTAGGCGCAGCGCGTTCTCATTACATTGCTGCGAGCTTCGATGGCACGGAGATTCCTCCGGAAGCCCGAATTATCGTTGTCGAGGTCGATGCGTCAGAAGGCGTCCTGTTCGTATCGAAATTCGATATATAAATGCGATCAGAGAGAGGAGAATGATTGAACATGCCTGATTATTTGCTCATACCGGTAATTGTCGTAGGTGTCATTATTGTGCTGGGACTTGCATTCTGGGCGAGATACAAGACCGTTGGTCCAGATGAGGCGATGATTGTAACGGGCTCTTTCCTTGGCAAGAGCAACGTTTCGACGGATGAATCCGGCCGCAGCATCAAAATCGTACGCGGCGGAGGTGCCTTCATTCTGCCGATTTTCCAACAGGCGGAGTTTCTGTCGCTTCTATCGCATAAGCTCGATGTTTCCACCCCAGAAGTGTACACCGAACAGGGAGTGCCTGTATTAGCCGACGGCGTTGCGATTATCAAAATCGGCGGTCTCGTCGAAGACGTCGCGACAGCGGCAGAGCAGTTCATGGGCAAGCCGATTGAGTCGCTCAAATCAGAAGCGCAAGAGGTGCTGGAAGGTCACCTTCGCGCCATTCTCGGATCGATGACAGTCGAAGAAGTGTACCGGAACCGCGACAAGTTCGCGCAGGAGGTACAAGGCGTTGCCGCCCGCGATCTGAAGAAAATGGGCCTGTTGATCGTTTCCTTCACAATCAAAGATGTAAGAGACAAACACGGCTACCTCGAAGCACTCGGCAAGCCGCGTATTGCAGCGGTCAAGCGCGATGCAGACATCGCAGAAGCTGAAGCGATCCGCGACGCCAGAATTCAGAAAGCGAGAGCGGAAGAGGAAGGTCAGAAAGCAGAACTGCTGCGGGATACGAATATCGCGGAAGCGGGCAAGGAGAAGGAGCTCAAGATCGCTTCGTTCAAGAAGGAGCAGGATACAGCGAAGGCAGAAGCCGATCAAGCCTATTCCATACATGAAGCTCGGGCGAAGCAGTCTGTTGTTGAGGAGCAAATGCGCGTAGAGCTCGTTCGCAAAGAGCGCGAGATCGACCTCGAGGGCAAAGAAATACTGCGCCGCGAGAAGCAATACGATGCCGAGGTGAAGAAGAAGGCCGATGCAGATCGCTACGCAGTGGAACAAGCGGCAGAAGCGGATAAGGCGAAGCAGCTGCGCGAAGCGGATGCCGTACAGTATCGGATTGAAGCAGAGGCGCGAGCGAATGCAGAGCAGAAGCGATTGGAAGGTCTGGCGATCGCCGATGCTGAACGTGCAAAGGGTACAGCGGAGGCGGAGGTTATCCGGCTGCGCGGCTTAGCGGAAGCGGAGGCGAAGGAGAAGCTTGCGCAAGCGTTCGAGAAATTCGGAGAAGCTGCCGTACTCGATATCGTCGTCAAAATGCTGCCGGAGCTCGCCGGCAAAGTAGCTGAACCGATCAAAGGAATCGATCAATTGACGGTTGTAGATACCGGCCATGGCGAAGGCGCGGCAAGAGTAAGCAACTATGTCACCTCACTGATGGCGACGGCGCCAGAGATGCTGAAGAGCGTATCCGGCCTTGATCTGAACAAGCTGATCAAAGGGCTGACCAACAGACAAAACAACGCCAATCAAGGAACCATAAGTTCCGATCAGCAATGACTAGGAGGCACCATGTCCGATAACATTCAAGTGGTGAAAGGCACCGAAGAGGAAGCGGCTTATGTAAGACATCAACTTATTGCTTTTAATGCGAAACATGTACCGGATAGGCGATATGAAGTGGTTAACTTGTGCTTGAAGAATGACGCGGGTGATATCATTGCCGGTCTCAATAGCGCAGTATGCTGGAACTGGATGGAGATCGATATTCTATGGGTGGATGAGAACCATAGAGGCGATGGACTCGGATCACGGTTGTTATTGGAAGCCGAGCGAATCGCAAGGGAGCATATCTGTTCATTCATCAAGCTGAATACGTTCAGCTTTCAAGCGCCTGAATTTTATCGCAAATATGGATACGAGGTTGTAGCAATGATAGAAGATGCGCCTAGCGGATACCGTCATTATTTCTTTAAAAAACAGCTGCAAGCGTAGGTATCAAAGTCCGCGTATTCACGCGGGCTTTATTCATCTTAGGGATACAACCGTTGGTTGTATTTACTCAACTATGCTTCCATTGTAATCATTATCCAGTGTATGCCATGATAGATTCATCTCGAAGAAAGTTGGTGGCTGGTTCTCATGGTAGAAGAGATCAAGTTTCATGAGCGGATCAAGACGCTTCGACTAGAACGCAGCATGACGCAGTCGGAACTAGGCGAACTGCTCGGCGTCACGAGTCAAGCGGTGTCCAAGTGGGAGACGGGAATCGCGACACCCGATATCTCGTTGCTTCCGAAGATATCGAAGCTGTTTAACTGTACGATTGACTCTCTATTTTTCGGCAGAATTGAATCCATTATCCAGACGAAGAAAACGATGATGCGGGAGGATCTAGAGGAAGCGAAGATCGAATGCTCGAACCTGCGCGGCGTCATCATGCGGGATGTCGTGATGGATGGCGCCGAAATATTCGATAGTCGATTGAACGGAATGCGGATCCACCATGGCGGCATGGCGAATCTATCACTGAAGCATCTGGACCTCGATGGTCTAACATTGGGTTTCAGCCAAATGAACGGAGCGGTCATCCACGACTTGGGCGGACATACAACACCGATTCGATTTGCTGAAAATGATTTCAAATACAGTACGATCGATCGGTGTGACTTGGGGAATGCGGAGCTGGTGAACTGCAATCTATCCGGCATGCGGATTATTGGCTCTAAGTTACAGGATAGCTGGCTGCTCCAGCCGGAACCGTACGAACCGTTACATATTGAAGAGGTAGACTTCAAGGACAGCGTCATATCAAACAGCAACTTAGATGGCGTTCGAATCAACGATTGCAGCATAGAGGGACTTATCATTAACGGTGTGCCAGCGGGTGAACTCCTCGCATCCTACAAGAGATAACAAGAAAGAGACAGCCAGCAGCGGTGAACACCGTTCAAGGCTGTCTCTTTCTTGTTGGACTTGTATCGCATTAACTCGCTCTTCTTGACCAGATCACAACGGGGATAAGCAATAAGGCGAGTGCGCCGCCTGCCAACGAGAGGGCGGCATAACTAGAATGAGCGACAACCATACCGGATAAAGCTCCGCCGGAAGCGCCTGACAATCCAACCAGCACATCGATCGAGCCTTGCTTCTTCGCGCGGTTAGCTGGAACGGTCGCGTCGACGACCATTGCGGTGCCGCTAATGAGTCCAAGATTCCAGCCAAGACCCAGCAATGCAAGAGCCGTGATGAGCAGAGCCATGGAATCGCCTGGAGCGGTCGCCGCCACAACGCCTGCAAGCAGCAGAACTGCTCCGGAGGCGATGGACATTGCCACTCGGCCTATTTTGTCAACCAGAATGCCTGTTATAAGAGAAGGGAAGTACATCGCCCCAATATGTATGCCGATGACTAGGCCGACATCGCCGAAGGTATGCCCGTGGTGCATCATATGAATAGGCGTCATCGTCATAACGGCCACCATTACAATCTGCGTTAGCACCATGACGGTTGTGCCTACTACTAGACCTTTCTGGCTGCCTCGTGCTGCTTCGACGTCAATTTGCGAGGATTGATTCGGTTGCGATTGATCCAACATACGCTTGGCGAATAACAGAGGGTCTGGTCTCAGGAAGATAAGCAGTACAATGCCAGCTAATAGGAAGGCCGCGGCAGCCAGGACGAATAACCCGCTTAGTGCAGGAAGTCCCAATTGCTCAGCAACATCGCCCGTCACATGGACCAAGTTCGGGCCAGCTACCGCACCGAATGTTGTGGATACCATCGAAATACTAACGGCCTTAGCTCTCTGCGTCGGCTTCGCTAAGTCAGTTCCTGCATAGCGTGCCTGCAGATTCGCTGCCGTGCCTGCTCCATACAACAGCAGGGAGAGGAAGAGGAGAGAGAGGAGTTCGTACTGAGCTGCTAGAATAACGCCGATCGCGCCGAATCCGCCAACGATGAAACCGCTTGCTAGACCTTTACGACGGCCGAAGCGCTGCGACATCCGGCCAATGAGCAGGGCTGATAACGCAGAGCCCAGCGTAAGCAACGCACTCGGAACGCCAGCCCCGCTGTCCGTACCGAGCATATCCTGCGCCAGGAGGGCGCCGACGGTTACGCCGGCGGATATGCCGGCTCCGCCAAATATTTGTGAAATAACGACAATCCATAGCGAACGTCTGAATATTGAATCTTGCAAGCTGCGGTTGTCCGCTCGATCTTGCATAAGCTGCGATCCATCCGTCATCGTGAATGATTCCTTTCTAGTTTGTGCTAGGTTAACACAGCATAACGCATAGCCGAACGAGATGGGAATGGATTATAGATTGATTTTCAATAATAATTAGTCGGTGATTGGTCCGTCACAAGTTGACAACTCTTGCAATGCGACATATACTCCACTTATTAAAACTGTTTTAATAAGTGTTCGAATATAGGGGTGGAACGATGAATCCGCACACGCATAACACGCTTCAAGTGAAGAAAATGAACGTTGAACTTGTGAAGAATACGCTGAAGGCACAAGGAATTGGAACGAAAGCTTCGATTGCCAATCTGACGAAGCTTAGCGTTGCCACCTGCGGAACTATTCTGAATGAGCTAGTTGCGTCGAACGAAGTAATCGAATTGGAGACGGAAGGGCCAAGCGGCGGACGTCCTGCCAAGCAGTACCGATATAACGCGGATTTCGGCTGTGTGGTTTGTCTGCTCATTAAATCAGAGGGAGGCAAATTGTCCATCCACACCAGCAGCGTGAATCTCTTGGGTGAGACCCTTCATGAGGCCATTCATGAATTAAATCGAATCGATATACAGGTAATTGATCAACAGATCGAAGCTTTGATGAGTGAGAATGGCAATGTTCAAGCGATCGGGATCGGCATCCCCGGTGTCGTTCACCACGGCGTGATTGGTGTATGCGACGTGCCAGAGCTCGTGAATCAACCGCTTGGACCTTATTTGGAGGACAAATACGAGTTATCCGTCACGATCGAGAATGATATGAACATGACGGTCTATGGTTTCTACCATAGGCTCAATATTGAAGAGGATAAAACGTTCGCCGTCGTAACGTTTCCGAGGAATCATTTTCCCGGCGCTGGTTTTATTGTTGATGGGCGCATTCTGTCCGGCAATACGAAGTTTGGGGGCGAAGTGTCGTTCTTGCCATTCGGCATTTCACGCGAGGAGCAGCTGAGGCAGCTGCATACCGACGAAGGATTCATTCAGCTTGCTTCCCACACATTGACGTCTATCATCGCCATTATTAACCCGGTGACGATTGCGATTACCGGCGATTTGCCGCAAGAGTCTCAGCTTGATGAGCTGTATAGGCACTGTCTGAGGGACATTCCGGAAGCGCACATGCCCAAGTTTATCGTGAAGAATGATACGAATCGCGAGTATATGACCGGTCTTGCGACCTCAACGCTGGAGAGCTTAACGTACCAGCTGCAAATTACCGCGAAGAGATAAGGATAAAGGAGACGACAACGAGTGGAGACGGCAACAGGCAAAATGAAAAAGCTGTACTTGATGCAGTTGGCAACGATTTTTATCGGTTTTATTATTTTTGGCTTCTCGGAAAATATTAAAGGACCTGCAATACCACGTATCCAGTTCGACTTCGGCTTGAATGAATCGCAGCTGGGTACGTTGTTATCGCTTAATGCGCTTGGTTATTTGATCGCTTGTTCCTTCACCGCATGGCTGACTCGGATATGGGGAATTAAGCGGGTAACCGTTATTGCTTTCGCCTCCATGGCGATTTCCGGTATCTTCATTTATTTCTCACAGCAATATACGATGTTCTCGGCATCATACTTCTTAATGTACATTGGCAACGGGATGCTGGAGATCGGTCTTGCCATATTAGGCGCGCGGATCTTCGTACGAAATACAGGCACGATGATGAACTTGAGCCATGGCTTCTACGGCCTTAGCTCGACGGTCGCACCGCTTATTGCAACGGGGTTGATGAAGGTTACGATCTTCGGTCATACACTGGACTGGCGCGGGATGTATCTCATTATGCTGATGCTATCCATCATTCCGATCGTGTTGGCATCGCTCAGTAAGTTTCCGGGGGATGACATTAAACATGAGGAGCGTACGCCGCTTCGCAGCTTGCTGCGTGACCCCGTGCTATGGCTGATGGTGTGCATTCTTACGTTCGGCGTCGTATCGGAGTTGGCAGTGGGCGGGTGGCTTGTTAACTTCCTCGAGAAAGCTTACGACTGGAACACAGTAAGAGCATCAGGGATGTTGTCTGCATTCTTCCTGTGCTTCGCGCTGGCCCGTCTGATATTGGGTCCGTTGACAGACCGTATTGGTTTCACACTTTCGTTGATTATCTTCTCTGGCATGTCTGCTGTCTGCACCTTTGCCGCCATACTTGGCGGGGAAGCCTATGCGTTCTTGTTCGCGGCTGCAGGTATCGGGATTGCAATGATTTATCCGACGGTCATGGCCTTCATCGCCAAGCGATATCCGAACGGCAGCGATACAGCGATCACGTTCACCGTCACGTTGATGGGGCTGGGGAGCGTAATCGGCAACTATGTAATCGGTGGCGTCATCGAGATTGTCAAAGACTCCGTAGGTTCGGATACCGAGAATGGACTTCTGCGAGGTCTTCAAGCCGGCTATGGTTTCATCGGTTTCTGTGCGGCATTATGCGCAGCAACAGGCGTGATTCTGTACATGCTCTTGCGCAAGCGCAGAGAATTGATATAAGAAGTGATTAAACCGCCGTAATGGCGGTTTTTTTATGCCTTTACATCGTATTTTATGGCTGACCGTCATTCCTTACGCGAACATCCTCCTGCGTAATCGCCAGCAGCACATGATCTTCCCAGCGGCCATTGATGCGTAGATAATGCTTAGCCAGGCCTTCCTCCCGGAAACCGGCATTCTCAAGCACTCGGAGGGAGGCTTTGTTATGCGGCATCACGCCTGCTTGAACACGATGCAGCCCCAGTTGCTCGAACGCATATCTTACACAATGGTTAACAGCGATCGTCGCGAAACCTTTACCGTTATGAGCTTGATCGATGGCATAACCCAGGTAAGCATTAAGGAACGCGCCGCCCGCAATACCCGTTAACGCAGCTCTGCCGACGAGTTCTCGGGACTCCTTAATAAATACGCCGAATATAGCGCACAGGCCGCTTATTTGATTCTGTTCGTCTGAAGCGAGTTCGAGCCGTGTGCCTTCTAAGGTGTAGTGCAATTCATTCCGTATAGGCTCAAAGGGCTGCAGAAACGCGCGATTTCTTATTTTATAAGCGAGAAGTTCAGCTGCATCCTCCATTGTAAAATGGCGAAGTTCAATTATTTGGTCTTTCATCGTGCACGTATCCTCCTTTATGATTAATGTATTCATATAAACACGAACGAACGATAGGAGATGGGCAGCTTGTCTGGATTACGAGAAATGAACATACAGGACTATGACCAAATGGTTGATCTGTGGCACAGCATTGAAGGACTTTCGATTAGCAACGCAGATTCGAGAACGAATATAGAGAAGTACTTGGCTCGGAATAAAAGTCTTAGCTTCGTGTATGAGATGGACGGACGCATTGTCGGAACGATTCTATGCGGGCATGATGGCCGAAGGGGCTTCATCTATCATGCTGCCGTATCGCCCCAATATCGCAAGCAATCGATCGGTCAACAGCTGGTTGATCGCTGCTTGCAACAATTAAGCGAGGAAGGAATCGACAAGTGCCACATCTTCGTCATCGACGACAACGAGGTCGGCAATCATTTCTGGAGCCGCAATGGCTGGGAGAAGAGAAGCGGATTCTCCGTGTATTCTAAAGATACCCAATAAACAGCATCTCCACTAAAATGAAGAAGGCCCAACCATCTGTCCCTATAGGACAAGTGGTTGGGCCTTCTATCATGTCTTCTTAGATCAAGAAAGTTGTTCTGCTCGCGCGAGTCCAGCTTCCGAGACGGCAGCCGGGGAAACCAAGCGTTTCTTTCTGACGAGCAATCCGAGCGGCAGCGCAACGGCAACGATAATCGTAGCTACCATGAACACATCGTTCACGCTCATCGTATACGCAAGCAGCGGAATCGTCGCTTGGTCCTGCGTTCCGGATGCTGCTAGCGTCTGGCCATGTGAAGTCGCATGCGAGATGAGCAGGGAAGTGAAGAGCGCAATCGCGAACGAGCCGCCTACGTTGCGCACCCAGTTGTTAACGGCGGATGCATCGCCGGAAAGTGCGCCGGATATTTCCTCCATGCCTGCCGTACCTGTAGCTGCAGCAGCCAATGAGACGCCGATGTTTCGTACAGACATCCAGAATATAATGTAGCCATGCGAAACGCCGACATCAAGACGTGTCATTTCGTAGCTGCCGATCAGAATGAGGATGACACCGGCAACGGTTAGCCACAATGGCCCCAGTCGACTGTACAACTGACCGGCAACTGGCATGAACAGTGCCATGATAAGAGAAGCTGGCAGCATGATAATACCCGTATCTAGAGCCGAAATATGCTGTACGTTCTGCAGAAACAGTGGAATGAGAAGCGTACCGGAATATAAGCTAATCATGATTAATGTTGCCGAGACAAGAGAGATTGTAAACCGAGCGTTCGTGAAGACACGAAGATTCAACAATGGATGCTCGGTATGAAGCTCCCGCCATATAAACATGGCCAATGCGACTAGACCGAGCGCGAACAACCCTAACGTACTCCAAGAAGTCCAACCCCATTGGCGGCCTTCACTGAGTCCGAGCAATAGCGCTGTGCTGCTTAATACGACAATAGCGAGACCTGCAATATCAAGCGGTTTGCGGCTTCCGATCCGATAATCCGGAATCATCAACTGGATGAATATGATCGCGATAATGCCAATCGGAATATTGATATAGAACAACCACTCCCAGCTGAAATTCTGAATAAGCCAACCGCTAAGCGTTGGACCGAAGGCAGGAGACAACATCCCGGACAATGCCCAAATACTAACGGCGAAGGCCTGCTTCTCGCGAGGAATGACTTGAAAAATAATGGTCATTGTCGCAGGCAGGACGAGCCCGCTGAATGCGCCTTGCAGAATACGGAAGGCGATTAACGATGTCGTATCCCAAGCCAACGCACACAACAGCGAGAAGATGACGAACCCGACCATTGAATACAAGTACAGCTTCTTGAAACCGAACCGATTGCCCAAATACCCCGTCAATGGTGCGATAACGCCTAGCGAAAGCATAAAGCCTGTCAGCACCCACTGAATCGTATTCAGATCGCTGTGGAAATCCTCGATCAGAAAGGGCAGGGCGAGATTAATCGTACTGATGCCCATAACGCTGAGGAACGAGCCGAAGAAGATCGCGATCATGATCGGCCAGAATTTCACCTTGCTCGGAGCAGCATTTTCCAACATGTTTCCTTCACTCCAGTTCCTGTCTTTTTTAGTTTCTACATCATACATCACAACCTAATCGAAGTAAACTAAATTCATTAAAAACGTATAGTTCGTACAAAATGTTTACGGTATCGTAACATTCGATTATACTAGAAACATAAAGGGGGAACGTGGAATGAAGAAACCGGAGGAACAACCGGGCTTCCGATATAATGACCTCGAGTGCAAATGTAAACTCGCCAACAAGCTGCTGGCCCCCTTCCGAAATTCGGGCTTTCAACAGCTAAGAATGGACGACATTGCGAAGCAGATGGATATTTCTAAAGCGACTTTGTACAAATATTTCAGCTCCAAGGATGAGATCATTGATCTGATCATCGATCAATTCGTGAATAGCGTCGAAGAGAATGATGCGGAGGATATGCCAGGTGCAGAAAGCTCCTATGAAGAACGGTTCCGCAACACATTCGTACGAACCTTGATGATCGCAAGCTACCGCTCCGAGGCATTCTTGAAGGACTTGCGGGAGACGTTCCCGGAGCTGTACGGCAAGCTTGAATCCGCAATCGCCTCACGCAATGATCGCCTGAGGCTGTTCTATGAGAAGGGCATGACCGAAGGCGTTTTCATTCAACAGAACGCTTCGCTGCTCATCATGCAGGATGAATTGATTTTCCGAAGCCTTATGGACCCTGTCTATCTAATGAAGCAGAATTTGACGCTGCGGAATGCGCTTTACGACTACTATCTCATTAAGAAGCGCCAACTTCTTAGCTCGTCCCAAGAGAGTCACGAGGATGACGGCATGCAGGATCGCTTGGAACGGTTGGCCGGGAAGATTGTGTACGGAATCAGTTAGAACGATATCGTTCGATCGACGCGAACCGCGGGAGCATCCTGCGGTTTTTTCATGCGTAAGAAGGGAACCACTAAAAGGTCATTGCTGCTTCGATGAGGAGCAGCGAGATTGATTACCGTTAAGAAAGAAGAGGAATCCATTGGGCAATGTCGCATCTTGGTTAGAACACTATAGCTATGGAATCTTATTCGCTGCTCTATTGCTTGAGATGCTCGCCCTGCCGCTGCCAGGCGAGATGCTGATGAGCTACACCGGCGTATTCATCTCATCAGGCAGCATGAACTTAGTTGTGAGTATCGTATGTGCCGGCGTCGGGGTCACTTTTGGCGTCACCTTGTCCTATTGGATTGGATACAAGTTAGGCAAGCCATTCCTGCTGAAATACGGCAAACATATTCATCTCGGGGAAGCTCAGCTTGAGAAGCTGTCGACCTGGTTTGAGAAGTATGGGGAGAAGCTGCTGTTTATCGCTTATTTCATACCAGGCGTGCGGCATGTTACAGGCTACTTCTGCGGGGTTATGCGGATCCCGTTTCGCCACTATGCGATCTATGCGTATTCGGGCGCTTGGTTCTGGGTGTGTGTCTTTATATTGCTCGGGAACGCATTAGGAACCAAATTCGAAGCGTATCACCACACCATTAATCGATACATGATCATCATGATGGCAGTCGGCATCGCCTCGTCGCTGCTGTTCTATTTGTTTCAAAGACTTAGGAAGAAAGCTGTGTAGCAGCTGAATACGGCGCATGATGAGGGGCACTTAAGACGATTGCGTCGTAAGATTGCCCCTTATTTGCGTTAGAGAACGTATAGACCAATCCAACATATTTACATACAATAGTGCTAGTGCTGAGCTGGTCCAAACTTATGGAGATTTAGGATTGGTCGACGTTCATAATCATGATGCAAGCGACAAGCAGGACAATATAATGAAATTAATCAATGATCAGCATGCGACTGAAACACAACGTAAAGCGATTGCTGAATTGGAGAAAAAGATCGGCAAGTCTTCTGGTGACGGGCTGAGCAAACGGGAGGCTGGCATCATTCTTGCGGAGGCGAACACGGAGGCTGTGAACTAAGGAAGGAAATTTGTG
This sequence comes from Paenibacillus sp. CCS19, assembly GCF_033239625.1. Taxonomy (NCBI): domain Bacteria; kingdom Bacillati; phylum Bacillota; class Bacilli; order Caryophanales; family Paenibacillaceae; genus Paenibacillus; species Paenibacillus sp. CCS19. The sequence goes on from NZ_BTCK01000001.1 coordinate 457,301, forward strand.
ATGAAAACAATTGTGCTTACCGCATTTTTCTTGTTGGAGCTGATCGCAATGTTTGCCTTCGGCTATTGGGGGTATCATATCGCGGGAACGGTCAAAATCATTATTGCGATCGTTGTACCTGTTTGCGTCATGGTCATTTGGGGAATGGTGCTCGCCCCGAAAGCATCGTATGCTGTATTCTCATATCCAACGCGAACAGGGTTGAAACTGGTTGTATTTGCGCTTGCTGCTGCAGCATTATATACATCTGGACAACACGCGTATGGCATTGCGTTTCTCATCCTATCGATCTTGATTATCGTTACAGTCTTTATCAATGACTGGCACAAGATATAAGCTGATCCTCGAGGCTGTCGCTGAAGCGGCAGTCTTTCTCATATTTTGCTGGCGATTAGGAAATGTATACAAGACAAACTATGCAACCAATCCGTTTCCGAGCGCGTTTGTAATAGTACCCGAATGAACAATAAGCATCCAAATGGAGGTACGAATATGCGTATCAAAAGAAAAACCGCTTCCGCAGCCGCCATCTGTCTACTTTCAGCTATTCTGCTGGTTGGGTGTGACAACGGCGACAGCCAAACGCCGAGCAGCAGCTCGAACGACTCCTCAGTCGTAAATCAGGATCAACAACCAGCAGAACAGACGCCTTCGAATGAGACAGCCGATAAGGATCAAATCATAAAGGACTATGAAGCGCTCAAGACCAGCAAAGCCAGCATCAGCGAGGTCCTTGCGTTCTTCGATCAACAGCTAGCTAAGTTGTCTCCAGAAGATGCGGATCGACTCGTTCGCGAATTAGCTGCGCGGTACGACGAGGAGCTGCCAAGTCGACAGGATCCATTTTATAAAGAAAATGTGGCTTCCGTTCTGAATGAACTGGAATGGCCGATAACAAGTGACAGTGTCGATAAGATCCAAGACGAATCCGTTCGTACAATAGTCCAAGCCGCATTCGCCGATGGTTACAAGCTGGAAGCCGTTGAAGGCTCGATATTCCCAATCGTAGATTACGGTTCACTGCGGAAGTTTGCTGATGCGTTGTCGCCGGCATATTCCGCTTATATCGAACTGCTGGCGCAGCAATCGGACCAGAAAGCAATGTCAGACGGCGGCCTTGTCATCTCCTGGGACCAGTTCGCAGACCGTATCATCGCATATGACCAATATGCATCGAAATTCCCGACAAGCCCTGAAGTCTCCAAAGTGAAAACGATGTACGAGGGTGCGATGACGATCTACCTCAATGGGGCAGATAATACACCGATCTATGATCGGGAAGGCTCTTATAAGCTGCTTGATGAAGTGAAGTCCAGCTATGAGCGTATCGCCAAGGATTATGCGGATACGCAGACGGGCAAGATCGTCCAAGGATTTGTTGATGTGCTGAAGCAATCGGACTGGCAGGTTCGTTCAAGCAATGGCAAAACAGCCATCCAAGCGGTTGACAGCTACCGAGAGCAAGCATTAGCGGAGATCAAACAACCGTAAGCCGCGTAACGAATCGCCCACGAACGAATAAAACCCGCTGCATGAGATGCGAAATCTCATACAGCGGGTTTGTGCTGTCTAAATCTCGTGTATGATTGATTTGGAAAATGTTTCAACACAACACATCGCATGGTATTAAACAGGAGGGGCTGATTATGCTGCTATTTACTTTATCTTCATATACTTGTTCACCATTGGGTTGCTGTTAGGCTGCGAAAGAATGGATGAAGCTCATGCAATTCAAGTTAACGGAACCGAACGGCGTGCCATATCCTTACGGCGGCGAACGTATAGAGCCACCAACAATGTCGAAATTACGGTGAGAATGATGCCGAGCACGCGGAAGCCCTCGAAGCTGAACTGGCTGCCCATAACGACGCCTATCAACAACGATGAGAGGATCGTCCCCAAGTACCTCGACGTGTTGAATAACCCAGACGCAGTGCCGATCATCTCTTTCGGAGCGCTTCGGAACAAGACAGCCTGCAAGCCGACATTATTCAAGCCGTTGCTAATTCCGAAAGCGGCTAACGCGAAACAAATACTGCTTACAGGAGTATGTTCATTCAAGGTTACCAGCCAAACAGAACCCGTCACCATGAGAATGGCAGAGGCGAGCAAGGCCGGCCGCGGTCCAGAACGGTCTATCCAACGTCCGGCGAATGGAGACGCTGCGAGGGAGCATAAACCTAGGCTCAACATCAGCATGCCCGTATGGAATTCGCTAACGTGACGAACCGTCTGGAGGTAGGATGGAAGCCCGAAGAAGAGGGAGTAGAACAGTAAGTTAACGAGCATGTATTCCACGTTGACCCATGTCATGGCAGGATACTGCGCGAAGGTGCGCAGCGGTATGAATGGGTGGTTCGTTCTCTGTTCTAAGCGGACGAAAACAATAAGGAGCACGACACCGATGATCCCGACTCCAGCATTCGACCAGGTTACATGTCCGGAAGATTTGACTGACAACACACCGATAAGCAAGGCAACCAGACCCAATGCGAACAAAATAATGCCTGCGGCATCCAACTGTTTCGACCAATAGCGAATGTTCCTGCCGCCCCCGACTGCCGAAGTTGGTTCATCTTTCGGGATGGTCTTCCACGCAAGGATGATACTCCCGATAACGAACGGGATGTTCACCAAGAAGATCGCGCGCCAATCCCACCAGTGCATGAGCATACCGCCAACGAATGGGCCAATCGCCGCCGCTCCGGATAAGAAGATGCTTAGTACCGACAACGCCATCGCCTGCCGCTCTGTCACATGAATGCGAACAATCGCCATCCCTACCGCAATCATCATGCTCGTGCCAATCGACTGCACGATCCGAAACGCAATAAGCCATCCGAACGTTGTTGATAGCGGAGCTATTAAGGAGGCCGCGAAAGCAACGGAGAGCCCTGCGAGAAATAGGTTCCGCCGTCCTAATAAATCGCTTACTTTGCCCATGACCGGCTGGGCGACCGCACTTGCAATGTAGAACGCGAATATGATCCACGACACCTGCGTGAAGTCGAGTTGGAAAGCTTGTTCCAACCCCGGAATGGCAACGGCTACCATCGATGAATTGAGTGGATTCAATAAAACCCCAAGTCCAACGGCAATCAATAACGACCAACTGTGTGTCCGCATAGATAATTCCCCCAATCGAATTGTAGCTATATCGTATTCGATTCGATTGATTTACTCCAACGCATTTCATGTTATGATCTCATTGACTGGAAGGAATGAAAGGAGGATCAACATGGAGCTGCTTCAATTGCAATATTTCATTACGGTCGCTCGTTTGGAGCATGTGACCGAGGCGGCGCGCACGCTGCATGTCACACAATCATCCTTAAGCAAGACGATACAACGCTTGGAAGAGGACCTTGGTGCGCCGTTATTCGATCGAACGGGCAGAAACCTTCGTCTGAACGAACTGGGAACAAGGTTCTTGCGCCGTGCAGAACGGGCGATGCTGGAGATCGAGCAAGGGCGGCTTGAGATTAAGGATCTGACCAGCCCTGAGAATCGCACACTTGAACTAGCAGTTACAACGGCGAGCACGCTGCCCGCGATCCTCCGTGAATTCCGGAAACAGCTGCCCGAAATCCAATTTCATGTCCAAATGTTAGCGACAGAAGAGATGGTTACGCTGCTTCGACGCGGAGAGGTAGACTTCTGTCTATGTTCACCTCCGATACAAGGGGAGGACATTGAATGTCAGATCGTCTGCATCGATCCGATCGTCGTGGCTGTACCAGCAGGGCATCATCTTGCCAATCGGACAAGCATTGCGTTGGACGAGCTTAAGGACGAATGGTTCATTGGCGTGAAGAAAGGTTATGGCACTCGCGATTTCGTAGATGAAGTGTGCAGAACGGTCGGTTTCGAGCCGCATTATATTTTTGAAGGGGATGAACCTGCGAGGTTAAGTGCGTTAGTAGAAGCGGAAATCGGTATTGCGTTTATCCCGAGCACCGCCAGCCATTCACGCGAAGGCATCCGCTATATTACGATAGAGGGTCATCGATTGGACAGGGAAATAGCTTTGCTATGGCATAAAAGTCGGTATATTTCGCAAGCGGGTCAGCGTTTCCGTGAGGTTGTAGTCGATTACTTCAAAAGCCATAATTAAATTGACGGTTCCAACTTATGGATGTATATTAATTCAATAATATGAATTAATATTCGTTCTAAGAGGAGGACAAAATGCGTCATAAAGTATTCATCGATGGACGAGAAGGCACAACCGGCTTGCGATTACACGAGGAGTTGGCTAAACGGACTGATATTGAGCTGCTCCACATCGATCCTAACAAACGCAAAGATAAAGAAGAACGCAGGAAGCTGCTTAACGAAGCGGACATCGTCTTTCTCTGTCTCCCAGACGCAGCCGCTCGTGAATCGGCGCAGCTGGTAACAAATCCGGATACGAGAATCATTGATACGAGCACGGCCTTTCGGACGGATCCGAACTGGGTGTATGGATTGCCGGAAATTCATTCTCAACGCGAGCTCATACGTACGGCATGGAGAGTATCCGTACCTGGCTGTCACGCAACAGGATTAATCGTATCGCTCAGACCGCTTATTGATGCTGGCATCGTGCAGCGTGATTATCCAATATCTTGTTATTCCGTCACTGGGTATTCTGGCGCAGGCAGAACAGGAATAGAAGAATACGAGAATGCATCGCCAGCTGCCACGAAGCAGCTGATTGTGCCTAGACATTACTCGCTGCAGCGCAATCATAAACACATCCCCGAGATGCAGCTGTTAGCAGGTCTAGCTTATGAGCCTTCTTTCACGCCGATCAAAGCCAACTATAAGCAGGGCATCGGAATATCGATTCCGCTGTTCAGCAGGCTTTTGCCTAAGCAATCCACAGCACGAGATATCCATGAGGCATTATCCGCTTATTATGAAAATGAACGTTTCGTTCATGTCATTCCGTTCGATTCAGAGGCTTATCTGGATGATGGACACTTCTTAATTACTGCATGCAACCATACGAATCGCCTAGACTTATTCGTGTTCGGGCATGACGATAAGATCGCGATCATGGCGAGGTATGACAACCTAGGCAAAGGGGCGTCTGGAGCAGCCATTCAAAATTTGAACCTCATGCTTGGAGTCGATGAAGGATACGGTTTGACGTAACGTGAAGGAGGCGCTTAAGCAGCGTCTCCTTCTCTTTTTGTATGTCATAATCTGGCTGTAAAATTACAGATCTTGATGGTATATTGGTTAGGCATAAAGAACTACCCATCACATCATGTACATAGTAGGAGACGTTGCCCATGCCATCATTCAATCTGAATCAAATCGCAGCAAACATGAAGAGATTGCGTGCCTTGAAAGGGGTCACGATCGGACAAATCGCCGGCAAGACGGGGATATCTTACGAGGTTCTAACTCGTCTGGAGAAGGGCACCGAAACGAAGATCGCTCCGAGTACGATCAATCTATTGGCGCAGTACTTCGAAATAACGACCGAACAACTAGAAGGCTCCTCCGCCGTCGAGCGATATCTCGTCACGGGCGGCCGCAAAATCGACTTGTCCGATTATTCGGAAGCTGAACTAACGGAAATTGAGAACTTCATGGTGTTTCTCCGCTGGCGACGTGCCGAAGAGAAACGAGTACGCGAGCAAGAAGCATCCGAGCGCGAACAGCAGCGTGCGCAAAGAGAGGCGGCTAAATCCGTTAAATCTTTTACAGAGCGGCTAGCACTTCTGGGCCCGAATATCTAATTCGCATACGGTCAATTGAATAGGGGACATTAAGGAACAAAATGCTAATAAGCTTTTAAAGTGAATGTTCAGAAAGTATGGATGATCAACAGCTGACTGGTTTGAACAACTCTTTAAAGCATTGGAGGATTATGGAGTTATTTCTTCTTATATTAGGGCTGCTAGCACTGATTGCCGTGTCCAATGTTCTCAATCGAATCGTTCCGGCTGTTCCTGTTCCGTTGTTCCAGATCGCCCTAGGCGCCCTATTGGTGTTGCTGCCATCTGGGATCGAGCTTGAATTAGAACCTGAGTTGTTCTTCATCCTGTTCATCGCTCCACTGCTGTTTAATGACGGCAAACGAACCCCGCGAGAGGAGCTGTGGAAGCTCCGCGGGTGGATTCTGCTATTGGCAGTTGGTCTCGTCTTCGTAACCGTTGTCGTCGGAGGTTACGGCATTCATTGGATGCTTCCATCGATACCGTTATCGGCTGCATTTGCGCTCGCGGCGATTCTCTCGCCAACGGATGCCGTAGCCGTGAGCGCATTGTCAGGGCGAATCAACCTGCCCAAAGGCATCCTTCGTCTATTGGAAGGCGAAGCGCTGATGAATGACGCATCGGGTCTCGTCGCATTTAAATTCGCGGTTGCCGCAACGGTAACGGGTACGTTCTCGCTGGCAACGGCAAGCTGGAGCTTCATCGTCATCGCATTAGGCGGCGTATTGGCCGGTATTGTATTGTCGCTTGTCTTTATCGCGATTCGGTCTTTCCTGCGAAGGCTTGGGATCGAAGACGCGACGATGCACATGCTCATTCAGATCCTTACGCCTTTCGTCATCTACATGCTGGCCGAAGAGATCGGCGTGTCTGGCATCCTCGCAGTTGTCGCAGGCGGGATCTTCCACGCGGTCGCGAAGGATCGACTTGAGCCATATGCCACGAAGCTGCAGGTCGTATCGTCGAGCACGTGGTCCGTTATTCTTTTTATACTGAACGGTCTGGTGTTCATCATCCTCGGCTTGCAAATCCCGGATGTTACCGAGGTAATCTGGGAGGATCCGCATTTCAATAATGCACAGGCGATCGGTTATGTGCTTGTCATTACATTCGCATTGTATGCGCTTCGGTTTGTATGGGTGTATTTGTTCTCTGTCTTGGAAAGAGTCAGCAACACGACACGCGAGCGCCTGTATTCGACGCTGTTGACGACGTTGTCCGGCGTGCGCGGAGCCGTTACGCTAGCAGGTGCCTTCTCGATCCCGCTGGTGCTGAAGGGTGGCAGTGCGTTTCCCGAACGGGATCTGATTATTTTCCTCTCGGCAGGGGTTATCCTCGTCACGCTGCTCGTTGCCAGCCTTGCGCTGCCGCTTCTGTCTAGGAAGAAGGACGGGGAAGGTGCAGACCACAAGCATCTGACCGAGCATCAAGCGCAGGTTCGCATTCTGGAGATGGCCGCTCGATCGTTGAAGGATGAGACCACCGACGATAACCGTGAGGTTATTGCGGCAGTGCTTGGCGATTATGGCCAGAAGCTGCGTCAGATTCATTCCGAACAAGGCTTTATGCAAAGCCGTGCCATGCGTGCAGACGTCTGCGATCGGTGGTTGTTCGCCATTCAAGCAGAGCGTGAGGAAGCAGCAAGATTAGTGGGACAAGGAGAAGTGGCAGTAGATACGGCTAGAAGGTTCGAAGCTATTCTGGACCGAACCGAATCGATCCTGGCTAATCGCTCGTTCGCGCTGTTCTATTCGCTCCGACTTGCCTTTAAGCAGATATGGAAGAAGATAACGAACCGTACGGAAGGCCGATGGTCCATGGCGGACATCGAGGCGATTCGCGATCTGCGCGTCAAGACGTCCAAGGTTGCCATTCATGAGCTTCAAGATACGATGGGCGAATCGGACAACCGCGCATGTACGGCGGTCATCCAGCATTATCAGGAAGGGATTCGCCGTGCGAGTTTAAGTTTCAATGCCAGCTTGCATAGCGATGAGGAATTCCAACGCGAGAAGAAGGAATGGGAACGCAAAGCGATCCAGATGGAGCGTGATGCGCTGCAGGAGATGTACACCAACGGCGAGGTGACGCTTGGCATGGTGAACCATTTACGCTTCTTCATCAACACGATGGAAGCGAGCCTCTCGGAGGAAGAGTTGGAGTGAATGAGAAGAGAGTCCGTCGATGAATGACGAACGAGGAAATCGGCCGCGAGGTTCGGATTGAAGCGCTGGATAAGGGGTGGGCTATTTTCTCGATATCGAGCGATGAAACAACAAGAAACGGCAGCAGCGATTAATCGCTGCTGCCGTTTCTTCGGTTGGGACTATTAGTCAAGAACCGCCGTCATATGCGCTTTCGTAATCGACCAGTGGGAGGTCGCCCAGAATTTCTCTTTGTTCTTGATGTAGATCACTTGCGGCGACTCGTGCTTCACATTCAAATCTTCTGCGATCTGATTCGAAACCGGGCGGGATTCGATAACCTTCACGAGCGTGTAATCCACGTCTTGGTTAGGCGATGCTTGGAGGTATTGCTCATATTCCTTCAGTGCATTGGCGCTGACAGGGCAGGTTGTGCTATGTTTCAAAATAACTTGGCCGCGTTCAGCCGATCGTGCAACAATATCATTCCACTCTTCAAGAGTCGTAATCTCATTCCAGTTCATAGTAGGACCTTCTTTCATCTGATGTTTATTAATCTACTTACTTTAAACAATTAAGTAATTGAATTGTACCACGTTCTTGTCCTTAGTCAAGTTTACCCAGGCGGCATTGGCTATTGCTGACTGTAACGCTTCGTATTATCTCCTTAACAAGAATATCTTATTTGAGATGGCATCTGCAGTCCGGCGAAATGCGCTTAACGCATGTATGACATCTCTCTTCTACAGCCACACTATAGAAGAGTCTGCCTATTCCGGCAGGTTTCTTTGTGTCGTGAACCGTAGAGGAGGAGGATGTTTGAATACCGCATTAATTCGTACTTTTACATATGCACTTATGCTTATTGGAATCTTTGCAATGATCGCGTTCCTGATTAACCATCAGCAAATCACTGCGTTCGATGAGCGGATAACAACAATGGTCTTACGACTATATTCACCTACAACGACTGCGATCATGAAGGCCTTTACGTTCGCCGGTTCCACTTTATGTGTAACGGCTATAGCGCTGCTTGTGACACTTATGTTGAGTATGATCGGTTACCGCAGGGAACTGATTTTCTTCGCTGGCGTCATCATTGGAGCTGGGATTCTAAACCTGGTGCTCAAATCCATCTTTCATCGGGCTAGACCTGACATCCATCGAATTGTGGAGGCTTCTGGCTACAGCTTCCCGAGCGGACACTCCATGGCAGCTATCACGTTATATGGGATAACGATCTATTTTCTCTGGAAGCATGCCCGTAAAGCTTGGCTTCGCGTCGTCATCATTATATTGGGGGCTGCCATGATTGTGACGATTGGGATAAGCCGGATTTATCTTGGCGTTCACTATCCGAGTGATGTCGCAGGCGGTTATGTGATGGGAGCTGCTTGGTTGGCGGCAAGCATTGGAACCTACGAACGATTTCTGGAGCAAAGATGGCGGTCACGAAAGTTCAGCCGTATATAAGTAGTCGAAGGAATGACCAAGGGCAGCTAGCCAACTAAGGCGAGCTGCTTTTTCATATACGGGTGATCCTGTTATAGTAGAGGACAGCGATTCTTAAATCGAAAATATAATCTAGCAGGAGGCAGATCTCCATGAGAATAGCCATGCTTGGCATAACCGGTCGCGTTGGCAGCCGAATTGCCGCTCTTGCACTTCACGACGGACACGAGGTTGTTGCCTTAGTGCGTCAGCTCGATAAGGTATCGATAACCGGCAGTAAATTGATTCTATTGCAAGGGAATGCAGTCAGCAGAGAGGACGTGAGTGCCGCACTCGTAGGCGTTGACATTGTGATCAGTGCATTAGGAACGGATGGTACGACGACGCTGTCAGCGTCTATCGCGATTCTCATTGAAGAGATGAATAAGCATGGAATTCAGCGGATCATTACAATTGGGACCGCAGGTATCCTTCAGAGTCGACTGAACCCCGAGCTGCTGCGATATCAGTCGGCAGAATCCAAGCGGCGAAGTACGTTCGCAGCAGAGGAGCACCAGCGAGTGTATGAGACGCTTAGCAGTTCGCCGCTGGACTGGACAATCGTATGCCCAACCTATCTTCCGGATGGCGAATCAATCGGTACGTACCGAGTCGAACGCGATTACTTACCGGAAGAAGGGGCCTCGATATCGGTGGGGGATACGGCGGCTTTTGCCTACAGTCTAATCGATAACAGGGAGTATAGCTGCGCAAGGGTAGGGATTGCTTATTAGGCAATCGATATAGCTTAAGGTGATAAGGGTCTTCCTGATCAAGGAGGGCTCTTTATTTTGTCCAGAGGCACAACGGTTGACGTAGGAGCTTGATTCTGATACGATTCATAAATCGTAATAATTACGATTTTTGAATGAGTGTTAGTAAGGGTGGAATAAGCCGCTTTTTATTTTTCGACACTAATCGTAATTGTTACAATTAAGAGGATAAGGGTGATAACATGTCACAGAGTAAGCTTCCGGTTACCGTATTAAGCGGCTATCTTGGCGCGGGCAAGACAACTGTATTGAACCACGTTCTACATAATCGGCAAGGTATGAAGGTTGCGGTCATTGTGAATGACCTGAGCGAAGTGAATATTGATGCTGCGCTTGTGAAGGACGGCGGAGGACTGTCCCGCACAGACGAGAAGTTGGTGGAGATGTCAAACGGGTGCATCTGTTGCACGCTTCGGGAGGATTTGCTGATTGAAGTGAAGCGATTAGCAGAAGACGGACGATTCGATTACATCTTGATCGAGTCCACAGGTGTGGGAGAGCCAGTCCCTGTGGCACAAACATTTACGTATGTCGACGATGATCAGGGCATCGACCTGTCGCAGTGGTGCAAATTGGATTGTATGGTTACGGTTGTGGACGCCTACCGATTCTGGCGCGATTTCTCCTCAGGCGAATCGCTCCTGGAACGAAGTCAAGCAGTAGGCGAACATGATGTTCGCGAGGTTGTCGACCTGCTGATCGACCAGATCGAGTTCTGCGATGTGCTGCTGCTGAATAAGTGCGATATGATCGAGAATAGCGAATTATTGGAGCTCGAACGTGTGCTTCGCAAGCTGCAGCCTGCCGCCAAAATCATTCGAACGATTAATGGGCAAGTGGACCCTGCGGAAATTATGAACACCGGACTGTTTAATTTCGAGGAAGCCAGCCGTTCTGCGGGTTGGTTGAAGGAGCTAGAGAAGCCTCTCCATACACCGGAAACAGAAGAATACGGAATCGGTTCATTCGTTTACGAGCGAACAAGACCGTTTCATCCAGGTCGGTTGATGGGTTGGATGGAACAATGGCCGGAGGAGGTCATTCGTGCCAAAGGCATCATGTGGATTGCCTCGCGTAACGACATCGGGCATACGATTAGCCAGGCTGGACCATCGATACATTTTGGCCCATCAGGATATTGGGTTGCCGCATTGCCGTTGGAGCAACAATTGATGTATCGCGAGGCGGAGCCGGATCTGAATAACAGCTGGTCGCCTGAATACGGCGATCGAGTGAATAAGATTGTGTTTATTGGCATCGAGATGGATCGTGAGCGGATTATTTCCTCTCTCGACGACTGCCTTTTGGCTGAAGATGAATTAACGGAAGATTGGACCCAGTATCATGATCCGCTGCCGAACGCTATTTAATTGGCGAGCAAGGATGGAGGGCTGCTATGAAGCAGCTCTTCTTATGATTTGCTGATAAGTCTAGAAGCACGTAAGATGAGAATATAACATCGGCAATTAGGAGTGACGGGAATGGCACGTGTCTTATTCATCAACGCAGGATCAGAAGGGCATATCAATCCCACGATTGGGGTTGTTCAGGAGTTGATCGCTCGAGGGGAGGAGGTCGTTTATTTCTGTGTAGAAGCCTATCGGGAGCGGATTGAGCAGGCGGGAGCTGCGGTTCGAACGATAGACGGTCAGAAGTTTATCCAAGCTTTCATCTCGGGCGGCAGGAATTATCCGCTTGAGCGAGTGAATGGACTGCTTCTTACCGCAGATATCGTGATTCCAAGCGTGCTTGAACAAATTGAAGGCGATACATTCGATTATATGATCCACGATTCGATGTTCGGCTGCGGGCGGATTCTAGCTGAGATGCTCCAGCTGCCTGCGATCAGCTCTTGTACTTCATTTGCACAGAGCGAGGAAGCTTTCCAGCAATCATTGGAACACTCGTGGGCTGATGCAGATTCCGAAGTAATTCATCCTATTAAGGAACGTTATGGAAGCCTAATCTCAGCGATCCAATCGAACTACGGGGTGGAGATACATACGCCATACGAGGTGTTCTGTAATCCAGCGCCGCATACGATCGTCTATACAATAAGAGAGTTCCAGCCGAGTGGAGATGCGTTTGATTCATCCTACCATTTCGTCGGGCCTTCGATCTCGGCACGAGACAAGCAGGACGATATCGATCTATCCGCAAGCAAGGGACAGCACCTGATTTACATATCGCTAGGCACTGTATTTAACATGGCCAATGACTTCTATAAGCTTTGTTTCGAAGCGCTTGGCGGTTCGGATCATACCGTGGTCATGTCGGTCGGGAGGCGTACGCAAATTACGGATCTCGGGATCGTTCCAAGCAACTTTATCGTGAGGAATTATGTGTCTCAGACGGAAGTGCTGCAGCGAGCGAATCTGTTTATCACGCACGGCGGTATGAACAGCGCGCATGAAGGGCTCTACTTCGGCGTACCTCTCATCGTCATTCCGCAAGCCGCGGATCAGCCAATCATTGCCCGGCAGGTAACTAAGATCGGAGCAGGCATACAACTGCAGATGCCAGGTTTGAGGGCAAAGCAGCTGCGAGACGCTGCGGAACAGGTGCTTAATAATCCGTCTTATAAACAGTCGGCAGATGAGATGAGCGTTGCGCTTCAGCAATCAGGCGGATTTAAGCAAGCTGTCGATGTCATTTTCGAAGCCGTCAACGCTTAACCGATCTATTTTGACATGCTGTCATAATGGATTGATGGTCATGCATACATATCGATGAGAATGCAGGCATGGGAGGCGGATTCATGGACGATAACAATCCGAATGATCAGGCATATGATCGCAGCTGGCAAGGCGGAGCACCTTCGCAATGGGCAGGCGTACAGCGTCCGGAGCACCACTCGCAGACAGTAGGAGAACGGGGTCCGATTCTGGAGCAGGACACGATGCTGCATGAAACAATGGAAACGTTCGTCCATGAGAAAGTGTTGGAGCGTCCCGTCCACGTGAAAGGCTTCGGCGCTTTCGGTTACTTCGAAACGCTCCATTCTATGGCAGCTTATACAAAGCTCTGTTTCCTGCAGCAACCAGGCCAGCGGGTGCCTGTTGCTGTTCGATTCTCGCTCGCTGTCAGCAATAAGGGAACGCCGGATACATCACGCAACGTACGCGGATTCTCGACCAAATTTTATACCGATCACGGTATATTCGACCTGCTGTTCAACCATATTCCGGTGTTCTTGGTGCGGGATCCAATCCGCTTCCCTGAATCGATTCGCGCTTTCCTGCCGTCGCCGGTCAATAACCTCATCGATCCTAACCGTTTCTGGGGCTTCATCGCAACAGCGCCGGAAGCAACGCATTTCATCGTTCGGTTATATTCGGACGAAGGAACGCCTAAGAATCTCCGCCAAATCCCAGGGCACAGCGTGAACACCTATGTGTGGAAGAATGCGCAGAACGCCCGTTATTACGTCAAATACCGCTGGCTACCCCTTGCAGGCGAGCAATACCTCGACGCGCAGGAGGCGGCAAGAATTGCAAGCGAGAATCCAGATTACGCGGGCAAAGATCTCTACGATACGATCGCGCGCGGAACGCCTGTCGAGTATGGTCTGTATGTACAGCTTATGAACCCGCAGGACGAAACGATGCTGACATTCGATCCGCTGGACGATACGAAGGTGTGGGATGTTCGACAGTATCCATTGATCCCAGTTGGCCGGCTCGTGTTGAATCAGAACCCTACGAATTATTTGGACCAGATCGAGAAGCTCGCGTTCTCCCCGGCGAACCTGCTCGAAGGGGTGGAGCTTTCGGATGACAAAATGCTCCAAGGCCGCTCGAATATCTATTGGGATTCGCAGCGTCATAGGCTGGGATCGGATTTCCGCAAAATCCCGATCAACCACCAAGCGCATTGGTCGCCGGAATCCGAAGTGACGAGCGGGGCAGGGCGCTATGTCGCTGGCCGGCTCGTTCGTTCCGATATTCCGAAGCCGGATAACTTCACGCAAGCAGGTCAGTACTACCAGTCGTTAAATCCAACCGGCCAAGACCACTTGGTGCAAAATCTGGCTGGCGATCTCGGAGCGGTGGCGCCGGAGATCCAGAAGGTCGTATTAGGCTATCTCTATCAAGCCTCACCGAATCTGGGCGAGCGAGTTGCTCGTCAGATCAGTACGCAGAAGAAGGGATAGTCAATCAATAACTTCGATGAAGGTCAGCCCATTCGCGGCTGGCCCTTTTATTTTGCGCAACAATCAGCAGGCTCATTGATCGTCGAGTACGACAACCCGCGTTTGACAAAACCACAGGTCTCATTCACTATTCAGTTAAACGAATGATTATGTATGCAGAGGGGGCAGTCGAATGGCAGCAGCAGACCAGGGGGCGGCAGAACGAACGTCAATTTACTTGGATTACAATGCAAGTACACCGATTGACCCTGAGGTCGTGGAAGAGATGATGCCTTATTTGACTGGTTATTACGGCAATCCGTCGTCATCCCACTGGGCATCGGCCAATATTCAGCAAGCGATCCACCTTGCGAGAACTCGTATAGCGAAACTCGTAGGCTGCGATCCGGATGAGATTATATTCACAAGCGGGGGAAGCGAGTCTAACAATACCGCAATCAAAGGCACTTATTATGCGAATCGCCATCGCGGAAACCATATCATCACTACGAAGATCGAACACCCGGCCGTTCTTCATCCATGCGCTTACTTGGAGACGCAAGGCGCTCGAGTAACCTATTTGGACGTGGATGCTTACGGACGTGTTAACGCAGATGATGTTGCTGCAGCGATCACTGACGATACAATACTCGTATCGATTATGCATGCGAACAACGAGACAGGGACCATACAACCAATTCGGAAGATTGGCGATATCACCCGCGAACGCGGTATCATCTTCCATACGGACGCGGCGCAGTCCGTTGGCAAAATCGAAACGCTCGTATCCGACCTTAACGTCGACCTGCTGACGATTGCCGGACATAAGCTGTATGCGCCCAAAGGGATCGGAGCGTTATACATTCGACGCGGCACATTGATCGATTCCTACATTCATGGCGCCGGCCACGAATCGGGAAGAAGGGCAGGCACCGAGAATGTGCCGTATATCGCAGCGATCGGCAAGGCAGCTGAGATCGCCTCGAGGAAGGAAGATCAGCAACGCATCCGAACGTTAACGGATCGATTCTGGGCGCGCCTGTCGGATATGTTTCAAGAGCGTATCGTTCTCAACGGCCATCCGGATGAGAAGCTGCCCAATACACTCAACGTCAGTTTCAAAGGGATGATTGGTCAGGATATTTTGGACCAAGTACCTGAGATCGCTGCTACAACAGGTTCTGCGTGCCATACAGGAAGCATTGAGCTGTCGCCTGTATTGAAAGCAATGAAGGTGGATCCTGCAATCGGTGCAGGTACGGTGCGATTCTCGATAGGCCGTTACACAACCGCCGATGAGATCGAGCAGGCCTGCGATTTGTTGAAGAATCGAATCTTATGATCGTTAACGAAGAAGCCGCTATTGCTGCGGCTTCTTGTCATTTCGTTATATTGCTCTTTCATTCCATATTTACACCGCACAGGCGCGAGATTGGTTATAGTGATAGGTAGAAAGGTTAACATTTCGTTTAATGATCGGCAGGTGAAACGTGTGGGCAGCAGGATGTCGACCAAGTGGTATGATTATGGGCAGCGCGAAACGGACTATTTGAAGCAGGCGGACGCTGCGCTCGGTCGAGCGATAGAGCGTTTAGGAAAGCTTGAACGCGAGGTCATACCAGACTTGTTCACAGCGCTTATGAACGCAATCGTCGGCCAGTTGATTTCCGTTAAAGCTGCGAATACTGTATGGAATCGCATGCTCGATAAATTCGGCACCATCACACCTGATCAACTCGCAGGGCATAGTGCGGACGATATTCAGTCATGCGGGATGTCGATGAAGAAAGCCGTATGCATTCATACGATAGCGCGAGCCATATCAGCAGGCGAATGGGATATCGATGCGCTTCGCGAGCTGCCCGACGATGAAGTGATTCGTCAATTGTCCGGCTTGCATGGAGTCGGTCGATGGACAGCGGAGATGCTGCTTATCCATTCGATGGAACGGCCTGACGTCGTCAGTTGGGGAGACATTGCAATTCGAAGAGGGATGATGCGGCTGTATAACTTAACGGAGCTGTCACGCCAAGAGTTCGAGCAGTATCGTCTCCGATACGCACCATATGGCACGGTCGCTTCGATCTACTTGTGGGAGCTCTCGTCGGAAACATAGACGTGCATGCCGAAGAGCAGCGCCATCGGATGACGCTGCTCTTCTTATTGAACAATTAGATCGTCCGCTCCAACTCCAGCAGCTTCTTCTTCATCTCCATGCCGCCGCGATACCCGGTCAGAGATCCATTCTTGCCAATCACGCGATGACAGGGAACGGTGATCAGAATCGGGTTCGCTCCAATCGCAGTGCCTACCGCACGAACGGATGACGGCTTCTGAATGTCGTTGGCAATATCCGAATAAGATCTTGTCTGACCATATGGAATCTCGCATAGCGATCGCCATACCGAAGTCTGGAAGGGTGTTCCTTGATAGTAGACAGGGAGTGTAAATTGTTCCAGATCTCCTGCGAAGTAACGTCGAAGCTCATCCTCATACGGCTTCATCATATGATCATCACGAAGCAGATCGCAGCCGGGCATTCGGCGATCCGCCCATTCTGTTAATTCATTAATCGATTGATTGTGTGATCCGACGAAACATAATCCTTCATCAACAGCGGCGATATGCACGCGCCAGCCATCATAAGATAGCAAAGTCCAGTACAGCGGTTTACGTATGGATACGGACATGGGCTCCAATCTCCTTCTTCTAGGGTTTATCATGCCTGCGATAGGCATCCGGCGTTAGATCCGTCATTTTCTTGAATAACGTGACAAAATAAGGGGTATTGCGCAGACCCACCGATTCGCCAATATGAGCAACGGATAGATCCGTAGTACGTAATTGACGCTTCGCATGGTTGATGCGAACTTGCTGAATATAATCAACCGGAGTGATTCCTGTGATCCTCCTAAACGTTCGATGCAAGTGATACGGTGTCCCGTGACTAATATTCGCTAGCGTATTCAGCGACAACGAATCGGCATAATGCCTCTCGATATATTCCGTTACAAGAGCGATCCATTCCTCATCGGGCAGTCGCTGTCCCGTGGGTTTACACCGTTTGCATGGTCGAAAATGTGCAGCTATTGCTTGTTCTGCCGTGTAGAACATGCCCACGTTATCTCTGTTCGGCAATCTTGATTTGCAGGAAGGGCGGCAGAAAATACCTGTCGTCCTCACGGCGTAAAAGAATTGGCCATCGTATGAAGCATCGTTCTCAGCTACCGCCTGCCATTGTTCATCTGACAATAGGGCAGGGGATGATCGCTTGTCTTGAACAGAATCTGCTCCAATCGTTCTTTCCGCATTCGTTTCCTTAACCATTGGCATACGAATCACCTCTAGCGCTAGTATAACCTCTTATGTTGCCTTTTGTGTGTATCATTGAATGTAAGAGCAAGATAACGTAATCGATTCTTCTTTCTTGAGCGCTTCTATTGAAAACGAACAATAGGTCAATTACACTTGAATGACATCCAACATTTACTTCTTTCAGTTATTCGAAAAGGGGGTCTCGGATGATTAATGAGATTAACTAACAGGTTTCCTTTAATGCCCGTCATATTATTAATTGCATTAATTATTTGCTCCGCCTATCTTGTCTCGCAGCTTATATCTAAGAAAGACGAGCCTGCTCAACAAGTAATTAGCAACGTTAATTATATCAACAGCACAAGCTTCGACATTAGCTCGGATTCCACTGATCTTAAGACATCAGCGAAAGGGACTGTTTTTGTACAAGGTAAAGAAGGCATTGCAGATCGTGTCTCAATCGTTGCTGCGATCGAGATAGACCCGAAAGATTGGGGAGGCATATCTTTCTATATACCGAACCACTGGGCGGTTGCAAGCGTGATGAACAGTTACCCGGGCAACAATCCTGACGTGAACCCATCCAATCATTTGGTGATCTTGAACAATACAGACCCCAATAGCGATTGGAAAACCTGGGTCGAGATCGGTAGAGACTCGAGTTACAGACCAACAGGCGGCGGTCAAGGAACCGTCGTTATCGATCTCGAATATGCGGCGCACGATGAACCGATGTCGGAAACTTTCGAATTTATGGTGTCCGTCGGCTCTAAGGAGCAAGATGGGATTAAAGCAGTCGGGCCGGATTATGACACTTTTTCTGTTTCTCTAACGCCATAAAGCCGCAGATTTGCGGCTTTTTTTATTTGACGGATTGTAATATGAATTGCGACAGCTAAACACAAAGAAGCCCATGAATGGATTCGTGTA